>NZ_JAJCLZ010000030.1 GCF_020559915.1 Ruminococcus sp. 210702-SL.1.03
TGCTTAACTTCAAATCCTTGCGGTCAATGTGTCAAGTTTTATTGACAAAATCACACTGATTTGACCTCATCGGGAACCGCAGCTATAAGTTCTCTGCCTTTTGAAGTTGAAATGAGCTTTTTCCCATCACGTTTGACATACTGTATCTTAACAAGATTTTCGATTATGGCAGCGCGCGTTGCGGGCGTTCCAAGACCCTTTTTCTCTATATCCTCACCAGTTTCAGCATACTCTGAATAGCTTTCGTTTCCTGCGTATTCCATTGCTGTAAGCAATGAAGCTTCCGTGAAAGGCTTTGGGGGTGAAGTAAAATGCTCTGCGGATATTGCCGAAACATTTTCAAAAGTATCGCCCTGTGATATATCAGGCAGAGCGGTATCAGTATCATCTTTTGTTTCTTCATCACTGTTTTTATTTTTAAGTACTGCTTTTATCTTCTCCTCTGCAGTTTTCCAACCGTTATCGATAACAGTTTTTCCATTTGCCGAAAAATCATAGCCTGCGCAACGTATATGAGCCTTTACTGTTCTGTATTTATGCGGAGCAGATACAGCAAGGACAAGACGTGCAGATATGAGCTTGAGAATGTTTCGTTCACCATCAGATAAGGTGCTCAGGTCTGCTCCTTCAAGCTCTGCGGTCGGTAGTATTGCATGATGACCGCTAACCTTTTTGTTATTGATACAACGCTTTACATCGATCGTGTGAGGTATTTCACCGTATTCGGGAAAACATGAGAAAACTATGCCTACCTCATTTACCGCAGTTTGTTCCATATCATCAGTAATGTACTGCGAATCTGTTCGCGGATATGTCGCCAGCTTTTTCTCATAAAGAGATTGAAGATGATCAAGCGTTTGTTTGGCTGTGTAACCAAAATATTTGTTAGCTGTACGCTGAAGCGTAGTCAAGTCGAAAAGTTTCGGCGGATTAAGTGTTTTGCTTTCATCGTTCACTTCAATTACTTCTGCCGTCTTTCCGCTGACCGCTGATATTATTGAGCGTACCTTATGAATATCGTTTATGCGTTCAGAGATTGCCTTAAAGCTGCCGCAATCAAGCTCTACGGTATAGTATTTCTGTTTTACGAAATGCTCGATGTCATAGTCGCGCTGCACTATCATGGCAAGCGTTGGCGTCTGAACTCTGCCTACAGTCAGTTTATTTGAATATCTGCATGAAAACAAGCGTGTTGCATTTATGCCGACAAGCCAATCTGCCTTAGCGCGCGAATAGCCTGCTGCAAACAGGTCATCATATGCTTTGTCATTTTTCAGCTCAGCCATAGCCGTGCTTAATGCTGAAACTTCAAGCGATGATGTCCACAAACGCTTTACCGGTTTTCTGCACCCCGCAAGCATATATGTGTATCGAAAAATACACTCGCCCTCTCGATCAGCATCGGTAGCACATATTATCTCAGTCACCGCGGAGCTGCTCATAAGGCGTTTTACGATGGAAAACTGCTTTTGAGCACCATCAAGGATCTTTAGCTTCCAATCTTTCGGTATTATAGGCAGTGTATCAAAACTCCATCTTTTTAATTCTTCTGAATAATCCTGCGGCAAGAATAGCTGCACAAGATGACCGTGACACCACGTCACCGTGTAACCGCCGCCTGTAAGGCAGCCGTTTTCTTTTTTATCAGCCCCAACGATAGGCGCTATGGCTTTGGCTACGCTGGGCTTTTCTGCTACTATAAGTTTCATGATTACTTCCTTTCTGCAGTTTATTTTTCTTTTAAAGGAAAAAAATAAGATCTGCATTCTATCAACTTAGTGGTTCAGCCATTATGTGTGGTATTTATGTAGCGTTCAAGTCTGCTTTTTTCATCGGCAGAAAGATAGACCATCTGCCGTATTCGTTTTATCAGCGCCTTTGCCACAGTTATTTTTTGATCGGTGTCTATATCAGAACTGAAAAGCAGATCAAGATTATTTTTCAGCCAGCTTCCATCTTTATGATTTTTATCTTCTATCTTGCTGATTATGTCGTCAATATCAGTTTTCTTTTTAACAGACGGCGCAAAATTGGTGCGTATACTGCTCTTCTTGAGCTTGCTTTGCGGCGTGAGGAAAAAGCTCACCGTATCGCTGTCGGTAGCGTCCATTTGCCATACATATCCTTGCTTTTCAAGCCGCATTGCTGCCTGCCGCCATGTTATCTGCGAATTTTCGGGGTGTGCCGCAGGAGCTGTACGCCGTATAAGTGTCGCCCATATCTCATCAAGCGGATAGATCGTATCCTCAAGCGGGCGGTCTATAAGTTCCATCTTTTCAGCTATCTCACGGGTGCTGTTGCTCGGCAGACCGAGCTTGTAATAAAACTCAAATTGAGTTATCATAGGATACGAGCGTTGACGTTTTGTTATCGCCATTCCCGGCTCCATGTTTGCAAGCTCATCGGACGTTGCCAAAGGCTGCCCGTCAACTGCGCGTGATTGGTGATCCAGCCATGTATGCAGATTACCGCTGTAAGTTGTATATTCCACCGTTTTGTTTCCTAAAACAGATGAAAAATATTTGTTGGTATCATCGTCAAGTGAGTTGATATAAACAAGATTACCGCAGTTAGATCGTATTGTCTTTGCTGCATTGGAATATTTAGTGTCAAGCTGATTAAAGTCCTGAATAAACAGATCAAATAGCAGATTACGGCCTGCACCTACCGTTATTTTTGTGTCCATGCCCGGTATCGGTACCATGTTTCCGAATTCGTCCAGTATAAAATGGACGCGCTGCGGCAGCTTCTGCGACTTGAATTCATCGGCATATTCGACCAGCTCATCGTAGCATTGGTTAACAAACAAAGTTGAAAGCACATATCGCGATTTTTCGTTATCCGGTATCAACATGAAGATCGCCATAGGTTTGTCGGGGTCAGCCAACGAGCGAAAGTTTATCTGATTGCCGCTCGTCAGTTTCGATACACCGACATCAAAACCAAACAGATTTAGGTTTGACGCGAGCGTTGAGAAGATCGAGGAACGCATATCGCCGCTTGCGAAATTAGATGTTGCGTAAGATGATCGTGCAGGATTGCCTATAGGCAGATTATTAAACAATTCATCAAGCGCATTGACAGTCGTATTTCCGCGCTGCTCATTCGCTGTTCCAAATTCTATGAACATTTGATAGACCGAATAAAGCGACACGTTATCCAAATGCCCATTATCGTATCCGTGTTCCAAAAGAAAAAGCAGCATTGAAACAAAGAGCGACTTTGCCGATTCAGGCCATATCGGATCCGATTTATCGTTCTGCGTAAAAACATTTGCAAGAGCCTGAGCGAGCTTCATGCATTTCGATAGATCCGTATTACCATCTTTACCGTCGCGTCTGTCGCGGTATTCGTCAATTATTATTTGCAGCGGATTCCATAGATTTGAATACTGCGTATCGCGTAGATTGAGCACGGCTACGTTATAGCCTTGATTCACGAGCATATCATACGAGTTTTCAAGCAGTTCTCCCTTTGGATCGTTGAGAACCATACTGTGCTTGACCTGAGCGTTAGCTATGTATCGTATCATGGGCAGCACAAAAGTTTGACCTTTACCTGAACGTGTAGTTCCTATGATAAGGCTATGTATCGTTTCCGTGTCAACATATATATTTCCGTTTTCTCGGAAAAGCGGTATCCCGCCCGATCTTGCTTCTGATATATTGTTTTCGTGAAACTTGGACAAAATGTGCGATACCTCTTCTTCGGTGATAAAATGTGCTTTACCCTTTATCGTTTTGTTGCCATTTCGTATCGCCCAGCTTGTATCGAGTTTGAGCGTCAGCAGCATACTTAGCGCAAGAGCTAAAATGAGCGTCATGGGCAAACCGATAGTTGCGGGTTTAAAAAAATAGCTTATTTTTGGAACAAGTATCGCAGTCGTATATTTTTTATGCGAAAAATCCAGCATATATTTTAGCACCAACGGCAGATAATTCATCAACAGGCATATGAGCACATAAAACATAAGCGTGAATGACAACACCTGTACCAATCGAACCAACGCTCGCCCATCAGTGCTGTTTTCGTTTATATATGAATGTCCTTTTAGCCGTTCTTCGTTTTTCTCTTTCCTAGCCATTTTTGACCTCCTTAGTATTCACGTTCAAAATCATCATACGATCCGCCCTGCTCTTGCTGATAATCGTATTCGTCTTGCAGTGCTTTTAAATGCCGCTCAGATTCGTCAAGCAACTTTTCTAGCGTATTAGCGCACCGGTTATATACAATGGCCGCGCTTGTTATAGATCTTTTGATACTCCTTCCGACATTGATTTTTAATATGGGGCGATACAGCTTTGCGGAATTCTTTTTGATCTCGGCATTTGCCGAAGCACTGCCGCTTTGTGCCGCTGTAAGCAGATTATCAGCAGCAACATTTATCTGACCGCTTTTCAATGCGATCTTACCAACTGCTTCACGTACCCGCGGATGTTCCGAACGCCGCAGCACTTCCGCTGCTTTATCAGTTTTTCCATTTTCGACAAGCAATTTTGCATACATCACTTCAAAGTTGTTATATTCCTTGCTGCTGCCGATCTTACAAGCTCGCTCCATATACTGCTCCGCTTTTTTGCGATACTCTTTATTATCACTTCTGCGGCGGTAAAAGTAATATGCCAAATACACCGCGGCGCTTGTGCTTTGCTCGGAAAAGCGCTCCATCTCGTCAAGAGCTTTTGAAAGTGCCTTGCTGTCACCATGTGCAGCAGCACTGTCTATGCTGCCTTTTATGCTTTCATATTCTTTCTTTAAAAGACCGGGCGCGGCGCGCTCCTTGTGAATATCTCTAACCGTTGCCGACTCTTTTTCTCCGTATCTTATCTTGTATATCTCTTGAAGCAGTTTGTTTCCGGCACTGCTGTAAAAAGTTTCGAGTCGGTTCACAGCGTACTCCTCAAGTTCGCTGCGCTGTTCTTTGCGCTCGCCATAAATTTCACGGTAATCGCGGCTCATTTCAGCAAGTCTGTTTTTGTACTCTTCAAACTGCTTTTTCAGTTCATCATTGCATTCGATCATTTCGTCAACGCATTTTTTTATGTGATCTCTGTACGGCAGCATTTTTGCTCTGCCGTACTGCCACGCTTTTCGCGTTTCAGGTAAATTATCTACTAGATCTCTGATAGAAGAAGTTGGTGAGAAATTTTTAGCTACGCCCGGAACAAGAATACGCCGCTCTATTTCTGTAAGCAGCGGCGTATTTTTATTTGTAAGCGTTTCACGAACCATAACAGATTTTATGCGTTCTATCGCTTCCTTTTCTATCATATCCCCACGCCGCTCTACATAATTCTTTTCGTTGAGCTGAAAATGTATGTGTACATTATCCGTATTGGTGTGTATCGCGGCAGACCAGTATATATTATCCGCCGATAATGTTTTTGATGAGCTGACCATTTCGGCGATCGCTATGCGGGCACAATCTTTAAGATGTTCAGTGTCGAGTGTGTTGCCCACGATAAAACCATTGCGGCGCAAATAGTTGTTATCAAATGATATAACGCCAAGCCATTTTGTAGTATTTTTATCACAGCTTATCCGTTCCATCTCCTTAAGCTGTTCTATCCCTTTCTCGTCAACATGATCGCAGCTTGCGGTAAAAAGACCGTCGGATTTTTCTGTATTCCTCATGTATTCTATATAATCGTAAAATTCGCTTTTGCGCGAAACCAACTTACCCTTAAATGCGTCAGGACGATTCATGTAAAACAGGAAACCGCCAACATTCCATTTTTTCTTAAATGCTGTTTTAAAGACAACGCCGGGCATTAGTATTTACCATTTCTTTCGCGCTCAAAGCTGGCGCGCTCAGTAGCAAGCCGTTCCTTTTTCTGTTCAAACAACTGATCAGAGCTCGCGATAAATCTTGACGGATAGTAATCTCTGCCGCTATCTTTATCAGCAGACTGAAATTTTTCATCAGACGGAACGCTGTAATTAACTAAGATATTGACCATATCACGCACCTCGTATATCATTTTTTCAAGGACGTTGAGTCTGTGATATAAGTCGGAAAGATCGCGTTCGCTCTTTGCCGCATAGTCGCTTACCTTTGCCGAAGTGGCCGCAAGCAGATTATCAAGCTTATTTTGAGATGCAGTGAAGTTGTACTTTATTTCTTTTTCGTCATATATACTTTTCTTTTCGTCACTCATTTCGAGTATGCCCATATCAACGCCCTTTTGCAGAATAATTGAATTGAGCAGTGTCGATACAGGTACGTTATTAGAATCGCTTATCTTTTTCAGCGTAACCACAGCTTCCGGGTCAAGCGTGAATGTGTTTTTCACTTTTGCCATTTATCATTTCATTCCTTTCACTTTTTTCGCGCAGGGTTTCAAATTTAATACCTCGTAAAATTTCATTTGAAAACCTCAATGTATTTTTTTGATTTAAAACACGTTACAGATTAAGCTATGAGCATAAAGAAAGTGCAAGCACTTTCGCTCAAAATCCTTGTAGTACAAGGATTTTCGGGGTATTGAAGTGCAAGCACTGACCTCTGTTTTTATACATACAACCATACTATTTTGTATGTATACCCATACTTTTTAGTATGTATGACCATACTATTTTATATGTATTGCCATACTTTTGAGTATGTACAGCCATACTGTTTTGTATGTACGCCCATACTTTTTAGTATGTATACCCATACTGTTTTATATGTATAACCATACCGTTTTGTATGTACGCCCATACTGTTTTAAGACTTCCAATTTATTGAATTTAGATTTCCTTTAAAGAAAAAATCAGATTTGTCGAATGATTTTCTCCATTTCTTCGTCTGAAATATCTTTTTCTGAGTTCAAAATTGCAATGATCTCCTCCGCTTTCAGACTTCCTATAGATAGATCTTCAAGCTCAGGAAAGAGGAATTCATTCAGTTTCTCGTTTGTTTTTGACAGCCTTAAACTGCATATTAGAATGAGATCCAGTGCTCTTTTTATATCAGTTTCAAAGCTTTTTAGTTCTGTTCTGATATATGATCCGACTATCTCGGGCAGTATCTGCTGTACAAAATCATCTTTGCTGCTGATATATTTTTCTATAATTTCAGCGCAAAGCTGATTGCGTGACATCTTTTCTGCCGCTGCTATTTCATCGAGTCTGTCGATATGTTTTTGCGGAATATCTCTCAAATACAGTGTTGGCATTGCTCATTCACCATCTTCCAGTCGTTTCAGATACTCTCCTGAGCTGCCGTATTTTCGTAAAAACTTTTTGTTTCTATCAAACTTTTCTATGGTGAAAAGTTTATCGGCAACATACATAAAGAAATACTGTTCATATGATTTTTCGTTTATATTAAAGAGGAACAAACCATTGCAGACAGCATTCAGCTTATTACCTTTCAGGTCATATTCTTCGACAAAACTCTGCTCGTTTGGCTCAAAAGTTATCTGAAAAGATGTGTAATTATCGTCGGAAAATCTTGCCGAGCGTATGTCTGCATACTTAATATGCAGTATTTTTTTGCTTTGTCCGTGATAATAGGTAAGCTCCATATCTTCCTCGTCTGCTGTAATTGCAAGCAAATTAAGCTCACTTTTGTTTACAAATTGACGTGCGCTGAAAAACAAATACAGCACGATCATCACTAGCATTAGCAGAAAAAGTGTGTCGATCTTCTGAAAAAACGGTATACAATAAAGTGCAAATGCAGTTAGAGCAGCGCCTATCAATGCAATAAATTTCTTTGCCGCGCGCCTTTTGTTATCCATAGCAGCCACATATGCTTCATCAAATCCGCTCAGATCATCGGCTGCCGGATATTTAAATATGTATTTTTCCATAGCAGTTCCTTTCAATTTACAGTTACCATGCAGCTTGCTTTCAAGCCGCCGTCATTAGTTTCAGCCGTCACGATCACCTTGCCTTTTGCAATGGCTTTAACTTTTCCTTCGCTGTCGATCTCTATTATTCCTGTTTTATTGCAGCTCCATCTAACGCTTTTATCGGCTGCATTGACAGGCTCTACAATTGCATGAAGTCGCGTTTCACTGCCGATATTAAGCACAACATTATTGTTCTCAAAATCTGTTTCAAGGTATATCCTGTTCGGATGTACTGCTTGCGGCTGTGTAGTTTCAGGAGGCCTTGTTGTGTGCGGAGTAGTGGTTTGCGGTGGTTCTGACGTTGTCTGAGGCGGCTGAGTTGTTTGCGGCGCTGCTGTGGTTTGTGGCGGTTCGTATGGCTCAGGCTCATTATTTCCGCCTCCACCTCCGCCATTTCCTCCGCCGTTATTGCTTCCGCCACCGTCATTATTCCCATTGTTGTCATTAGGCGCAGTCGAATTACTGCTGTTTTGTCTATCATTCTGACTGCTTTCGCTGCTGGTAATGGAGCTTGTCAGCGAGCTGTTTGACGATGTATCAGCAGATGATAGTCCGCTTGTAATGTCATATGACGTGTTTATATCTACATCAATATACGACGTATCTCCTGTGCTTAATGTATCATTTTCAGATGAGATACTCATATCTTCTGACTCATTACTTATCATAACAAGCAGCTTTTCAGCTTCATCAGATGTGATAAAACGTACATCTTTGCGGTCTATCCTGCAATATTTTGTATCGCTTACAGCCTTATGGATCTCTCCGGGCACTTCATCGCCAAACGCATCTTTCGTTGCAGGATCTTGATATTCGGGTACTGTTGAGGTAGCGTATGTTTCAACGTAGCGAAAATTATCCTCTACATTCTGAACATAAACATACTGTGATATATCATTTCGCGGCTTATACTCAAAACCATCTGTCACTGCATTCTGATTTTTCTTTTTGTCATACGCGATGAATTTTGACATATACGGCTTTGCTTTTTCATTAGCCCCTGCTTCTTGCAATACCGATAGTGATACCACAAATTGTTTTGTATCAGTTATGTACACAGCCTCTGAAAACTTAAATCGGTAGCTGTTGATAGTCATTGCTGTGTTGTAATCTTCGGTGTAATTTACGGTTTTCATGCCTGCCTTGACCAATGGATATACCATGAAAAACAGTATCAAGGGTATTGATACCACAAGAAATATCGTATAGATTATGTTTCCTTTAGCTCTTTTCACGCTGCTCACCTCCCGAAAGCTTCTGCCTTATCCATAAGAGATCTTGCAAGACCTACTACCGCTTTTTTGACTATATTATCTATCACAGCATTGGCTCCCTGTGGTATGCCCAGCTGTTCAAATGTGTATTCAGCGAACACTATTACAAAGTTCTCATACGTTTTTTCGTTTGTGCAAAGCATTAAGCCATAGTCAGATTCGGTGTATTTTTCATCGTTATTGCTGCTTATATAAGCTGCGTTAAAAAGTCTGTTGAATATCCTTGACACATCCTCTGACGTGCCCATATACAAAAGATCCGCGTCGGTCGCACGTCGTGTGCAGTGTATTTTCATACGGCTCGAATCGATCGCAAGCAGCATTTCTCCTGGGTAAAATTCGGTAGTACTGTGCAGCTCCGACTCTGTAAACTGAGGAAAAGCAATATGCAGCTGCTCTATTGCAGCGCTGTCCTGCTTGAGCAGTACCTTGTACTGCACGAGTTGGAATATTGCCTTTATCTTGTTCGTAACTTCGCTGCCACCAATACCCTGCGGGAAAAATTCAAGTATACTCTGTGTTGCAAACCATAGACCGGCAAAATATTTTCTTGACCGGCGCAAAAGTTTATCTATGAAAAAAGTACATTGTGGATTACTTTCTGATATAAACCTGTGCGCTTCGTCGATAAGACAAATGACTCTGCGGCGATCAAACGGGTTAATAATGTTTCTGTTATATGTGACGTTTCTGCATATCTCTGCCCACATTAGTGACAGAATGTTGAAAAGCTGAGCGTTGTATATTTTCTCATCAAGCTCGGATATAGCTTTTACATTAAAAATGATCACCCCTTTATTATCAATGTCAACGTTTGTGTAGTTATCAAATATTTCGTATACTCCGCCTTTGGATAATCGTTTGAGTCTGCCGCGCAGCCGCTCGCAAAGCTCTTTGTCGTGCACTGTTTCGGCATTTATGTAGTTTTCCTCACAAGCGGCGAGTATATCTGAAAATATAGGGAAGTCTGTCGGCGCAAGCTTTGTAAGGTCAGTTTTGTTTGTAATGTTCTTCTCCTCATACGCTCTGCTAAGCAGTTCGTTAAATTTCATCTCTTCATCCGCTGTAAATTCAGGATAGACCTGGCTCATAAAAGTGTTTATTCGTGAGATCTCAGACTGGAAATTGGTCTCCCTCGCTTCCTCTTCGGTCATCTTTTCAGTGATGTTTTCATCATTATTTTCCGCCTCCGCATCGATCGTCACTCTGATCTGCAGCGGATTTATGATAGAATTTTTAGTCATGCGAATGACCTGACCGCCATAGACCGCTGCGATGGTGCTATATTCATCCTCAATATCAAGCACCATTACGCGGTCGCCAAGTATCAATCTGTCTTGCAGCATAGCTTTAAGCGTTACCGACTTACCACCGCCCTTAACACCCAGCGCTAACAAGTCGAACGATGAGCGTGTTTTATCTTTAGTGAAAGTGTCCAGTACTACAAGACCGTTTGTATCGGTTCTGCCGAAATACATACCTGTTTTATCTATCTGCTGCTGATAATAAAACGGGTACTGGCGCGCAAACGTATCATAAAGCGGAAAAGGATTTTTTGCTTTATCAGCAGGCAAACAAAGCGAAATATATTCATCTATCATTTGATTATATGGCGTAAAAGATCGTATGCCGCTGTTTTCGAGTTGATGAATAAGCTTGTCTGTTTTCTTTTGCAGCTGCTCAGCGCTGGTATCATCGGTTATTATAAATCGAAGCGTTACGCTGTATACTTGTTCGTTACCGTTGGCGATGCTGTTATAGAGATCTTGAACCTTTTCAAATTCGGTCGCAGTATCCATAACGTCTGACACGTTCTGTTTGATAACGCCACGGCTGTTAAGCTCGTCAAGGCTTCGCTTTATTTCCGCTGAAACACCTGCCTTATCGCGCTTTATACTGTCGATCATCACTGAAATATCACGGCTTTGGTTTACATAGCTTGCAAAAGTCAGATCGCTTAGATATGCAGGATAGTCATGTACTACAAGCGAAGTAACATAGCGACCGTTTACATTCCAGCCTTGCTGACTGAAATGAACGTGTTTCGGAAATATATAGCTGTCAGGTTCGTTTATATGTTCAACATCAGTATCGTCGCGTTCTGTTTCTGTGTCGAACGTCATGACCTTATGCAGCACTCGCAGTATATCTGCTGTGCTGCAAACCGCTGCTGATACGTCCGTCATGTTTGAAAGATACATATCGAGCGCGTCCTCTAATTTGCCTATCTCGTCTGCATACACCACAAGATATGCCATTCTGTCATAATGATTTTGTTCAAAATACTCGAGTTCTGCTCGGCGCATATCAAGCATTACAGCCGAAAAACCATCAGTCTTGCTTCGTTTATATTTCAAGTACTCTTTCTGACTGCGAAAATTAGGACGCAGATCGGTAAATATATACTTATGCGGCAACTCAAGTGCAGCAGAAGCGTGAGCAAAATTTCTAAACGCAGTTTCTCGGTCAAAGTCGGTGTAATGGAAAATATCTATTCCCGAGATCGCGACTATGGAGAGGTAGTACTCTTTGCCATCATAAATACGCTTGATCTTTACACAAGGTATACCGCGTCTGCCGACGTCGCAAAGCGAAACTGTAATATAGTTCTTGATAATATTTGCAGGAGAAGATTTAAGCTTCCGCTTTTTCTCTTTTGTTCTTTTTATTTTTATGTTCATTGCATTTCCTTTCATAGTCATCATACTCTTCCGTTCCGCAGCCATAAATGTCTTTGGCTCGGAATTTAAATTTCAGAAAATCTCCCAATCCGCGAATAAACGATTTATTCGGGTCGGTAGGCGAGCGCATAGTGCATATGATGAACGTAACAGTGCAGAAAATTATGAAAAACACCCTCATCGCACCTGTAAAGAGTATTTGTGAGAAGCCCAATGAGATCATTATCGTTGTAATTATTCCGATGATCTTAAAAAAGCTTATATTTTTCCATATCTTAGTTTCCGATTTTGTAGATTTAGGAACCATTCCCATTATAGCTCCCTCCTTATATTAAAATTTATCCTTGCGATTTTTTTCGCTTCTTCGTTCCTGTTCAGCCCACGAAACTGTATTTGATTCTCGTCTTGATTCTTGTTTGTTCCAACTTTCTTCAGATGATCCGCGGCGAGTAAATCCCTTAGCACTGCTCACCGAGGTATTTTCTACACTATTTCTGCCTACAGGCAGATTATTAGACGCTGCAGTTGCGGCATTTGAATTGCTGCCACTGCTTCTGCTGACCGTACCGCTTGATCTGAATACATTTTGCATACTAGGTCTTGAACTTGAATTTTCAGCATATGTTGTACCGCTGCTATGAGAGTTTTCGCTTTTTGCAGTACCCGAGTAACTTTCACTTTGTGACGAAGAGGCATTGCTTTCAGATGATGAATATGATAGTTGCGATGAACTATCCGTTGAATATCCGCTTGAGCTGCTTTCATCGTATGAAGTTGCTGCGGCAGCAGATGTACTTTCAGCATTATAACTGCCGCTTTCAGAGGAAGCTTGTGTATCGCTGTGCGAGTATCCGCCTGATGAAGATACACTGCCGCCTGAATATGAAGAACTTGCCGTACTGCTTGAAGTGCTGCCGCGGCTACCGGAAGATTTGTTCGTGCCATGTGAGGTTTCCTCACTGTTCGAGGTGTTATCTGATTTTTTGTTCATCCAACCTGTAGCTCTGTCGGCAGCATTTATTCCACGAGATATAGAATTACCATTATACCTATTTCCAAAAGCACCATTAGCAGCACCAGATACAGCACCCCCAACAGCTCCAAATACGACTTTTGTTGCTTTTCGGGCTACACTATCTCCACCCTTAACTCCATTTGCTGCACCTACTGCCATACCGGCAGCTCCCCCGGTTGCACCTCCAAACACTTTTTTTCCTGCACCGGCAGTCATTGCTACTGGTTTAGATGCCATTTGCGCCGCTGTACGAACGCCCATTATTGTTGCGAGTCCCGATTTAACGCCTGCGTCCATACCTGTAAGCTTAACTATAAGGTCGGGTCCGTCGATAACAAATTTTGCGCCTGCAAGTATCAGAAAGATCGTCACAAGTATGCCGTAGTTTTTATCAAAAGCAGCATACATTACGAGCAAATAGAGCCGCAAAATGAAGATGACCGCTATAAAACAAATATTGCAGGCTATAAGGTTTTGTATCACTTGTTTTGCTCGTCCGCCGCCAGACATATCGCTTGCGATCGCTATTGGCGCTACGATCTGTGCAAAAAGCACGTCAAACATAAGCGAAGCTATTTTAAATCCTGCGAATGTGAGTGCTATAAGCGTTACGACCCCGAGCAGAAAACCGTAAAAGAAGTTTCTGAAATTGTATCCATACATATAGTCCAGCGTGTAACCATTCAAGTATTTTCTGAAAAGCTGCTCATACCAATCAAGGTTTTCATAGTCGGTGTTATCGATAACGTTAAAGGTTGACCAGTTGCTATCCTCCCATTCGCCTGTATCGTCCTGTTTCACATCATTTTCAACGTTGTATAGATTTTGCTTATACACAAGATATTCAAATATGGATAGCTTTTTCTTTGTTTTGCCTATTTTAACAGTATACTTTTTTGTTTCAATTTTTGATAATGCGTCCTCAAACGAAGATGAATAGCCGACCAGTTTATTGGCGTCGCTTACAGTGTAGCTGCCGCCCATTTCGTTTAGAACGCTCTGAACATTAGGATTTGCCATAGTTGATGCAAGACGCAGCAGTAAAAGGCGTTCATACGAATATACATACATATATTTGTGCGTTTCGTCTATATATCCTGTATCTTCAGGGCAGACAGAGTGCGCATACCACGTTCCATCGTCATTAGCCTTAGAACCCAATATGTATGCTGTGCTTAGTGCATTTATCTTTCCGCCCTTTTTAACATATATCGCACCGTTATAATGGTCATTTTCGGCATAAGATACCCGTCCTTCATTGTCTGTATATTGTATAGCATACACATCGCCTTCTACATACAGATCGTTATCGCCTTTGTTAGACCATTCCGCGAAAGTATTTGCAATACCGTTTGTATCTCCTGTCAAACTATCGAGCAATTGAAGCTTATCATAGGTGCTAAAACTGCTGTAAGGCACTTGATAGATAGTGTCCGCAGTTTTTACACCGTCGAAAACTTTATCATACTCAGTGTTATCGAGCACACCGGTAGGACTTATTTTGTATACCGACTGCGGATTGCTTTTATATTCATCGGAATCTGCAAAGGTGTGTATCTTATTATCGTTTAACGACTCACCAACTTTAATTATGTTTTTAGCCAGTATTTTACTTCCGAGAGTTTCCTTGTGGACTATCATCGTATCATCATCAACTGTAACATTGCTGCCGTCTAGCTCCTGCGCGGCTTTTACGCCTACCGTTTTTAGATCCGTTAGTGCCGATACAAGCGACGGCAGAGCAGCAATTAGTAAAAGAGAGCAAAGTATCCCTCGCAAGTAGTCTGAGATCTGTGCTTTATCTGCTCGCAGCATGAAAAGTATCGTAGCGATAAGCAGTGCCACTCCCGCTACTGCACCTGCTATCGGGTATATATCGTTTTTTATATTGAAAACATCTTTTATCAAAGAGTATAAATTGATCTTTAACAGTTTTGTTATCGCATTGTCAAACTGATCGACCAGCTCGCAAATACGTGACAGCAGCCAAAATTCTGCGTTGTAAAGATAGTCATGCCAGCGGTCTTTTTTCACCGTAAGCGTTGCAACGTCTGATGACAGACTGTTCCAGCTTACCGCCGAAGCACCTATACCAAAGCACATAAGGCTCACGAACAGTGCTGTAAACGCAGAAAATACCCTGCGTTTTGCTTTTGAAATGTTTAATTCCATAAGATCTGACCTCCATAAATTTAAACTATGCGCCCGTACCATGTTACCATTAAGATAACACCGTAAAGGCGCACAGTGCGCAGATACATCCGCGCATTGTTTGCCTTTAATTGTACGCTTATGCTCCTGCTGCTTCAGCTATAGCTCCAACGATAGAGATACCAACGCCGATAACTATAACACCGACGCAAATTGAGATTGCCATGCTTTTTCCTTTCTGCATACCCTGGGAACCGGCGGTAATAAAAACGATACCAAGTGCGAGAACAGCAATACCGGCTATACCCAGACCGATCTTTGTCATCGAGCCCTGAATATCCGTGATCAGATTTTCAATTCCCGAAGTGTCAATATAATACTGCACCTGCGGCGCGCTATCTCTTACCGACTGCTGTTCCTGTTCTGCTGAGGCTACAACGCCCATACCGAACATCATAATGCAGCCCATCATAAGTGCGATGAGCAGCGAAGCGAATGTTTTTTTGTTTTTCATGTGTGAAAAACTCCCTTCTAAGTAAAGTATTTTTTATAAACAACACAGAACAATTCTGTTATTGTAAACCGGGTTTATATGCCGTCACTGTAATTTACAGCGAGCATACCATGATCATCGTCAACAGCAACTTCAAGCGTTGACTCACCACTCTTAAACGTGTAATTGTAAGTATTGTAAGTTGCGTATTGCTTAAAATCTACCTTTTTGCTTTCAATTGGCTCACCAAAAGCAGCGAATACATCATCTTTTTTTGCGCCAAACCCTACACCGGCGAATGAAAAAGAAAGCAGATTTTGTTTGCCGATAACATACGATGCCGGGTCAATAGTAATACCACAAATGCGCATATCTTTGAGTGTCATGTTATCGTCGCCGTTGTTTGTAAGATATAGCTTTACATTAAAGCGGTTGTAATCATTATCATTGATCAGTTTATACATCTCAACATTTGTTTTGCCATCGCTTGAAGCAAACGGCATATCAAGGTAGTTTCCCATTACCTCGCTGAACTCTGAAAACACCCAGCCTTCATCTAAAAACTGCGAAAGCGGCGTTTCCCTATCCTTTATCACCATTCCGTCAAGCATTATTTCACCGCTTGTCCAATCTGCTGATATTTTAAGTGTGTCAGCGACAGAGCTTGATGAAGCTGCTGTTTCAGTATCTGTCACGCTTGACGGTTCAAGCGAAGATATAGTATCTGCATTAGATGAGCTGTCCGCAGAAGTTTCAGTTACTGCGTTTGTTGCTGCAGTCGTTTCATTTTTGCTGTCCTCATTTTTAGAACTTCCGCAGGAAATGACTGATAAAGAAAAAAGCACAGCCATTGCTGCTGTACCAAAACGTTTCATATTCATATCCATAATCCCTTTCAAATCAATGTCTGCCAATGCTATTTGTATGCTGCTTGTTCTCTGTCCTCTGCGTTATCGTTATCTGCCTGTAGGCAGACTTTTCAGCAGTCAGAAGCTGCAAACATTCGTTAAAGTCTTTTCCCGTTTTAGGTAAAACTCGCTTGCAGACATAACCTTTTTCCGTGTAATTCTTCATCATCTTTTTTGCTGCTTCAAGACCCGGAGTGTCGTTATCAAGTGCAAAGACGATATTTGTTATGTCAGGATTACGTTCAAGATATGCTTCGAGCGCAACATCAGATTTTCCTGACAAAGACAATCGGTTTACGTTTCGCCAAACGTTTTCATTGGGCAGACGATTTTCCATCGCTGCACGTTTTCTCTCTGACATTAAAGTCATAGTGCAATGCGACAATAGGTCGATCGGTGCTTCAAATACATAAAGCACATTCGCGCCGGCCGGAAAATGCTCTTTGTCTGCCGGAATATTAAAGCTGTACCTTTTGTCAGAACCCGAAATATTTTTCGGATGAAACAGCTTCTTGCCGTTTTCATCAGTTGCAGCTGCGAGAAATGAGTTTGTCATTTTATTCTCAGCAAATCTTGCCTTACCGCTTTCGTCGTAGCCGACAAAAACAACATTATGCAGCTTGTCCTCATAGATCATCTTTTCTTTTACAAGCTCAGCTACTATACTTGTGTCAAGACATCTTGTTTTACCAAGATAAGCAAAAGTTCTGCTGCGAACTCCCGTTGTTTCAGGAGGAAGTACAAACTTTTTCTTTTCCTCTGCTTCCGGCTTGATCTCAGGGGCTTTGCTATATGTATTTGCGCTCTGAATGCTTTGGGCTTTAGCAGAGCTTGACGGCGAGCCGATGATCTTCTCAAGCGCTGCGGAGAAATCCATCATTTCAACAGAATTCAGCCAATCTATAGCATTCCGTCCTTGAAGATCTCTGCTATTCCAGTACCAGCAGCGGCGATCTTTTTTTATCATCAAGCTGTCATGTTCGCGGCACTGATAATAGTTTCCTACTGCACGAAATGACCAACCGTATTCGCGGCTCAGAAAATCGGTCATGTCTATAGATTTTGCATCTCTTATCTCATCGTCAAGAAACTTTATGTACGTTTCGCCGTTCTTTTTAGTGCGATATACAGGCAATTTCTATCACCTCACTTTATCTTTTCCTGCTGCGGCTTTGCTGCTGTTCTACTGCCTGCGCATTATAAACGTCTTTTTCTTTTAAGGGAGAAAGATCGTCGTGATCGCCTAATTCGTTTATACCTCGGCTGACATTTGTGCAAGCTTTGTATTTCTCCACAAGCTCTACACAGCTATCCAACGCACTGCGCTGTACAGCTGTAGCTGTATTCACGGCCGGTGCTTCTCTGATCGAGCGGATAAGATCATCAGGTCTATTTTTGATAACATACTGTAAATTAGCGCAATCACAATCAAGCTGCAGATCAGCCTGCGTAAGTTTATTGATTATTATATCTGCGGTACTTGCACTGACAAGATCTTCAACGGTATTCGACTTTTGCTCATAATCGACAGCCATTTGTACGGCTGAAATTATGTTTTCTTCGTAATTTGATTCGAGTTCCATCAGCTGCACCAGTGCACGGTCAGCAAAGCGTTCGCTTTTCAAAAGCTCGCTCGGAATCTGTCCTACGCTTTCGCAATAATCAAGATACTGAAATATTTTATCAATATTTATCTCGTCATGCTTTTTTATATACGCGGTATACAGTTCTTCCTCAGATAATTCGATCTCATAAACTTTATCATTTATGTTTCTTTCAATTTTCATTTTTACCTCCTTCTGCTGCCGAACGTTTGTAAATACCCGTGTTCGCGCAGCCAGCGCTCTGCTTTGTTCTTAGTGTCTTGCGGCACGTTGCCCATATCATATATTCTGCGGCATACGCAGTACCACAAGCTGTTTTCATCGTCCGGCGCTTCTATACCATACTTTTCAAAAAAGCAGCATATAGTTTTCTTGTCAAAGCTCAAAAGCGCCGATCGTTCCTCATCAAAAAAAGCTTCTGCACTTATCAATCCGATACACCTCCTTTTCTGCCTATAGGCGGAATTTAGATTATCTCGACCAGTTCATAGCCGGTTTGGTTAAGGTAAAGCAGATGAAAATGCGCAAGCCTGTTTTCTTCGTCGTCATGAGTTACTGCAGCGATCGGCAATATATCAGCATTACTGCACATGGTATCAAGCAGTGCGAAAAAAAGCTCTCGCATTGTATCATTAAATGCTGAGAGCGTTGGCTGCTGAAAATCCACTGTACATCTTTTAAGATTTTTGCCAATACTATAGGCGTATAGATCGTTAGTCATGCAGAGATGATCTATGCGGTTAGCAATCTCCATTCGGAATGACTTATCCTGCGGTAAATACTCTACCATTTTATCATCGAAAACAACTATGTTATCGTTGACGGAACGATCATTATATAGATCACTCTTTGCACCAGAACGGCAGATCTCTGAAATATAGCTGCGTATATTATCCTTACCGCAAAGCGAGAACTCTTCGCCAAACATCATATCGTAACTTTCATTCACAATTATCACCTTGACTTTCCTTTGTTTTGGTTTATTGCATCCTCTTTATTTGCAACAAATCTATCAAAATAACTGTCCGCTTTTCTGAAAAAATCTGTTATCTTTTCAGCGTTCTGTAGTGGATCATCAGCTATATTTTCAATAACCATGTCCGCGTCATCGCTGTTAAACGCGTTTACCATATCCGCAAACCTACTGCTGCCGTCATTATCATCGATATACGTTTTACATTCTGAGTAAAGAGTATTGAAAAAGCTATCCAAAGCAAGCTTTTGATCTGTCGCTGAAAGCGTATTAAGCTCAGTGTATGCCTGTTGCATGGTTTTTTCGTCTATAATTGTAGTTACCATTTGTCCAGCACCGTAGTTTCCGTCAGGATTATAGTACATCCATGTTACAGAGCACTCATCATTGAAATAGAATTTGTCGGCTGAGCTTACATCAATAGATTTTGCTTCAGAAATTTCTGTTTCTGACATCATTTTATCACCTTCTTCCATGCCCTCTCGCAGCGGCAACAGTCTCGCGCTCCTCGCCGTTGTCTTGATCGCTGTACTCTATTTCCATATCCTCCTCCGGTTCATTCGAGAGTATTTCTTGCGCTTGCTTATCTTTAGACAGCAGATCATTTAGATATGCAAAGCGGCTTTCTTTTTGTTTAAGTTCTTCGTCGTGTTCAAATGGCTTTTCAATCGCAGCCTTTGTTTCATTCATGTCTTTTGTAGTATTTTCGATGTATATTTTTAAATCATCGCATTTTGATTGCACAGCCTTATCGACTAGGTTTTCAAGGCGCGTAATGTTTCCTAATCCATTATTCTCGCCGCAACTACAGCTATAACTTAATTTACCACGCGCCACTATTTCGTAATCAGGCTCTTGACTAAAAAATGTAAGTTTAGCTTTAGACGGTTCGATATAAATATCAAATCCATTGTACTCTCCGACTAATACACTTTCACCGCTATGAGCACAAGATTCACGAGCTTTAAAGATCAGTGCAGCCGCTTTTTCTTTGTCAACGATCTGAACATCATCAACTTTAAGTATGAAATCCTCCGAGCCACAATTAACTCGTGTTTCGTTATCCTTTTCTGCTTTTGTAAGCAGCTCTTCATATCTTGCTATCCGCTCAGGCAGTTCCTTTTCAGCAGCGTTCATAAGCTTGTATTTTGACTTCATATAGTCGCTTTTTAGATCATGAAGATAGTTCAGCTCTTGTTCAAGCTCTATGCGTTCGGCTATGTACGGATTTGAGGTAGTCGCAGCTTGTATTTTTGATATAGTATAATAAAACTTGACACTCCAACCTCAAAGAAGTAAAATAGAA
>NZ_JAJCLZ010000031.1 GCF_020559915.1 Ruminococcus sp. 210702-SL.1.03
CGCAACGTTTGTCGGCGGCATCATTTCAACTCACGCGCTCACGTGGAGCGCGACGCGTGGGACATGGGTCAGCATTTCCAGCAGCTAATTTCAACTCACGCGCTCACGTGGAGCGCGACATCGCCAAAACCGCAACACCAGCTCTGCTCCTCATTTCAACTCACGCGCTCACGTGGAGCGCGACCGGAGGGTTGGGCGCGCCGGCTCGACGACACAAACCTCATTTCAACTCACGCGCTCACGTGGAGCGCGACCATAAGAGCCCTGCGCCATGCGCAGACAGGGCAATTTCAACTCACGCGCTCACGTGGAGCGCGACCCTCCTGATACTGATGTTCCCGCGACTGTAAATATTTCAACTCACGCGCTCACGTGGAGCGCGACGTCCCTATCCGCGCGGAGCTGCAACCATTTGTACATTTCAACTCACGCGCTCACGTGGAGCGCGACCTAGACGGCTTGACTCGCTTACTTCGCATGCACATTTCAACTCACGCGCTCACGTGGAGCGCGACCGGCGTACATGGCCCGGAGGGGGTATCGCTGCATTTCAACTCACGCGCTCACGTGGAGCGCGACTTAATACAAAATGTATTATAATAGTACTATAATGAATTTCAACTCACGCGCTCACGTGGAGCGCGACCAATTTTTTCAGGTGCTTAAAATACCATTCTGACATTTCAACTCACGCGCTCACGTGGAGCGCGACGAAAGCGCTAACGAACGTGCAGGGGTCAGCGGACATTTCAACTCACGCGCTCACGTGGAGCGCGACTCGGGGGTTCGATTCCCCCTAACTCCATTTTAAAATTTCAACTCACGCGCTCACGTGGAGCGCGACCACACCAAATTGGTGGTATAATATAATCAAGGACATTTCAACTCACGCGCTCACGTGGAGCGCGACACTTTGCCCACGAACTAGACCGCATGTGTTCGATATTTCAACTCACGCGCTCACGTGGAGCGCGACCAAAAACATATGTAAAACTACTTGACAGCACACCATTTCAACTCACGCGCTCACGTGGAGCGCGACATTAGTTTCATCGTTGTTACCTCCGTATTTAGCCCATTTCAACTCACGCGCTCACGTGGAGCGCGACCCAGCTCTTCGACGATTGACGTTAAGCAATCATATTTCAACTCACGCGCTCACGTGGAGCGCGACTGATTTTATTATAGCACCAACTTGGTGTGCTGTCATTTCAACTCACGCGCTCACGTGGAGCGCGACTAACGATTTTATCGTTAATTTCCTCCGAGATTCTATTTCAACTCACGCGCTCACGTGGAGCGCTGTTGCCCGCCGCGCAAAACCCAAAAAACGCAACAATCCGTAAGTAAGCGTGAAAAATATACAAAACCCTCAAAAACCCTGCAATTACAGCGTTTTCGGAGTGCAATAAACTGATTGATGTGTAATGATGTAAATATATGGTGTCAAAAAAATACCGCCAAAAATAGCTGTTTTAATGCTGTTTTGGCGGTATTAAATTTTAGCCGTTATAATCTGTTTTAGCGTTTTAAAAACTGTTTTAATTTCTCGTAAACCCTTGAAAATGCGGCGTTTAGATGCGTTTTAATATTAAAACAGTATTGCTGGAACAGTGGTTGCGACCGCTTGAAAATAGGTCATTTTTTAATGCCAATATACCAACCAACTGCTTTATTTAATCCCAACTGGTTGGTATTAAAACCAACTATGCTACTTAAAAGGTCTCTATCCCTTGAAAATACAGGCTTTTGAGTAGCGCGGCTGTTATTTGAACAGAGCTTTTTCCTCTTTACAACTCAGCATTTGCCTTTTTCTTTTTCCTAGGACGCGGTTTGTATACATAGCCATTTTTCTTTTTCTCTCTCAGCTCGTCTATCTTAGAGGCGGCAAATAGTTTCATATCTTTATATTTTAACTTCTTTACTTCCCTCAGAAATTTGAGACCGCCGTCAATGTTGTTCATTTTTACATACACGTCAGCTACTCCGTTTACCGCAGGAGTATAGGTGTTATCGATGCTAAAAGACGTAAGATACGCTTTGAGCGAATCTTCAAATTGATACTCACCCTCATATGCGTGAGCAAGCTGCCACCATATTTCCGCTTTGCTTTGCGTAAGCTGATCTGCGACATAATCTCCCATGTCAATCTTTTGCCGCGGCGTACCGCTCCATGTTGCACCACAGTCAATAAACTTGTTCAAATAATCAATCGCATGCGGTCTGTATTCCGCTCCGGCAAGAACATAGCATTGCGATACAACATACAGCTTGTCCTTGTTCTCTGGCTCACCGCATAATCTGACAGCTTCCATCAACAAGGCTTTTTTATTTTCAAAAGTTTTTTCTAATTTCAGAACTTTGCCTATATAAAAAGGGCTAACATCTCTCCCTGAAAGATGATTATAGATCTGCAAAGCAAGCTTGTAGTCGGATTTTTCCTTTGTTTTAAACAGCATTTATATCACTCCGATCACCTTTCCGCGGCAATATATATCATCATATTCGTGCAGATTTATATCGTCATATTCTGGATTGAGAGAAATCAATTTATCGCCGCCGAACTTCTTTATAAATCCCTCGTCGTTGATTATAAAGATGCCTATATCGCCAAGCTCCACTGACGGCTGAGATTTTATAAGCACAAGATCGCCGTCATGAAATCTGGGTTCCATGCTGTTTCCGGAAACTTTGAGCGCAAAGTTTGCTTCACTGGTCTCAGAGCTCTCCTCAACCTCTATCATTTCTTTGTCGCAGTTATCAAGATAAACTCCCGTTCCTGCACTTGCAGGCAGCGAATAATATTCAATAAAAATAGTGTTTTTACGCTGCTCCAGTGGCGTTTTTGCCGATTCAGAAAGAACTATCGCGCGCTCCAGCAACTGTCCTTGCTGGAAAGCATCTAACTTATTATAGTATGTAAGCAATTCCTGTTCATCAGCGGTCAGAGTTTCCGCTGGTGAGCTTTTTTCTTTACCTGTTAGGAGAACATATGGAGAAATATCAAGAAACTCACAAATGGGGATAATATACTTTGCCGGTGGGTCAGTTTTTCTATTTTTCCAATTGGTCATTGTGCTTGTATTTATGCCTATATGATTGCATAAATCAGATTGTTTAAGTTCTTTTTTATCCAGATATGATAAAACATTATCAATAATAGACAAAATAAATCCAACCTTTCTGTGCAAATATACAAAATTCACATTTGTGAGCAAACCTGATTGACAAATCCCCAAACGTGAGCTATAATATATAATGATATACGATAGTGAACCCAATAGGCGCAATTATCCCTTGTTCACTATTGTATATTATATCGCAAAAGTAACATTTAGTCAACAGAATGGAGTGAAAAATTTTGACTGTAGAAGATTGGAAAGAAGTTGAAACACGCTTATCTATTCCGTATAGCTCTGTAAAGCTTAAAATTGACGGATATGATGTGACTATCGGTCACGCTATGGAAAAGCCTTTAAAATACTGCTTAGCAATATACATCGACGGTATTTTTAAAACCAAATGGGTCCTTGAAGACTGTGAGATACGCCGCCGATTTTGTAGCAAGCATACAAAAAGTCTGCTGACAGCTAAAGAGAAAAAAGCTCTTGACCGAGAGCGCAAAGCGTTTCGAGAGGAAGTTTTGAAAAAGTCAACCTACGACTGGTACTCGCCTTACTGGAACTCGTTTAGACGACTAAAAGCTCATCTTATCAAAAATAACAAATCAATTGAAATAGGGGAGGACGCATATGAAGTGGACTGAAGACGGTCAGCGCAAGGCTTCGCTGGCAAATGAACTTTTTTGGCTATTTGTTGTCGCCGGGCTTAAAGTAAAAGACGTTGCATATCGGATCGAAGACGGCGAAGAAGTGTACGTCATTACTATGACGAATAATTACACATACCGCGTCAATGTGACTTGCGACAGCCCAATGACTGCGGTATATGACGTAGTAAACTTTATGAAAAACAAATGAGGTGACCATATATGGATCAGAATAGAACTAAGCAGAAAGTGCTTGAAATATTTAATGAAGTGAAGAACACATCGTTCAGGAGCCTTGAGGACGCTGTAGAGGAGAACGGCATGGCATACGTTTTTGACGTGTGGCTAAGATACGAGGGTATCGTAGGATATACGTCAGACATCTTTGAGGTGCTGAACGCGGTAGGATTTAACATATCGATGCAGGAGGATTGGTAATATGAGCGATGAATCTAAAGCAAGCATACTTGTTATCACATGGGCAGCTGCGTTTTGCGTGGGCTTGGCAAAAGGCGAGAGCACAGGGCTGCTCATCATTACGCTTGCAACAGCTGTTTTCGCAACGATCATACTGCTTGATATGTTGTGCGAACGAGCGAAAGCGGAGATACGGCTGAAACGCCGCCGACTGGCAATAAGAGAACGATTCTGCCGCGAAATGGCGGAGATCGAAAGGGGCTGTGATAATGAGCATAGGTGAAAATTTCAAAAACAAGCGCATTGAACGCGACCTGTCGCAGGAAGAGCTCTCAAAGCTTTCCGGTGTGTCAAAGCCGATGATCTCATATATCGAGCGCGGCAAGCGCGTTCCGTCGGTACTTACCGCCCAGAAGATCGCCCGCGTACTGCGCTGCACCATTGATGATCTTCTGGCAAGCTGATAGATGCCGAAACCGAGTCGGAAAAGGCTCGGTCTGTCGGGGACGGTCTCCCGGCACTGATGATGGCAGACCAAGTAAGGAGGTGTATTTATGACGCTAAAGGAATTTAAGGCGCAAATGCTGGCGATCACAGTAGCTCAGGCTAAGGTACTAGCCGAAGTAAGCTGTCTTGAGGACATAAAAATAGAGCCTGAACAGCTCCGCAGGAATGTTGCGACCATTCTTGCCGTCCTCACAGAAACCGAAGAGTATCTGCTTAGCATAGCGAACGAGTGTTCTGGCTCTGATATATAGTATATCAGAAAACAAATGTTTTGTCAAGACCTGTGGGAGGTGAAAACGTGGATCTTTTGACTGTAAAAGACGCGGCAATGCTTAAAGGCTGCAGCGAACAGTATGTACAAAAATTGTGCAAGAGCGGCAAACTCTCTTGCGTGACCGAAATGAATGAACGTAATCGTCCGAGGTATATGATTCCCGTTTCATCGCTTTCGGCAGAGCTGCAGACAAGATACTACAAGCAGAAAGGCGAAACAAAAGCTGCTGAAATACAGCTAAAACACAGTTTAGAGCCTGTTAAAACCATAGAGGATTTTACCGCCCAGCAGCGTGAGCTGATACAGAAATGGATCACGATACTTTCTGACTGGCAGCAATGCCGCGAGAATTACGCAGGCCATAAGACCGAAGCGGACAAGCTGTACATTGCTAAATGCAAGCTCGAGCACCCTGATGTAAAGGTGTCAATGGACATCATTTATCGCAAATGGGCAGCGTATAAAAAGGGCGAATTGCAAGGACTATGCGAGAATCGCGGCGGAAGCAATCGCGGCAAGAGCCACATAGATCCTGAGATATGGGAACAGTTTTGCTACCTGTATTTGTCAGAAAATAAGCCTACGGTATCGCGCTGCTATGAGCTTACCAAGACATGGACAGCTATCAATTACCCCGACGCGGCGGCAGATTTCGCAAGCGAGCAGTCTTTTAGGCGGCGCATCAAAACTGAGATACCGCAGGCGGTACTCATCTATATGCGTGACGGCGACAAAGCCATGAAGGACAAATGTCTGCCGTATATCAGCAGAATGTATGACCAACTGCACGCTAACGATGTTTGGATAGCTGATAACCACACATTCGACATCCAATCATACGATGAGGACAGCGGCATGATACACCGACTGTATCTTACGGCATTTCTGGACGCCAAAAGCGGCGTACTGGTCGGCTGGAACATATGCGACAGCCCTAATTCGCAATCAACGATAATCGCGCTTCGGCACGGTATCATGCGATTTGGAATACCCAAGGCGGTGTACTTTGACAACGGTCGTGAATTTCTTACTCACGACGTGGGCGGCAAAGGTCATAGGTCACGAAAGACTGATAACGAGGAGCTTGAACCTCCGACCATACTGCAGCGGCTCGGCATAGAAATGCACAACGCTATCGTTAGAAACGCTAAAGCGAAGCCGATAGAGCGCACATTTTCGACCGTTACCCTGCAGTTTGCGCGAATGTTTGAGGGCTACTGCGGCGGCACTATCATGCAGCGACCGGAAAGTTTGAAACGCCGTATCAAGGACGGCAAGCTCCCTTGCGATTTTGAAGTACGGGAACTGTTGGAAGACTGGATAGACGGCGACTACAATGTACAGCAGTACGGCGGCTCTGAGTCATCATTTAAAGGCATGAGCCGTATAGAGGTCTGGAACAAGGACATAAAGCGCGTCGGCGTAAGAAAAGCTGCCGAAGCAGATCTTAACCTCATGCTCATGCGCTCGACTAGGGTACAAAAAGTCAAGAGAAACGGCGTATTTATCAGCATAGCGGGCGAAAAAGTGTGGTTCTACGACCCAGAAGATACTTACAGACATCTCGGCGAAGAGGTATATGTGCGCTATGATCCCGCCGACCTGCGGCAAGTACGAGTATACAGCAGCGAGGACAAGTATCTATGGACATGGCGCAGCGCGAACGAGCTGCTTGTAGACTATATCACAGAAACCAAAGAAGAAATATCTGACGCAATGGCTGTACAGCGCCGCACACAGCGGTTTATCAAAGCGGAAGCTAAAGAGATCACTGAGGGTCTTAACAGCGATCGCAGGATAGACCTAGCCGCGGCAGCTGCGCTCAAAGCGGCTGACGGCAAATCAGCATTTAAGATCATCATGCCTACTAACGTTATCGTAGTACGCGCGGACGAAGAAAATGAAGAGATATGCCAAAAAGCAGCCGGCGACAGCGTAGTCATTGATCTGGCGAAGATGAACCGAAATATTGAGAAGAGAAAAGAGGAGTGATCATGTTTGAATTTACAGAGCGCCAGCAGTGGGCACTGGACAAATTTCGCGAGCTCAGCGCAGAGCTGGGCAGCGGAAACAAAGCAGGAGAACAGGTAGGCGTATCCAACGCCACGATGTCAGCTATACGCTCCGGCACATACCGCGGCAACGTGGACAATCAGCTGGCAAAGCTCATCGCGTATTTTGAAACTAAGGAGGAAGCGGCAGGAACGTATGACCCTACCGAATATGTAGACACATCGGTATCGTCCAGCGTGTACGATACTATCCGCAACTGTCAGCTCAAGGGCGGACTTGCGATCGCCTGCGGAGATGCAGGCATAGGCAAAACACAGGCGGCAAAGCAGTTTGCCAAGGAGCACGCCAGCAGCTGCATATACATAAGCGTAAATCCGTGTATCAAATCGCCAAAGTCGGTGCTCAAGCTGTTGGGCAGCAGATTTAACATATCTACATCAAGCCTCGACGAGCTTTGGCTAGCAGTCGCTAACAAGCTCTCTGACGGTATGGTGCTCATTATCGACGAAGCTCAGCACCTCGGCATCAGGACGATAGAAACTCTCAGGAGTTTTTCCGACTATTTTGACGGCAAGGGACAGACGCTGGGAATATGTTTTGTCGGCAATCCTGAGACCGTATCGCGGCTGGGCGGCAGGCAGAAAGCAGAGTTTGCGCAGATACGCAACCGCACCAAGCAGACAAAGATATTTACCTCATCGCAGATAAGCAGCAAGGATATACGCCTGCTGTTTCCCGCCATCGAAGAAAAGTCGGCGGAAGCCGAATTTCTGCTGAAAATAGCACACAGCTCACAGGCGGTGCGCGGAGCTGTCAACCTGTACTCCAACGCATATGACAATGGCAATACCACATACAAGGGACTTGTCGCGATGGCAAAATTCATGGAACTGGAGGTGTGACAGATGAAACATGGCAAAAATCCGACCAAAGCGCAGAAGCGGATAATGACATACTACCGACTATGCTATCAGGACTGGCTCGTCACGAAGTGTACCGACAAGGAGCTGCACATAGTGCACCGTTACACGGATACGCAAAGGGTGCTGCGAAAAGTCAGCTTTGAACACGATACTCGCTCCGCAGAAAGGAGCGTTTAAGATGCCAAAGATACATCTTTGCAACATTTTTGATTGCGAGCGTGTGCGCCGCAATCAGTGCTGCAACTACTGCAATTACCGTATGATATGCAAAAATCGCTGCCTTAATAAGCACGACCTTTGCGGGCAGATGATATTTGCTGAAAATCGAAAGGAGCTTGAACATGAACACAGAAAGTAAGCACAAAAGGCTGTCGAAAGCAGCAAGTTTGACCATACCGAAGGACATGAGGCTTGCCGCAGGCATACTGCCCGGTACGGCGGTAGATCTTACTGAGGTAAACGACGGTATACTTATCTCGAAGCACGTCCCCATATGCCGCTTCTGCGGCAGCCCCGAAAAAGTTGTAGAGTATCGCGGCGAGGAGATATGCGCCAAATGTGCCGCAAAAATATGCAAGGAGGCGACCGGAAATGCTTGAACGCGCTGATGAGAAGATACGCCGCTATAAGGCGATAAAGCAAAAGATAGCCGAGCTCAAAGCAGAAGTTGACGGCATAGAAGCAGAGTTCCTCAAGGCTATGGAAAGCGACCTCGAGGACACGAAATACAAATCGGTATCATATTCTGACGGCGAGGGAAACAAGGTAACGGCGACCGAAGCTGAAAGCTTGAAAGTCATCTATCCGTCTTTCCTGAAAAACATTTTCGGGGCGGCGTACAAAGACGTAGTTACAGAAGAGGTAAGCTACAAGGTTTCGGCAGGAGCTGCGCGTATGCTTATCGCGCTGTATAATCGTGAGTATGTCAGCGGCGGAACGGTAGATCAGCTTGTCAAAACGCTGGGACTTGACGAGCGTACAGAAAAGGCACTTGTCAAAAAACTCAAAGGCAAGAAGTTTGACACTGACGTTAAAAATCTCAGGAAATTCGGCGGACTTGATGAAGAAACCGCTAAGGAAAACGCATATCTTGTATCAGAAATATGCGTATGGGAAGATTTCATGCGGCTCATGGAGATAAATCAGCGTACATCGGAAAGCGACATTGCCGAAGCGCTCAAATGGATAGACGGAGCTATCACCGTAGATCAGACAGCCAAGATAAAGATAGACATCGCAAACTAAAGGAGGAGGGGCTATGGCGACCAAAGAACAGATAAGACGTATATACGGCATGGCGGCGGCATTGGGTATAAAAGGCAGCGGAAAAGATGACCTGCTGCATGAAATGGTATATGGGCTTACGGGCAAGACATCCATCAAAGAGCTTACTGATAAAGACGTACAGTCTGTGATGGGCGAGCTCGTGCACCGCATGAGGTTTGCCGAAGCTCCTATAAAGTCTAAAAAGCCCAAGAAGCAGGAAGCTGATAACGAAGAGATCGGCAACTACGGGATGGCGACCAAAGAACAGCAGCGGCTTTGCTGGCGCTACTGCTATCGACTGAAAGAGCTTGACACTAAGCCTCAGCCGACAGATGTAGGCGACAGAATGGTAGGCGCTATCAAAAAGGTCTGCAATACTAACATAGTAAGCAAAGAAGAACCGTTCCGCTGCGTGACGCAGGAAGACGCGGCAAAGCTCATAGAACAGCTCAAACGTTATGTCAACACCGCAGAGCGGCGGGCTAAAAGGAGTGGTAAGCTTGTCGGAAGTTAAGATAAAATATGAGGAACTCAGCGACGAGCAGAAAAACCTTGTTGACTGCATAGGTGCAGAGGCGTTTATAAAGCTGGTCACCTGCTACGGCGGCACTACGCTGTATGTGCCAAAAGCCGACAGCCTTGCGCGAAGCAAACGTGACGAAGCGATACGGGCGGAGTTTGACGGATACAATTACCGTGAACTTTGCCGCAAATATAAGCTCAGCGAGCGCACTATACGGTCAATTACCGCAGAGAAAAATAATCGGCTGCGAAATGCACCGCTTGCTGGACAGATAACCATAGAGGGACTTGAAGACCTAAAAACTGATTGCTGAAAAAAAGTGAAATGCTTCGGGTGTACAGAACCGTAAAAGAATGGTATCATTGGTATAACAACTGATGATACCATTCTTTTATGATAGGGGGCAAGATCATGAACAGTCAGGAGATCATTACGATAGTATTGCAAATAATACTTACAGGCGGTATCGGCACGATCGCATACTTTCTAAAGCGCACAATAGACCGCATAGACAAGTGCGAATCGGACATCGCTAAGATAAAGGAAGACTACATAACCAAAGAGGACTTTTTTCGAGAGCAGGGAAAAACTGACCGAAAACTGGATCGAATGATGGATATACTGCTGGAGATAAAGGGAGGAAAATAACGTGGATATGGAAAAGCAGATGCAGCTTATAAAGGCTGGAAACTTTAAGGAAAACAACGGGTCTGTCATGCGCACTATCAATATGCTGCGCCACAAGTATCATAAGCTCAAAAGCGTTAAGTATGCGCTGCCTGATATTTCTGAGGGCGAGGTGCTCGACAGCGTGAACTATCTGCACGAAGCCGGATATATACACCTGCGCAGCATACTCACCAAAGAGCCTGCCGCGCTTAGTGACTGCGAGTTTGACGAACTGGAAGCCAAGCTGACGGCTAAGGGTATAAGCCTGCTGGCAGGCGGCATATCTGACCCCTGTATCGTTGTGTAAGGGGGCGAGCTTATGAGCCGCAGGAAACACAGCAAGATAGATAAGCTGCCGCCCGACATAAAAGATACCGTAGAGGATATGATACGCAGCGACTTCACTTACTCTGAGATCGCCGATTATATCATGGTACAGACAGACGTGCCAATATCGACAGCATCTATCTGCCGCCACGCGCGCAGCCTTAACGAATCCATCGAAACGCTTCGCATGGCGCAGGAAAATTTTCGCTGCATAATGGACGAGGTCAATCGCTATCCCGATATGGATACCGGTGATGGCATCATACGGCTGCTGTCGCACTATGTGCTCGAATCAATACACAACACGCCGGAAGAACAGTGGAAGTCGATAAAGCCCGAAGAGCTTATCAAGCAGGCGACATCGCTAGTCAAGGCGGCAAGCTACAAGAAAAATATCGACATCAAGAATGAGGATATACTCTCAGCGGGCTTTGAGCAGGTCAAGGGCATGGTCTTTGAAGCGATGGCTAAAGAACGCCCCGACTTGTATAAGGACGTTGCTAAGTTCTTAGACGAGAAAAGGAGTGAAGCTGCCAAATGATATATGTCGTACACGTCACAAGCGGCATGGAGTACGAGACCGTGCAGGCACTTGTGATGCAGGGGATAAAAGCATATGCGCCGAAGCACCATCTGCTTGAGCGCAGGCGAGGAGAATGGACTACGGTATCCCGCTATCTTTTTCCGGGATATGTTTTCGCAGATCTGCCGCAGCTTACCGACGAAGTCTACTACAAGGTACGCAATACAGACGGCGTTATACGTTTTCTCGGCAGCCCATCGCCCGTGCCGCTCTCATATTCGGAACAGCGCAGAATGCAGTGGATATTCGACGCAGGCGTGCTCGGCGTAAGCAAGGGTCATGTGCATGACGGTAAGATCGTCATAACATCGGGTCTGCTGCTGGGCAGAGAAAACGATATAATCAGTTTCAGCAAGCGTCAGAAGCGCTGCAAGCTCTGCTGCGTTATAAACGGACGAAAGCATTATTTCAGCCTTTCTGCTGAGCTGGATTAACAAATGTCTGACATCTTATCGGCAGGTAGATACGTCCCTGCCGCCGGGAACAGACTGCATACATATTTCCGCGCGACATTTTGCTTTATGAGCCGAATATCGCGAATGGCGAAGCTATGCCCGCTCAAAACAGCGTTTTACACCCTATTTTAATGGCGTTTAAATCGTTTTAAAGCGTGCGGCGGTGAAATTACCCTATGAACTATTGCAAGGCGCTCACAGCGCCTTATTTTTCGTCCATCGGTAAGGAGGGAATAAAGATTGAATCCGAAAAGAAAACAGGCTATAACGCTGCTTGACGAAGCTGCGAAAAGTGTGAACGATGTAAAAGTAAAGACCAATGTAAGAAGCCTCGGAGAACTTACCGAGGCTTTTATAAATACTCCCGATAAGGCTGAACGCAGGAAGATAGCAGCCGACTACAAAAAGCAGCATACCGAACTGCAAAACTTTATCGACGCTAACCCCGAGCTCGTCAATGCAGAAGTGGAACGTGCCCTGCTCGCCGCAGCACTTGGAGGAGAATACACCGAAGAAGAAGTAAGAGTAGACGCCAGAGGGCGCAGGACGATAAAGCGTAAGGTCAAAAAGGTAGCTCCTAACCCATCAGCAGCGCTGAGCTATCTGCAAAACAAAGACAAGGAAAACTGGTCGCCTAATCCTAAGGCAGATCCTGAGCTGGAGGATACGTCGGAGATAGAGGAGGAGCTGTATGGCAAAAAGTAAACCGCTAAAACAGCGCAAAACCATACCGTACAACTTTGGCGAGAAGCATAAACAGTATATCTGCCGCTGTACGATCAGCATGATAAACTGTGCAGAGGGCGCTGTCAGAGCAGGAAAAACGGTCGATAATGTTGTAGCTTTTTGTCACGAGATAGAAAATACAAATGACAAAATACACCTTGCATCTGCCTCAACTGTCGGAAATGCGAAAATAATCCTCGGCGACTGCAATGGCTTCGGCATCGAACACTGGTTCAGAGGTCAGTGCCGCTGGGGCAAGTACAAAGGCAACGAGGCTCTTATCATAAGAGGTCCGAAAACGCATTACAGAGAGCGCATCGTAATATTCACGGGCGCGATGATGGAAAACAGTTTCAAATCTATCCGCGGCAACTCTTACGGTATGTGGATAGGTACGGAGATAAATCTTCACGCTAAAAGCTTTGTCAAAGAAGCTATGAACAGAACCATTGCCGCAGATAAGCGCAAGGTGTTCTGGGACTTGAACCCCGACAATCCGAAAGCGTGGATATACACAGATTTTATCGACAAATACGCCGCGGATACAAAGGCAGGAACATTCGTCGGCGGATATAACTACGAGCATTTTACCATTGACGATAACGTCAATATCTCCGATGAGCGCAAAGCAGAGGTCAAATCACAGTACGATATAACATCATTGTGGTACAAGCGTGACATACTAGGTTTGCGCATAGCTGCGGAGGGACTTATCTTTCAGAGCTTTGCCAATAACCCCGAGAACTACACGCTGACAGTTTCTGAGCTTGATAAAAACAGGATCACATCAATACAGATCGGTATAGATTTCGGCGGCAACAAGTCAAAGACAACTTTTGTAGCGACGGCTTTTGTTGACGGCTTTAAAAAGCTTATAGTTGTTGCAGACCATAAAATAGACGGCGGCAAGGGCGAGGTCAGCCCTGAGATCATAAACACTGATTTTATACGTTTCGTAAAGACGTTATATCAGCGATATAACCCTATTCTGATAAAATTCGCATGGGCGGATAACGAGAACCAAGCTGTCATAAACGGCTTGCGGATAGCCTGCATAAGAGCAAGGCTGCTTGTCAAGATAGTTGACTGTTACAAAGCCCCGCGCAACGGCAGAATATCGCTGCTTACGTCGATGATGTCACAGGGCAGATTTTTTGTGCTGGAAAACTGCAAAAACGTCATCGGCAGCTTGTCAGAGCAGATATGGGATCCTAAGATAAAAGACAAAGATGAGCGTCTTGACGACGGCACTTGCGACATAGACACCGCCGATGCGTTGGAGTACAGTTTCAGCAAGTTCATCAAGCCGTTAATGCTTGCAGGAGGTGAAAACGTTGAATAGTCAGATCATTAACTGGCTCAATAATCAGTTTGGGTACACCATTTCCAATGATTATTACAGCAAGATAGATGTATGGAAAGACTGGTGGAAGGGATTTCACCAGCCGTTTCACCGCATTGTATATGAAAACGGAGAAAAGCGAAAAAGCCGCGATATGTATACCATGAAGATGGCAAAAAAGGTCTGCGAGGACTGGGCGGCTATACTTATCAATGACAAGACAGCCGTGAAAATAGCCGATGAAACTACTCAGCGCTTTATCAGCGGCGACACTGAAAACGGCGGCGTATTTGGCAGCAACAACTTCTGGGATCAGGCAAACGACCTTATGGAAAAGATGATGTATTCCGGCACTTGTGCCGTTGTCATACGCCTGAAAAATGCACCGATAAATTCTGAGGGCAGGCTTATCCCATCGCCTGATACAAGGATAGATCTTAACTACCTTGAAGCTGACAAGATAATCCCTCTTACGATAGACAACGGCGACATTACAGAGGCGGCTTTTTGTTCCGACATATGCCACAGGGGAAACCACAGGCTGTATCTTGAGATACACAGATTTGAAAATGGTGAGTATGTTATAGAAAACCATATTTTCCGAACTGACAGCAAGCAGAAAGAACTGCTTTTTGAAGAAGAGCTGCCAAACGGCGTGCCCAAGATAATACGAACGGGTGCGGACAAGCCTTGGTTCTCTATCTGTAAACCTGCTATCGTCAATCCGTTTGAAGATAACTGCGGAATGGGCTGTGCTGTTTTTGCTGACGCGATAGATAACCTCAAGGGCATAGACCTTGCCTTCAACAACTTCTGCTCCGATTTTTGGCTCGGTCAGAAAAAGGTATTCCTCAACAAAAATATGTTTGCGGATATGACGGGCAGTAAAAAGATCGCACCAGACGAGGTCAATCAGCAGTTGTTTTATTACATCGGTGAAACTATGGACGACGGCACAGCTAAAAGCCTTGTACAGGAGCATAACCCCGAACTGCGCGTGGCTGACAATACGGCAGGCATACAGGCTCAGCTTGATTACCTCAGCTTTAAGGTCGGCTTTGGCACTAAGCACTATCAGTTTAACAGCGGCAGTATAGTCACGGCTACTCAGTACACAGGCGACAAGCAGGACTTGATACAAAATGCCCACAAGCATTTTATCAAAGTAGAAAGCTTCCTGCACCGTCTTGTCAAAACTTTGCTTTGGATAGGTCACAACTACATAGACAGCAGCATCAAAGATGACGCGCTTATATCCGTGGTATTTGACCAGTCACCACTCGTTGACGAAAATGCCGAACGGCAGCGCGACAAAGACGATGTAGCAGCGGGCTTGATGCAGCGTTGGGAATACCGTGTTAAATGGTACGGTGAATCGGAAGCTGACGCTAAGCGGCGGCTTGCCGACGGAGATCCTACCGACGATGAGCTTATGGGCTTTGAGGACGGTGAGGAATAATGCTGTCACCTCAGACACTGCACGACCTGCCTAATGAGATGGTAGATCTCGTCAACGAAGTGCAGGAAGAGATACTGCGAAGCATTGCAAAAAAGCTTGTAAAGGCAGACTACCTAACCCCATCGGCGGAATGGCAGCTATATAAAGCGGCTCAGCTGAGGATGTCAACCAAAGAGATAAATGAGCTGCTTGCAAAATACACTGGCAAGTCAGTGCGCGAGATCAAGCGGCTCTATACCGCCGCCTGCAAAGAGGCGATAAGCAACGATGCCAAGATATACCGCGCGTATGGCAAGGACTGCTCCTCTGCTCTAAGGTCGGTCGCGTTATCCAACACGCTAAATGCAGGTATCAAAAACGCAGGCGGAATGACAAAAAATCTTTGCCGCTCTATGGTGGATTCCTCGCGCGATACCGTAACGCATCTTATGGACAATGCGTGGCTTAAAATACAAAGCGGAGCGTTTTCTTATCAAGACGCCATCTATAATGCGGTATCTGAGCTTGCGGCAAACGGCATTACCAAAGTGACCTATGCAAGCGGGCGTACTGATTGGGCAGACGTTGCTGTACGGCGCGCTGTTATGACGGGCATAAGCCAGACCGCAGGTCAGATGCAGCTTGATCTCGCCGCGGAAATGGACTGCGATCTTGTAGAGGTAACGGCTCATATGGGTGCGCGCCCATCTCATGCGATGTGGCAGGGCAAGGTATACAGCATTTCGGGCAAGACTAAGAAATATCCCAAGCTCTCCGTTGCTACGGGCTACGGCACAGGTGCGGGACTTAAAGGTTGGAACTGCCGCCATGATTTTTATCCGTTCTTTGAAGGCTTGTCGAAGCGTGCAAATATGCCTGTGGACATTGCCGAAAGCAACAAGCAGTACGCATTGTCGCAGCGCCAGCGGGCAATGGAGCGCACGATACGCGCTTCAAAACGCAGATTGGCGGCGCTGGACGGCGCTATATCCGCCGCTGACGATGAGCAATTAAAGATAAATCTGCAAAAGCAGTTTGATAAACATTCTGCTATCTTAAAAGAAAAGGAAAAGCGGCTTGATGAGTTCTGCGCTGATAATGACCTGTTCCCCGAAAACGACAGGGTGCGCGTAGTTGGATTTGGCAAAAGCGTTTCGCAAAAAGCGGTACATGGAAACAAGAAATATCTTGCAAAAAAGCTTGACAAATCTATTATTAATGGTACAATAGATAGTAAGGAATATTCTGAGATGCTGAAGGCAAGGACTATAATTGATAAGGATTCACTTGATTCAAACCACAAAGCTCTTCCTAAGACAGGAAAGGCACATAGTATAGTTGATCTTGTTGAAAATGGAAAAGTAGTTCAACGAAGGATAT
>NZ_JAJCLZ010000032.1 GCF_020559915.1 Ruminococcus sp. 210702-SL.1.03
TATCCGTGTTTCTACGGAGCATCAGGAAACAGCGAGACAGCAGGAGATCATGTGCAGTTATCAGGTTGACCGCATCTTCTCCGAGAAGCTGTCAGGAGCGAACACCGACCGCCCTCAGCTCAGGGCAATGCTTGACTATGTGCGTGAGGGTGACACCCTCTACATCGAGAGTATCAGCCGTCTGGGACGCTCCACAAAGGACTTGCTGAACATCATCGACACCCTCACAGACAAGGGAGTAACGCTCATCAGCCACAAGGAGAAAATTGACACCGACACTCCTGCGGGCAAATTTATGCTCACCGTGTTCGCTGCACTCTCACAGTTGGAGCGTGAGCAGCTCAAACAGCGACAGCGTGAGGGCATCGAGATCGCTAAGGCTCAGGGCAAGTACACCGGGCGAAAGCCTATCCCCACCGACTGGACGAGGTTCGGTCAGCTCTATGGGGAATGGAGAGCCAAGCACATCACGGGCAGGGACTTTATGCGGAGAATGAATATGTCAGCAAATACTTTCTACCGCCGTGTGCGTGAGTATGAACTCCGTCACGGCATCACCGAGCCGACCTCAGCTTGACCGTCAGGCGAACGGAAATGCCACACATCACTATCCGAGCCTGCGGAGCGGAATTCTAACCGCTGAAAAGAAAAAGCCCTCAGAAACGCTTACAAGAGCATTTCCGAGGGCTTGCGGTTATTCAGTTCCAATAGAGTTTGTGCCTGTTGTGGTGTGCCCCACAATGCCTATTCAGACTTGTGTGGAACGAAAAATATAGTATTTGGCAATAAAACAAGATAACAATAAATTTATAGTTTAGTTAACTACATAGACATTTCCCTTTATGGCGATTTCGTTTATTATGGCACTACGGTTCAAATCTTTTTGGGACAATAAAACAATACCTATAATATTAATATCAGATTGCTTAATAGTATCTTTACCTGTATTAATACCGTTTCTTATGTTTTCAAATTCGTCTTCCAAATAAGCGTGTTTATCATTTATTATATTAACAAACTTATCTAATGGTGAAATGAGCTTTTCGCCAGCATAGAACAACGGGATACCATACACTCCTCTTTCGTCATTTTGAGGATTTTGAATCGTTGGTAGTGTTGAATCAGAATCATTGTAAGTATCGACCCAAAGCCATGTCACTGTTCCGTATTCACTATATTCATCTATTACAGATGATATATCTGATGAATTGATTGCATTCTTGAATGATACATATATTTTGCCTTCGCCAAGGATTGTTGAAACATCATTATCTTCTTCTGGCGTGGGGAGAAAAAAACGTTGATATTGAGAAGAATCATTTTCTTTAATAAGACAATTAGGAAAGTCTGTATTTGCGTTTACTCCGCTTGTGCCTGTCAATAAGCCGATTTTTTCAAATATGAATTTCTGATCAAGACTCACTTTTAATCTGAATGTAAATTTGTTAGTGTATTCTGTTGTGCTAAAAGGATAACTAAGAATAGAGTATTGATATTCATTACTGCTCTTTTGCTTGATGTCAAGCTCATTTCCATTTGGACAGCTTATATAATAATAATCTTGTATATCTTTATTCATTTGAGTCATCATTTTATCTCTGTTGTGATACTTAGATAAAACAAAAGTGCCTGCCGTAACTAATAATGATATAATTATAATTATAATTGTTTTTTTCATTGCTTCAACCTCTACTTCAAGGCTGGACACCGCTTATAAGCTGTTCATTATAAAAAACAATTATTTTATCATTTGGCAATAGCTGTTCTGTTCCCATTGAATAATCATTCGATGTATCCCAATTAGACCAATCTGCTGCATTTAGTCTAAAATGGATTACAAACTGTTTATTAGGTTGAAGTTCAACATCGGTATTAAATTTGATTTTTGCATATGTATTTCCGTAATCGTCATTAACAAATTCACAAACCGAAGTATTACCTAAGTATTGATTATCTACAGCAAGCCAGTCGCAATGGTATTCAAGGTTTTCTTTATTGTCTGCATTAAATACATAATTTATAGTTATATCACTCATTTTTAAAGGCTTGTCAGAGTTGTTAGTTATAACTATATTGGGATTTATAGTATTTGAGTTACTAATACCTGCATTGCAAGATTCTACTGTTATTTCAGGTGATTTCTCATCATCTTGAATTACCCCTGGATTGATAGTTGGCGTAACAGTTGTATCTATTTCACCATCATTATCAAGATCAATGTTAATAAAAAATGAACCATCTGATAAATTTAAGAATAATACAGATCCACTATTCACAGAGATATTGGTATACAAATAGATGTTTCCATCAATATTGCACATAATATCAGTGTTTTGATCAGCAAGTGAATTGATTTTACAATCATAATTATCATCAGCAAATTGAGCCAGTAAAATCGGATTGCCAACTGATGTTAAAGGGTCAAATTTAAAATTATTCCCTTCATGAACCTCTGAATTTGTGTAATAATATGAACAGGTTTCGTTTGAAAAGAATAAATCAAAATAACCTGAAATAGCAAGCTTATTTGAAAGTGTCTTGGTTTCTTCTATGGCATTAGATGTAAGATTGTTATTTGCCATTTTTGTTCTCATGGGCAGCTTCATAAATGATTTTGTATCTTTTATGTTTTTTAATATCTCATCTATGCATTCCTGACTCTGTATTAACCCCATATGATCTTGATCAAAGATTTTTATATCCAAAAGATCGTGATTAAAATTCATTGTTGCACTTTCAATTGGAACTACACTATCGCCAATACCATATTCTGGAACGAATTGCAATCCTCTATCGCCAGGACAATGTTGAATAGTTGAAATGGTATTTCTATTACTTCCTACTAATGCTATTCTTTTCAGATTATTAGTATTGTTTTGGGATATTTTTATGCGGCTATGGTTATATTTTCCATCTATCCAAAGATAATTATTATAATCATCAGAAATCAGCTCATCAAATTCGTCAAATGTAAAATACGTAAAATTGCCGTTATCTATAAAATAATCATACCAATGATCATAAGTTCGTTTATATGAATATATCCACTGCCAGTCATCTGTATAATCTTTATTTGGCAACAAATCATAACAACTGCCTAAATTCACCAAAACACTTGGAAGTTCAAATGAAGTAAATAATGATTCTGCTACCCCGAGTCCTCCTATGATATATGATAAATCACCAGTGCTTAAAACGCAAAGCATCGTTGGCGCACCCCAAAATGGTGTTCCGGCAGTTATTTGTTTAGAAATATTATCAGCACCATATTCCGAAATGTATTTTTCTGTAACAATACCACCCATACTATGTGCAACAAAAACTACCTCATTATAATCACTAATAAGATCATGAAGATTATTAGCCGTTATTTGCGCTCCCATTCTCCAATCATACGGGAAAAATAAGATATCATACTTATCAGAAATATCAGTATCATTATTTAGTGATTCAATTATTCCTTTATAAGTATCATCATATCCATAATTATTAACAGGATATAATTCAATATTACTATTACCGTAGTAATCGCATTTGAGCGACTGGAACGCATTGTGAATTTTTTTAACATCATCAAAGTTACTTGGCTGTTCAATCCAAGATCCCCATACACTTTCATCATTTGATGTTTTTGCAAGATCTATTCCCATTATTCCCGGTACTACTACAACGGCTCTTTTCAATTTAGGAATTGTTATGTTTTTGGTTATTCGCTTTACTTCTGTATCACCGGTCTTGGCAACTTTGTATGATAATTCAAAATCCAATTTTGCATTTATATCAGAATTATGTTTTGAATCTGTTGGAACTATAAATTTCAAAGGAATTGAATAGCTTTTACTTGGCTTTATTACCGAATAATTGTGTGTAAGTGAGGTTCCATACTTTGGTTCAAGGTTATCAGCAGTGATTTTTATCGATACATCTGTCGCATCGCCATCTCCAATATTATCCAAATATACATTTGCATTTATATCATCATAATTAAAATTGGAAATACTAACCTTATTATCAGCGTATACACTTAATGCTAACGGAGGAATTAAATTCTGTTCTAACTCACTCAATCCATAATAGGTAACAAATTCTCGTGTTTCACCACTGGTGAAAGTATCTTTGTTCCATGTGATGGATACTGCACTATCTCCATTAGATCGTCCTGGCTGAGTCACATAATCCCATAGCGTACTTGTTACATTTCCCCAATTAGTAAATTGTACTTTATCAGGTTTTCTGTCTCCCGATTTGTAGAATGTACCTTGTGCTACTACACCGGGATTAGTTGCGGAATCAAAGGCTTGCCATATTTGCGGAATATTAGAACCTGAATATACGGTTTCAGTTGTTACATCAGATCCGTTTACTCTGAATGGCGCAGCATCATTACCACCGAGCATAGTGTCCATCATAATTCTTATGCCCACTTGTTTGGCGTATTCTGTATCATTTTTGACGATATACTTAATCTTAACAACATCATCTCGTCCAGTCGCCGAATTCTCAATAATAGATAGTTCTTGTGTGACATCAACACCATCATAAGAAGCTTTGGAAACACTTTTAGAACCATCAGCATCATAAGTTACATTTGATGATGTAAACTCATTTATGCTTTCACCAACAACAATTGTTGTTTTTGATGTTCCTCCACCCGGATGACCGAAAAGCATCTTTTTATTATCATCAGTTGAACTGTTAGGGTTTCCTCCTATTGTACCAATAGTATAGTGACCATTACTTGCAGTGTTGAACTCAATGTAGTCATTTGCTATTAAAGTATTATTTTTGAGAATACTTTTAAGCATTCTATTTTGGGGAACACTTACAGCAGAACTTGCCAGATTTGATTTCCATTCTTGGTACTCTTCACCATTAGGATCTAACGTTGAGTAATATTGATATTCGTCAACATAATCATCGGCAAAAGCAGGTAAACTCGTAAGCATAGTTGTAGATAACGCAATACAGCTAAGACCTGCCACGATACGTTTCAAAATCTTATTCTTAACCATTTCATACCACCTTTCTGCAACACACAGTTGCCAATTATTTCTTGTTTACATAGTTTCTCAGCTCTTCTGGCTCTACAGGTTGTGCGAACCAATGGAAGCAAGCACTCGGAACTGATGTGGTAGCTACCACCAGCGCAAGAGCCGCCAGTGCCGTAGAAGCCTTCTTTGCTATGCTCATCAGCTTTTTCATTACAAATCCCTCCTTTCAAACAGTTCAGATAAGTCAGGCTCTTTCGGTTGATAAAACGTAATACCGCAAACGCTGCCATTTGAGATATACAGCACCAGCCTTACAAGAGCAAGAATTACAATCGCCAAAATACTCCGTTTTTCTCTTTCCTTATCATCGTTTACTGTTATCACCCCGATTCAAAAAGTGACCGAGCAGTGCCATGATTGCTGACAGCAGCATTCCGCTTGATACATAAAGGCTTAGTTTTTGATATTGGAATACAAGCAGTGCAATCGTGACAACGGATAGGGTAACAGCTAAGATGCAGCTTCTTTTCCTTAGCTTGACACTCTTTTCCTCTGACATCGGTTTATTCGGATGCGGAACGGGAGCAATACATAGAATGATTGGTAATGCTATCATTATGAAACTGATGCTGAATATTGGCGTAATATGTCCGCTTACATTGCAAATGCCGTAAGAGAAAACCATCATCACCATGACAAGCGTGAACATACAACTAAGATGACTGTTAGCGTGAAACCCACCTACAAACTGTCTCAACCCCATAAATACGGCTATGAATACAACAACCGCAGGCAGCGTATGGGAAAACAGAGCAATCAGCAGGACGATAATGGTATTCAGCACATCAGAGATCAGCAGCTCCATTCCATATGCGTAGATCACCTCTTTGGATTCTTCCGTTATGTTCTGAACCACAAAAAAGTGTGCTATGCTTTTTGCAAGTTTTGAAATCATTTCTGAATCACTTCCTGCAAAAATCATAACACAAGTTGCAAATTTTTTCAATAGGTTTTGAGAAAAAAGGTCTCAAAGTGTCCCCAAATGTCGTCTTCTTGTCCCGAAATGCAAATAGTTAAATTTGTAAACAATTACGAACCATAATGTTCAGCTTAAAAATTCCGTCATCATAATCGAAACTTACTAACCCACCCAATCTATCAACGGAGGATTTGATACTGTTTATCCCTATGCCGTGAAGCCCTTGTTCTTTCTTTGTTGATGTTAAAACAGATGTATCTACCTTATCTGATGTATTTGTAATGACAATAAATAGCTTCTCTCGTTCTTCCATTAGGCTTATCCAAATATGCTTATGTGATACACCAGCTCTCTGGCAACCTTCTATTGCATTGTCAAGAGCGTTTCCGATGATACGGCACAACTCCAATTCGTCTGCCTTGATATTTGTTATGATATTGACCTTGCAAATAAACTCTATACCGTATGTCTGAGCAAGAGAACCCTTGATGTTCACAATAGAATCGACGGCATTATTACCAGTATAGCAGAGTCTGTTAGCAAGCCTTACAAATGAGCTTAGCTTGACAAGATATTCCTTAGCAGAATCAGTATCATTGTTTTCCAACATATCATTCAGAACTAAAAATTGATTTTCAATATCGTGTTTAAACTCTCGTACTTGCTTGTATGACAGGGTAAGCAGCTTATAGTTTTCCTGTTCCTGTTGCTTTATTGTTTCAATGTATTTTAACTTTATCTTATCTTCAAAACTTTCAAAGAAATTAAACATAGCAAGGTTTATAAAGATAATTCCTGCAAGAGAAACGCCCAAAGAAACATAACTATAAGTGTTGCTGCCAACAAATCCATCAAGCATTGTTTGTAAAAGAAAAATACTTATGATTGGAATAACTATTATCAATATCCAATATTTTATCGGCAGTTCACGAATTTTTTTGTTTATTATGCGGTGCATCAATCCTATAAGCCATAAATAAATTATATTTGTGCCTACCATTCCGAGATAACGTCCTAAACCAGACTCTAAGAATTCATCTGGTGTTCCCATATTAGCAATGCAAAGTAATCCAATCACAATAGGTTCAGATATAGATATAATCAGTAAAAACAATATGTTCCAAAATATTTTATGACGGATTGAATCATCATAACAAATAAAGGACATGGAGCTAATAAGAATAATGGTTGTAATCAGATACACTAAAATATTATCTGTCAACAAAACTGTCGCTGACAGTATTACAGTAGAAAGAAGATACGACAGATAAAGAACTGCTTTATTAACTTTTGCCTTACTCAACAAGGAAAAGTATAAGAATACCAACATCATTTCAATTGCTACATTGACAATCTCAATGATATTTTCAATCAATACGGGCAACTCGATCATCTCCCTGTTGCATAGTTAAGATAGCGAGCAACTATCTCATCTTTATATGTTTTGCCTATGGGGATTTTTCTGCCGTTGCTTAGAATAATATCGTACTTGGTAATATTCTGTATATGGTCAAGATTTACAAGTATTCCACGGTTTATAATAGCGAAATTGTACTTTAACAACTCGCCACACACAGTTGAAAAATCGCCGCCGTACTCCAATTCACCATTAACTGTGAATAGTGATACCTTTCTTCTATGTCCCTCAAAGTAAAGAATATCTGTCAGCCTGAACTTGAATGACAGATTTTTATTATTGAAAGTGAAAGTTCTAAATCGCTGCTGGCACTCAGCAATGATAGAATTTAGCTGTTTGGTATATACATAGTCTGGCTGATTTTTCAATATATAGCGAAACGCTCCCACATCGTAGCCCTTAACGGCAAATTCGGCATAATTCGTCAGGAAAGAAATAATAACTGAACCATCTATCTGTCTGATTCTTTCAGCGGTCTGCAATCCGGTCAGATCGGGCATTTCAACATCGAGTATGATGACTTCATACATTCCCTTGACATAGAAACTCAATAAGTCTCTCCCGCTTGTAAATTCGTGTATTTCGCAGTCGGGGAGTTTCATTTCTCTTAATCTGTTATGAAGTTGTTTTAAGAATACAGGTTCATCATCAACGATAGCAATATTCATAGCAATCACCTCACAATTGGTCATGCTTTATGTATCAGTTATCATTATACCACATCGGAGAGATTATTTCAAGAGAAAAAATAGCTATGCCTCCATTAATAGTTTCGGAGACATAGCCTCATGTTGCGTTATTTTATATTCATCGAATATGGTCTATTGCCTGATTTAAGAGTGGGTGTACTTATAAGTGCTTCACAGATACCGTCCACGATACCACGAAACTGCACGATTTCTTCTTTGCCGAAGCTCTCGACAAGCTGAAAAATGGCGGAATCATGGCATTTGTGACCTCGGCAGGCACACTCGATAAGCGTGACGAAAGCACTCGCCAGATGTTGGCTGACAAGGCTGATTTCATCGGTGCGATCCGACTGCCGGGTGGCAAGAACGGAGCTTTTAAGGATAATGCAGGCACAGAAGTGACCACTGATATTATCTTTTTACAGAAGCGTGAGGGCAAGTCTGTTGCCGAAATGTCCGATATTCCTGATTGGGTACATATCGGTGAAACGGCTGACGGTCTGCCGATCAACAAATACTTTGAACAGCACCCCGATATGGTGCTTGGTACGGTGGTCGAGGGCAATAAGCTCTACGGCAGCGGTACAATGGTTGTCGCTGAGGACGGCTTTGACCTGAGATCGGCACTTCATGAAGCAGTCGGTAAGCTGTCTGCGGAGATCAGTCATGAGCGTGGCAGAGATGTTTATGCGAAAACGGCTGACGGTGTGCAGGTGCAGATTCCCTCTAAACTGCGTAATTACAGCTTTTTCCTTTCTGACGATCAGGTTTTCTTCAAGAAAAATAACGCTGCCTGTGAGTTCCGTTTCGACAAGGGTACTGCACAGCACAAGCGTTTCAAGGCGTTTATTGAGCTTCGTGACCTCACCCGTGAGCTGATCGAAGCAATGGAGCTTGACAAGCCTGACAGCGTTATCAAGGATTTGCAGGCAAAACTGAATGTGGCATACGACGATTTCTATAAGAAATTCGGACTTATCCACTCTCAGACCAACAAGCGTTATTTTGCGGAAGATGTTTCGTATAACCTTGTGGCAGGACTGGAAAAGAGCTATGATAAGACTAAGCTCCTTGAAAAGTCCGATATTTTCACAAAGCGGACTATCGTGCCGCCGAAGGCTGTGGAACGAGTTGATACAGCACTTGAAGCACTCACGCTCTCCATTGCTGAGAAAGCACGGGTTGACTTTGAGTATATGGGAAAGCTCACAGGCATGACCGAGGACGAGCTGAAGCACGACCTTACTGGCGAAATTTTCAAGATTCCCCATACGGAGAATGACTATCAGACGGCTTCGGAGTACCTTTCGGGCGATATTCGCAAGAAGCTCCGTGAAGCTGAGGAGATCGCTGAGTATGATCCCGATTTCAATATCAACGTATCGGCGCTGAAACAGGCTATGCCTGAACCTCTGAAAGCCGGAGATATTGACATTAAGCTCGGTGCCGCTTGGCTCGATCCGAAGTATTACGAACAGTTCATGTATGAGCTGTTGCAGACTCCGGCATATCAGCGGAGTGACAGTCCGTCTGCACGTTGGAACAAGTCTGCTATCGTAGGGGTGGAATACTCCGTCCACGCTAATTCTTTCCATGTAAGCAACAAATCTTCCGACAGGTCGGTGCTTGCGACTCAAAAGTACGGCACACACAAGATGAACGCTTATGACATCTTTGAGCATTTGCTGAATCTGCAAGAGCCGAAGGTCTACAAGACGATCGAAGTGCCTGACGGCTTGGGCGATACAAAGGAAAAACGTGTGGTGGATATTGATGCTACCCGTGTGGTACAGCGTAAGGCTGACGATATTCGCAAGGCTTTCAAGGCTTGGATCTTCAAAGATCCGCAGCGCCGTGAAGCTATTGTAGAGCGTTACAATGAGCTGTTCAACAGTATCCGTCCCCGTGAGTTTGACGGCTCGGCTCTTTCTTTCCCGATGATGAACAGCGATATTCACTTGCACGATCATCAGAAAAATGCTATCGCTCACGCTATGTTTGGCGGAAACACCTTGTTCGCTCACTGTGTTGGCGCCGGAAAAACCTTTGAGATGATCGCTACTGCTATGGAAAGCAAGCGGTTAGGTCTGTGTACCAAGAGCCTGTTTGCCGTTCCAAACCACTTGACGGAGCAAATCGGTGACGATTTTCAGAAGCTCTATCCGGGAGCTAATATTCTTGTTGCGACCAAAAAGGACTTCAAGAAGGAAAATCGCCAGCAGCTTTTTGCAAAAATCGCTACTGGCAACTATGATGCGGTTATCATCGGTCACTCTCAGCTCGGTAAGATTCCTGTTTCCAAAGAGAGACAGGTCATGACCATTCAGAGCCAGATCGACGATATTCTGCAAGGCATTGAGGAACTGAAAAAGAGCGAAGGCTCTAAGTTCCAGATCAAGGCTATGGAGCGAACCCGAAAGAGTTTGCAGAAACAGCTTGACAAGCTCGAAAAAGCAGGACAGGACGATACGCTGACCTTTGAGCAGCTCGGAATCGACCGTTTGTTCGTCGATGAAGCCCACGAGTTCAAAAACCTGTTCGTCGCCACAAAATTGCAGAATGTAGCCGGAATTTCCAACTCGGCTTCACAGAAAGCACTCGATCTTTTCCTCAAATGCAGATACCTCGATGAAAAGACAGGCGGCAAGGGCGTTATCTTTGCAACTGGCACACCTCTGAGCAATTCTATCACAGAGCTGCACACCATGATGCGTTACTTGGAGTATGACTTCCTCCGTGACCACGGCTTACAGCACTTCGACAACTGGGTTGCGGTCTTTGGCGACCAGAAAACCGATTGGGAGCTAAAGCCTGCGGGCAATGGAGAACCCGTGACTTATGGACACTCACTTGCTTCAAATAAAAAGCCAACTTTGAAATTGGCTATTTTTTGGTCTTTGCCCTCGCTTATGCAAGGGCGTTATTCTTATCACGCAGGGGCTTGTCGATCAGCTTGTAGTAGATATGAATGCTTCTGGGCTTGCTCTCACCCTCATATCTGTCCACGGTCACATATTCAAGCAGATCCATAGCCATTTGCCTTGTGAGTGTATCGACACCTGCATAGGACTTCAAACGACGGATATATTCGTCCACATCAGCTTCGTCCTGAGCCATAGTCTCCGAGCGTTTCAGCATCTCATCAAGCTCAGCCTGCAAGGTTTCTTTCTCCTGCTGATAGTCCGCAAGCAGTTCAGCACAGGTCTTGTCAGGCAAATTGCCTAGCACTCTGTCCTCATAGACCTTGCGGATCAGCTTGCCGAGGTAATCAATTCGCTTTTCAATCTCACGCTTACGCTTGCTGTCCTCAGCAGATTTCTCGGCAATATTGCCACGTTTCCTTGCAAGATACTTTGCCCTTGCTTCGCCGTCATTCATCACAAAGTCGATCTGTCGCTTAATATCCTGCAAGATAGCACCCTCAAGGATAGTACCCTTGATATTGTGAGAGGAACAATAGCTCTTGCCGTAACGAACGTGCATACCGCAGCGATAGGAATACGGGCTTTTATTCTCAGGTGTTTTCTGCATTTTCATCTTAGCACCGCACTCATCGCAGTAGCACAGCCCCGACAGCGAGTGTGTAACACGCTCCGTTGTGCATCTGCCACGGCTCACAGAAGCATTGACCTCCTGCACCTTGTCCCACAGTTCACGGCTAATGATAGGTTCGTGATTATTCTCAACGATAACCCATTCGGACTGGTCCTTGCGAATGATCTTGTGGTTTTTATAGCTTACCGTGGTTTCTTTCATCTGAGCAAGGTTTCCGATATAGATCGGATTGACAAGCAGTCGCTTGACTGTCTGAGCCTGCCACAAATGCCTTGAATAGATTGGAACGGGCTTGCCGAGCTTTTCATAACGATAATCAAGCGGCGGAAGAATATGCTCCTGATTGAGAACATCTGCAATCGACTTATGCCCCATACCGCTTGCTCTCATTTCAAAGATACGGCGGACAACGGATGCCGCTTCGGGATCGATCTGAGGAGTGTAATTCTCATCATCACCCTTAACATAGCCATAGGAGCTTGCGGTAGTCATATACTTTCCGGCTCTTGCGTTACTTTGGAAAACGGTTCTCAGCTTTTTGGACGTGTTGGCAGCGTGCCATTCATTGAAAACATTCATTATCGGAAGCATATCCATAGACGCACTGTCCGAATTGAGCGTATCAATGTTGTCGGTCAGGGCAATGAAGCGGATATTATACATCGGAAAAATGTAGTCCACATATTGACCTACCATGATATAATTACGTCCGAAACGGCTCATATCCTTGCAGAGTATCAGGTTAATGTTTCCTGCCTTTGCATCATCGAGCAATCTCTGCACACCTGGGCGATCAAACGTAGTTCCGCTGATACCATCGTCGATATAGGTATCGTAAAGCGTCCAACCGTTTTCGTTGATATAGTTGGTGAGTATTCTTCTCTGGTTTTCGATTGAGAGGGATTCGCCCTGTCGCTCATCATCACGGGAGAGTCTCAGGTACATTCCCACTTTATATTCAGTCTGCTTTGGTAACATCATTAACTCCTTTCTCCCAAAGCGACCTTACCGATATATCCATTGTAGCGCAATATATCGGCAAAGTCAATAGGTATCTGAAAATTGTTTTTAAGCTGTTACCGCAGTCTGAACAGTACCGAGCATTTCACTCATAGCCCTGTTCTCAGCGTACTTCATAATGACATCGTTAATGTCCTTGTCACCAACGAAGTGACTTGTAACGATACACGGAGTACCGTCCACCTCATAGGTGTTGACCTGAACGGGACATTCCTTGTACTGCTCGTTCATTTCCTGCATAGTTTTCTTTTTCATAGCTTGTTACTCCTTAGCTTGTCTATCTCTACGCTTATAGAGTGAGGGGATTGCTTTCTCTATCTGCCCCTCTTTATGTTGTGTATGATAGAGCTGTGCGGAACGGCAAACGCCGTCCCGTATACAGCTACCGTTTTGTTGTCGGAATATATGTTACTCCGAATAGGAATGATCTGTTTCTGAAAAGCTCATCTGCTTACCGTACTTTTCGGAATAGCTTTCGTCCGAGCTGTTGTCAGCATCGGCAGAACTATCGTCAGCAAGCTCACCGATCTGGTCATAGGTCATACCGCTGTCGGTCAGCTTGCCGATGAGCGTATGCTCCGCAGTCACAGCATCGAGAAGTGCCTGCCCCTCAGCACCGCCGTAAAGCTGTGAGAGCTTATCATAGGTGTAGAGTTTGCTGTCCGTAATAATCTTACGGCGGCGCTCATAGGCTGCCTGAATAGAACTGTTCAGCTTGTTGAGCTTTGCCTGATTCTCAGACAGCACTCCGTCCATGATGGTATCAGCAGAGTTGTCAGCGACCTCAGTCGTAGCCTTCTTACTCATTCACATCACCTCACATTGATTTGGATTTAGGGATAATACCCTATGCTAATATTATAGCATTTTCGGACAGCAAAAGTCTATTCGCATTGCGCAAGAAGTTGAGTGCGCCATAAAACTTTTCCATTCGTGAAATTGTTATGGGAAATTTTGAAAAAGGCAGACCGAGCATTTTTATTCCAAGCCATATCATATTGTCAGCATACGGCACAGGTCAGCACCGCTGATTTATTCAATACGGAGAATTATTATCACGGAGCAAATCTTTTCACAAAAATCATGCCCGTTTTTGGATTTATCGTGCTTGTATATATGGAGGGAGTTTTATCAGAGTGCCACCGTGACCTATTCGCATTCTGTATAGAAATCTGCTGTTGAATTTAGGCACAAGGGAGAACCTTCATGAACAAAGTGTAAACTTTTCAGAAAAACAACGCCATTTTCTCAAAAACCTCGGTTGTATAGTGAAGGGGGTTGACGATGTGACGATCACACGCACTCCTGCATATCATCACCGACACAAAATATTTCAGCAGTTATACTTAACGAAGCGGACTATTTTTTGGTATTAACTTATGGAAGGATTTCATAAGACTGCCGCACTCCCAGCATGATAACTGCGCCGTACCAGTTTAGAATATTGACACCGATGATGATTGAGAGCATCACGCAGGAGCGTGAGCGAGTATGACCGCCGACCTAAGCGGCGGAGATTGAAGTCGCATAGCTCCAAATTCGCTGACGGAGCATCGAAAGCCTGCGAGATACAGAGATACAGCAGGCAGAAAACCGCGCAACAGCGCGTCAAAAATAACAAGCATTGTATTTTGCGCCGCACAGCGAGCGAAAATACCAAATGCTTGTTGGGGACACCCCAAGACCCGAAATGACCGCACAGCGGTCAAAAAAATATCGGCTTACGCCGAAATAAAAACAAAGGAGACACCACTATGGAAACCGAGAAAAAGAAGCGTGGCAGACCGCCCAAGCGCAAGGCTATGGAGTTCGAGGGCATGACCTATGAGGGAGCAATCAACAATGCTCTGGATAAAGAGGTAGCTGCCGAGCTTGACGATACCCTTGCACACAAGTCTGAGGACGAGCTTACCGACGATGAACGCAAGTACCTGAAACGCAAGAGGGAGAAGAAATCATACACGCTGAATGTACGCTTTACGGAATCGGAAATGCAGGACATCTTAGCGAAGTGTGAGCAGTACGGTTACAAGAACAAGACAGAGTATATCCGTGACTGCGTTCGGGCGAGGGTTGATCTCACTCCCGACCGCACCGAGATCGCTGAAACCAACAGGCTTATGAAGCGTATCGGAGCGAACATCAACCAGATACTTGTCCGACTTTACAGCACAGGTCACATCTATGACGAGGATATTGACGAGATAAAGAGAGGGGTTAATGAAATTTGGCATACACTTCTATCCATACGATCAGGGCAACAGTCAGCGCAGCGATCGCTTACATCACAAGAGATGATAAGACCGTCAACAGTGTATATGTCAACTCTTATGCTTGCCGAAGCGACAGTGCAGGAGCAAGCGAGGACTTCCGAACAGTCCGAGGAACAGGCACAGGGCGCACCCAAATCCTCGCTTATCACATGATTCAGAGTTTTGCCCCCGGCGAAGTCACACCCGAACAGGCTATGCAGATCGGAGAGGAGCTTTGTGACCGTTATCTCAATGGCGATTATCAGTATGTTATCGCCGTCCACAATGATAAAGACCACTTGCACTGTCATGTGATTTTCAACAACACAAATTTGTATAACGGTCTGAGCTTCACCACCGAGCATAATCAGGGCAGAAAGTCGGAAAGAGCGTGGGCAGAGCTGCGTGAGATTTCGGACGAGATTTGCAAGGAACACGGGATATCGCTCATTGACCCGAAAGGCAAGGGCATTTCGTACCTTGAACGGTTGAAGCAACAGGAGGGCAAGTCGTGGAAAGAAAAGCTCCGCAATAGAATTGCAGAGGTTATGTTTTACAGCCGTGATTTTGCGGATTTTCTCCGCAACTGTACCGCCAGCGGCATCGAGTATGTTTACACTCCGAAGAACAAGTACAAGCTGAAATTCAAGCTGTCTGGTGACGGTCAGCAAATATTCACAAGAGCCGAAACGCTGGGCGAAGACTACACCGCCGAACGCATTGCCGAGCAGATAGCAGAGATACAGGAAAAGCTGTCAACGGCGAATGTCACTCCCGATATGCTCATTGAACCGCCGAAGCCTGTTGTTCCAAAGACAGAGCCGAAGCCGACACAGACAGTTACCGCACCGACAAAGCCGAAACAATCTGCTGAGCCTGAAACCATCACGGAAACGAGTGAAACTGCAAAAAGGAAAGCTGCTGCGGAACAGGTTGAGAAGTTCTTTGCAGCCCGTCGGGCAAGACGGCAGGCACAGCTTGATATGCTTAACGCAACTGCTATCAATCCGAAGC
>NZ_JAJCLZ010000033.1 GCF_020559915.1 Ruminococcus sp. 210702-SL.1.03
CGTCGGCTTCTGAATAGCTATACTCTATGTCAACTTCTTTTTCAGACAGATACGGCACGTTTTCCGCATAGTATTCATCATCAGCGTGCGGGACGTCAGCTTCTTTTTTAGACAGATACGCGCCAGCTTCCATCAGCTCCGCCTCGCGCTGGTTTTTATCAAGTTGGTAGTCTTTGCAGATCTTTAGAAAGGAGTTTCCGACGCGAGAGTAAAATCCATCTTTTCCATGTAAGCGGGTTTCTTTGTAATCGGTATAATGAGATCCTTCGCCGTATCGTCTTTTGGAATTATTCTGAACGGCTTCTATCTTCGTTAGGTAGTTTTTATATTGCTGCGTAAGCTCTGCGTTTTCAGATATTATCGACCTAATACAGTTATCGATCTGATTCTGAGTGCTTTTGTCTAATCTGTTATATTGCCAACCTCTGTTATTCGGCAATTTCTCTGTAAGTTCTTCTATTTTAGCTAAGCTGTTTGAAAAGTTATATTTAACTTGCTTCATAAGGATATTTCGTTCGTATTCTGTCAGATTTTTGGTCAAGTCATTAGCGTTAAGAGATGTAGCCATAACAGATATAAGACTTTCCATAGCACTACGTTCGATCATATCCTTATCCTTTCTGGTCTTGCAGCGGTTTTCTAACCGATGATATTCGAGGAGTTGGTAGTGGATATGAACGTTGTCTGTATTTGTATGTATTGCAGCAGTCCAATAACAGTTTGAAGCAATGAGCTTGTCTGATTTATTGATAAGTGCATTCATGCCTTTTCTCGCTGCGTTTTTTATTGCCGGTATATTGATCTGATCACCTATTATCAGATTATTTTCACGCAGAAAATCATTATCGAATGAAGCTATTCCGATATATTTTGGACAGCCCTCTTTTTTGCTGATCTTTTCGTATTCGCGAAATTGGTTGATCTCGTCTGTCGTAAGCTTGTCCCGAGTTGCGTCAAATAGTCCGTCGCTCTTTTCCTTATTTCTCATATAATTAAAATAATCGTATTCACTTTTCAAAGACTCATGAATGCTTTTACTTTGATCATCCAGAATTTTAGGATCGTTTAGTACAGAATATGAATCATAGTCAGGCAGTATATTTTCCTCTTTTGTTACGGCTTCATCTCTCTGCGCATAATCGGAGTAATCACCTGTGCCTATATGCCAATCATAGATGAAGTGGTTGTTAAATATAACGCCCGGTGTAATTTTGTTATTTGATACACTGTCCATAGGTTAGTACCTGAAACTTTCTTATATTTTCTTCGCGGATTTTTCCAGTGACGCTTTATGTATGCGGGCTTTATAGTTTTTATAAGAGCTTTGGAAAAAGCGGTGCAGGTCTGATCCGACGGCTTTTGTATCAGCGGATTTGAAATCTGTATCGGGTTCATAAAAACAAATAAGGGAATTGAGCGCGTCGCGTGTTTGATAATCCATCAGATTATTTTCATTTGATATTGTAATCAATAACGAGAGTTTTTCGTTTATACTTTTCAGAATGTCTGTTTCCTCATCGTTTTCATCTTCAAGTTTTGAGTATGCTTCATTGATAAGCCATGTCAATAATTCGCTGTTAGTTTTGGCGTTGCTCAACAACATCAGCTTATCAAACTTTTTGATCGTTGCTTCGTCAAGAGAAAAAATTTTTTTCGTGTTCTTTACTTTCATGTTCTGACCTCCATTAAGAACGAACGAGCATAAAGGCGTGCTATCACGCCGGGGGGAAAACGCGGCAGTGCCGCGTTTTTAGGCGCATTGTCATGCTATCATAAGAGCTTTTTGTATATCTATAAGATATACGGTTTTGGCTGCGGGATATACTGCGGATATACAAAAATCGCACTTGGATATATGGCAGATATACATAATTGCCCTCAGATATATACTATATATCTGTTTTGGCGTTCTGTATATCTGATGGATATATCATTGTTTCGGAAATATTAACAAAATCGGCTTGCATATTAACTTTCTGTGTCCACAAATGTTAATAAACTAAGAACGTCACTATTTTTCAGTTCACTTTCAGCCGCTTTTTCTAGCTCGGGAGCGAGCAAAACGTCAAGCTTTTCTGCAATTTTCATCAGCTTTTGCGATGATAAATATATGTTGTTTTCGACCGATCCTGCTCCGCGCAGCAGTCGTTCCAGTTCATCATTTACGAGCGCTCGGACGATAGTCGGCAGCGCATTAAGCAGAAAATCTTCCTTGCAGGCGGCGTAGTCGTGTATGATCTTTATTATAAAAGCGTTGCGGGAAAGACCTTCTCGCTGAGCTGAGGTATCAAGCTTTTTTACAATGTCATCGGGGATATTTCTTATTAAAATATCCATACGGTATCTCCCTTCCTATTCAAAAAAATTGGAGTAGAACTCTTCTTCACTTCCGAATTTTTTCTCTATCGACCGTTCAGAAATTCTGAGTTTTTCAGTAAGCCGCGGCATGGTGTAGAGAAAAAATCCCTGTTCAGGTGTGCCGACATTAAGCAGCAAAAATATATTGCACACCGCGTCAGAATTGCTGTCGATATACTTGATCTTGATCGAAGAGTAGTTTTTGTCAAAGAAGCGTATTGACAATATGTTGTCGTAATTTATATTGAAATTGCTTTTTGTGCCGTTTGAAAAATATTCTATATCCATGTCAGTATCAAAAGCTTTTACAAAAAGATAATGCCAATTGTAACGCACAGCGGTCTTTAAAATGACCACTGCTGCTGCAATGCAAAGGGCTGTCAAAAAGAAAAAAACAAGTTTGAATCTTACTATAAGGCAGTAGCTCATAAACAGCAGCATAGCGCCTATAAGACAACCTGCACCGATGAATTTCAGCTTTTTTGAGAGCTTAGATCTGGCTTCAAAGGTCGCACATATCTCAGTTTTTAGCTCTGCTGATGGGTATTCATATATAAGTGTTTTATCTTCGTTCATGGTCATTCCTCCATCATTTTGATACTGATGTTATCGTTATATCGCTGCTGCATATCTTTATAGTGCCCTTGTTAAATGTTCTAAGCTCGCCTTTTACTATCACTACGCTGCCCTTTTTCAAATGGTTTTTGGCAAATGTGATCGTGCTGCTTTCGTTTGCATATACGGTGAAAACGTCATTGAAGCTCTGCTCTCCGCGCTTTGCTTTTCGCGGTACAGCCAACTTGAACTCGATCGAGTAAGCTGACTGTGATGTAATATCTGATGAGATAAATCCCGTGACTCTTACACGGTTTCCTGAATTATTAAATGTCATTTTTGATCCTCTTTTCTTTATTTTACGGTAACCATGCAGCTTGCTTTTAGCCCGCCGTCACTCGTTTTGGCTGTTACGATGACCTTGCCTTTGGCTATGGCTTTTACCTTTCCGTCGCTGTCTATCTCGATCATACCTGATCTGTTGCAGCTCCAGTTTACGCTTTTATCGGCTGCATTTTCTGGTTCTACGATAGCCCGCAGCTTTGTTTCAGCGCCTATTTCGAGCACAACATTGTTGTTTTCAAAGTTTGTTTCTATGTAGATCCTGTTGGGGTGTACAGCCTGCGGCGATGTTGTTTCGGGCGGTCTTGTGGTAGTAGGAGCTGTTGGCTGAGCGGTCGTTTGCGGCGGATCTGCAGTTGTCGGCGGTTCAGTTTCCGAAGGTGTTTGTTGTGTTTCGGGCGGATCATAGTCCGGAACATAAGCGGGTTGATTGCCGCCGCCTCCACCTCCACCGCCGCCATTTCCGCCGCCGTTATTATTATCAGGCGCTTGTGCAGGCGTTGTAGTAGTGGTCTTTGCAGGAGCTTCGGCTGAGCTTTCATACGTTGAAGATGTATTGTTTTCTGCTGCGTATGGCGATCGGTCTGCTTGCGTTGTTGACATTATCTCAGCCGGTACAGCGGCATTTTGAACTGTGGTTTCCTGTACAGACTGCGCAGGATCATCGTCCATCTCGCTATCTTCCATATGTCCGGGCTGTGCTTTAATATGCTTATTTGCCATGTCTTTTTTATCTATAACTATCGTATCTTCAAAGGTCTTTCCCTTCTCCGTATACCCCGAAACCAGCTCGCCAAAGTCATTATATGAGTCCTCATGTACGATGTCGGCAAGCTCTGACGTTACTAAGATCGTGACATATTCAAACTCTGTCGGAGGTTTTTCGATAGTTATTATCTGAGAATATTCATCGTACTTTTCTCCGCTTGAAAACTCATACTCATTAGGATCAGCGTCGAATTTTATGCTTGAAACTTTCGGATATGACTGCGTGGAATTGTCCTTCATAAGCTTACATTTCAATGTAAATTCGCATATCCCGTCGTGATATGAGGCTGCTGTTATCTTGATATTGTAATCATTTTGCTTGATTATCTCATCATATTTGCTGCTCTTACTCTTTATTTTAAGTGTAGTCCAATAGGTCGAAGTAAGGAAAAAAGCCAGTATGAATAGAGTGATCATTGTGAAGATCATATATCTGCGGCTGCTTTTTTTAGGAGAAACTATTTTCATATCTGTTCCTCCTTATCTGTACCGACGGTATATGACAGCAGCTCTTTTATCAGATTATCTATCAAAAGAACAATAACGTTATCAAGATATTGGCTGTCGCGCTGGTTAAGTTTGAGGTAAGCATATGTTTCCGCCATAAAGCATTTTCGGAAATAATTTATGTCTGCATTTCGCAGCATTAGTCCGTATTCTTCATTGGTATGGTCGTTGTAATAGTGAGCGAAACAATCGTGTATTATCTCTATCCTATCCTGCGAGTTGCCTATATACAAGAGCTGTTTGGCTGATACCATTCTGCGGCAGTGGATCTTATTTCGCCCCGAACCGAGCGAGAGAAGCATTTGTCCCGGCATGAACGAAGTGCTTGCGTTAAGCTCAAAATCGGTGAACTGAGGGAATATTTTATGAAGCATTTCGATACTTTCCGGCGCTTGTTTGAGTATAAGCTTGTACTGTACGAGGGAGAAGATGACCTTTATTTGCTCCGCTGCTGCGCTGTCATTGCAGGGGATAAAATCAAGTACGCTCTGCGTGGCGAACCATAATCCGGCGTCATATTTCCTTGAACGGCGTACAAGATTTGTGATGAAATTCGTTACCTGTTGGTACTTTACAGAAATAAAACGGTGAGCCTCGTCGATAAGGCAGACAACGTTTCGTCTGTCCCACGGGTTTATGAGGTACTGGTTGTGCTCTACGTTTTTGCACACCGTAGACCACATTATCGTTAAAATATTAAAAAGCTGAGCATTGTAGACATTCTCCGCCATGTCGCTTATGGTCTTAACATCAAAGATGATAAGGTCGTTATTTGATATATCAACGTTGGTCGCGCCGTCGAACATACTTGCGTATGCTCCGTCGCCGGTGAGCTGACGCAGATATACTTCAAGATTGCTGTAAGATTCGATCAGTTTTGACGTAAGCCGTTCTCTGTTTCCTTCGATATAAAGCTTATCCTTGACCTTTTTCATAACGTCAGAAAATGTGGGAAATTTCTCGGGCGGCAAAAAGCGCACGTCTGTATCCGGATATATGCCTTTTTCATTCAGGCTTTCAGTCACAAGATCCATAAAAGCTTCTAGTGTAAACATATCTATATCGCTTATGTACATAGACATGAAGGTGCGTATGCGTGAAAGCTCCGACGCAAAGTTTGCCTTTGCGTCGTCCTCCGGCAGTATATCTTCCTCAACTTTTGAGTCAACAGCCTTTGTTATTTGAAGCAGATTTATCCTTGATCTCTGGTTCATTTTAATGACTTGCCCATTGTATACTTCCGCCATAGATCGGTATTCAGATTCTATATCGAGCACGAGCACTCTGTTTCCAAGCAGCAGCTGTTCTTCTAGCATATCTTTCAGCGTTACCGATTTGCCAGATCCCTTTACGCCGATAGCAAGCAGATCGTATGAGTTACGTTCTGACGTTCGCGTGAATGTGTTGAGTATATTAAGTCCGCCGGTAGCAGTATATCCGAAAAACAATCCCGTTGGGTCTATATGTGATTGATAATAAAAAGGAAACTGCCGCGAAAGCGTATCAAATACAGGGAACGGCGTTTGTATCGTATTACCGTCAAGAATTATTGAGAGAAATTCCTGCAGCATCGTATTTGACGGTATGTACGCCGACAATCCCTGCTGCTCAAGCTCCTTTACTATATCTAGCGTGCGCTCTTGCAGCCTATCAAGGTCGTTGTCGCTTACGATGAAGCGCAGTGTTACATAATATATCTGCTCGCTGCCGTTTTTTATATTGTTGTATACAAGATCCAGCTTTGCAAGCTCAGTTTGCGTATCTATCTTTTCCGCTCTGTCCTGATTGATAGCTCCGCGTGACTCCAACTCGCGCAAGGAAGCTTGTATCTCATTGAGCACAGTGCTTTTATCGCGCTCTTTTATATCCCATACTATGGTATCGCTGTAACCGGTAACGATATTTGCGTATTCAAGATCGTCGATCTCTGCCGCATAGTCGTATATCACTATCGACTGCGCATACTTGTTGTTGATCTTGTAATAATTGGATTGAAACTCTATTTCTTCTGGCAGCAGCTTTTTATTGAGCGTGCCGGGGGTGCTCAGTTTTTCTGCGCCTGTATCAAGACAAAGCAGGCTGTTGAGCATGGCGGCGATCTCGTCTGACGTACACCACGCTACATTAACGTCTACCATCTGATTTATATATCTTTCTGCGTCGTCATGTATATTCTTTTCACTTTTATCGTAAATCAGCAGATATGCCATTCGATCACGGTGATTTTTCTCAAAGCTGTCTAAAAGAAAAAATTGCTCATCAAGCAACGATGAGGCGTATTTATTTATACTTTGTTTGGCTTTATACTTTATGAAGTTTTTCTGATTTTGAAGATATGGGCAAGCCGCTGTAAAGATGTACTTATGATTTGCTCTGAGTGACATAGTAGCCCTTGCCATGTTATCAAAAACGGCATTTCGCTCGTACTCTTTCAGATTATAAATGTCCATGCCTGTTATAGCCAGCACGCCGCACATAATGGGTTTGCCTTTGCTTTTCATATGTATTATGCCGTTTGAGATACTTTCAAACGATATGTGCGCATTGAGAGCGTTAGCGTTTTTCTCCTTCTGAGCTGTTTTTTTCTTTTTAGAAAGCAGCTTTTTGTTCTGCTGCTTTACGATCTCTTTATTCGTCTTTTGCTTTAAAAACATTTTCATTATCTGTCACCTCGCTTTCTTCTACCCGTATAGTTTTCTTCGCAAAGGAATATCTTATCCAGTCAAACCACGCTGCTGCAAAGCATTTGGTAGGGTCTGAGGGACTGTTGCCGCTTAGAATGAGAAACTCGACACTGCAGAATATAATGAACGGTATTTTGAGTTTTGCGGCTACAAAAAAGTCCCCAAGCTCAGAAGCCCCTGCGATAGTGAAAATAAATCCCACTACCTTTACAACGCTTATATGACGGAAAATATGATAATCAGCTTTTGTTTTCTTTGGCACTAAGCCCATATTTTTACCTTCTTTCTCTTACAGTCCTTTTCCTTTTTCAGCAGATGGATCTGATGTGTTTTTTGTATTATTAGAGGTTTTAGCTGTGGGTCTAGGCGCGTTGTCATGGTTGGCTGCCGTTGATGGCGATGGTTCAGAGAAACCGCTGCCTTGTGTGCTGCCCTGATCTGTGTTATTTGAAGCAGAAGTGTTTCGACTGCTGCTTGCAGAGGGTTCACTGTTATTGCTGCCGGAAGCAGTTACTTTGCTTTCCGGAGCAGTAGCAGTTTGTGATTCGGCGCTGCCAGAACCGCTTGAAGGATCATTCTGAGGGTTGAATCCCTGTCCCTTTTCACCTTGCTTACCGTCTGCTCCTTTTTCGCCTGCAGCTCCATTTACGCCTGGCGCGCCGTTTTGACCGTCTTTGCCGTTCATACCGCCTGATGATTGCGTCATACTAGAACCGCCGTCAGCACCGCACATATTTTTAAAGCTGTCGGTAAAATGGTCTTTTGCTTCTCCTACGCTTTGCTTTATGTTGCCTGCTCCGGCTGCTGTATTATATCCTGCCTTAGCTCCAATATCGCTATGACCGAAAGCTCCGCCAACTGCGCCGACAGTTCCGCCAACAGTAGCTCCGCCAATGGATCTGCCCACTTTTCCGAGGGTGGAATTACCTTGACTTACACCACCGTATACGCCTCCAGCCATACCCTTTATAGCACCGGAGGCAGCTCCGCCAGCCTTTTGGGCAATTTTCTGACCGCCGTTCTTTACTGCTCCTAAAGTATGACCGCCCATGTTTAGTGCGCTCATAGCTGTATAACCGCCCATCTGTGTTGCCTGAGATAGCGCCATTATAGCTCCGGCACCAGACTTTACACCGGCGTCTATGCCAAAAAGCTTAGTCAGTATGTCAGGACCATCTATCACAAATTTTGCACCGGCTATTATGACTATCAGTACTACGGCAAAATTATCGCCGTATTTAGATTCGCGCACGCCCCATACTACTGATAGATACAGCCGAAACAGAATTACAACGATCATCAGTATTATATTTGAAAGCAGCATATTTTGTATCGCCTTTTTTGCTCTTCCCGAGTTGTTAAGGTCTGTGGCGATGACAAATGGCGTTATTAGCTGCGAAAACATTATCTCAAATAAAGTAGTAGTTACTTTTATGCCGGAGAAGATCAAGCATATAAGTACAGCAAGCATAAGGCATAATGTGCTCAAAAAGTCTATATGCCAGTAATACAGGTAATCAGCGATATATCCCGGATCTATGTATTCGCGTACTGCTGATTTTACCATTGACTGATCGTCAAGATCTTCGTAATCTTCCTCTGTAAAAAGTGGTTCAGCCTTGTATTCGGTCGTTATATTTTTGGATGATTTGACATTTCGGGTATTGGCTTTAATGTTTAGATCCCTTATAACATCATCTTTTATTATTTCGAGAGCTTCCTCTATGGTGCGCGAATTAGCACCTACTGTCTGAGTCAATCCTGCGTCACGAACATAACCGTTATTTGCGATCGCGTCTTTTAGGTATGATTCAAAGCTGTTTACATTCGTAATATGTGAACCGTCAGAGTATGCAAGAGAACCTATCTCAACGCTGTATGGTACAGTAGTTCCAAAGCTTGCTGATACTATGGTTTTAGAATCTTCTTCCGATACTACACAGCCGCCCGGATAGTGCTGAGAGGTATACAGTATACAGCCAACACCGCCGTTTGAAAGCATTGTAGTTACCAGTATAAATTTATCATTAACATGGGTGTATGCGTAATACTCACGGCTAAGCCCCAGCAGCTCCATCATGTTCTCAGTTGTCAATTCTGAGTATTTTTTCTGCTCTGGCTGTACGTCGTTTATATCAGTAACGTAGTATTTTGTCCAAGGTTTACTGTCGGTAGGCTCGAGAACGCCAGTTATATTTATGTTCTTGACATTGGCAGAATTGCCTATAACATCTGTGTATGACATTTTCTTTTTGTAGTCAACGCTGTTTACTACATCGTAAACTCCTTCGCCTAACAGATCGCTGCCTAAAGAAGAAAGAGTTACAACGCCTTCCTTATCAACAGATGAGTTTTCCGTGTGTCCCTCTATTTCAACGTGCTGCGCTGCTTTTACACCTCTGGTTTTCAATGCGTTGCAGGCTGATATAAATGACGGAAATGCGATCAGCAGTATCATCGAAACCATCACGCTCATAAGGAAATCTGAAACGTGTATTTTGTCATGGAAGATCACCATTGCGCATACGCCTATTATTAAAGCTATGCTCGCTGCTGCGGCAACGGCAGCCTGCATACTGCCGAAGCTGAAAGCGTCTGAAAGGTAGTCATACAAATTGAGTTTGAGCAGTATAGATACTGCATTATCAAAATAGTCGATAGCGTCAGCTAGAAATTTAAGTATAGCCCATTCTACGCTTATCAGCATATCTTTTGTCTTGCTGCGGACATCTACCATTTTAAGTATGGCTGATGAGCAGCCTTCGTATCCCAGATCATCAGCAGAGGCAAGCAGACTGCCTGCTCCGAGCGATAAGGCAAAAATGGCGCAGAATAAACTGTATATCTTTTTCTGTAATTTGGATATTTTCATATGCTTAGTCCTTTCTGCAAATCGTGTGCGCACGGCAGAACAAAACGATCAGTGATTTCATTCTGCCGAACGCACACTCTGGTGCGTTCTTTGGTTTTAACTTGTGTAAAGGCTGTCGAGGAATGACTGTCCAAAAACAAGAAGTATAACGGCTACTGCAAGACCTATCAGCCAGTTTTTGACCTTGCTCATGCCCTGCGAACCGCCTATCGCTATACATATTACAGCTGCTACAAGGCAAACTCCAATAAGTGCTTTTGCAACATATTCAAGACCCGATTTGTTGGTATTGAGCCATGAAACTATGCTGCTCCATGCACCGCCGCCTCCGTCGTCCGCATATGCTACAATAGTTGCGCTTGCTGTGCACATAAGTGCGCCAAGTGCTCTGGCAAGCATTTTATCCATTTTGGCGTATACAATGTACAACGCCTTTTGTATCTTCTTTATCATAAATGATCCCTCCATTTTATTTTTTTAAAGGTTTTGATGTGGCTTTAAGAGCCATATTCATCTCCCTATTTGTGATAGCTTGAAGCGTTTCGTTCCAGTCTTTGCCGTATGGCGGCTTGACTATTTTTACAGTGTACTTGCTTTCTAACTTTTGTTTTATTCTCAGCGCTGCAGCCTGCCCCTTATCATCATTGTCAAGACACAGCGCTATCTTAGTTATCCGCGGATCATCTTTCAGCCGCTGCTCCAGCGCTTTTTCTGATAGTCCTGAAAGAGAAAGTCGATTAAAACCCAGCCAGCAATCAGGGCGATAAAGGCTCATATCTCCTGCCGCTGCACATTGCTTCTTCATCGCCAACTGCATGAGCGTACCGTGAGATAGCAGATCTATCGGCGCTTCAAATACATAAAGCTGCGACGGATCGTAATGCCTTGCGGTCGGCAGTGCAGGAACAAAAAAGCTGTATGCTTTATTACTTCCGGCAATGTTTTGTGGATAATACTTTTTGTATGTATTAGTGATCTTTGCTTCGGCAAATCTCATTTTTCCTGCGCGGTCATATCCACAAAATATCACACGCTTTTTATCGTCTTGATAGATAAGCTTGTTAGAAACGCAGTATCTTATCACGTCATCAGACAAGCAGCGTGTTTTACCTAGATAGGCGAAAAGCTCTCTGCACTGTTCTTTCATTGCAGCAGGCGGTGAAAAGGGAACAGGCACATCGTTTTGACGTGCCTGCTGTGCAGTGTTTTGTCTAGGTGAATCTCTCGCACTGTTAGTATTGTTAAGCGGCTTATTGCCGATAAGTATTTCGGCTGCTTCCTCAAATCTATATCCATCGACTTTCATAAGCCAGTCGATAGCACCTTTGCCGTATAGATCTTGTGAGTACCAGTGCCATGTGTATCTGTCAGGGTCAATAACTATACTGTCATGCTCTCTGCCTATGCTGTAATTTCCGGCTCTTTTAAAGTTGAAGCCTGCATGGCGTTCCAAAAAATCGACCATATCGACTTTTCTGGCATTCTCCAGCTCTTCTGCGCTGTATCTGATAAATCGTTTGCCCGAGTTGTACATTTTGTCTATCATGGCTTTACCCCCTTACTGTTAGAAATCAGATCCATGTTCTCACCCAGATAGTCGTTTGTTGCGGGTATATCGATAGAATTATCTCTGCCTGTGCAAACGAAATTCTCAAATCTTTTGGAAAGCTTGTTTGAAAACTCATACCGAACATAATCTTTTGTCATTCTTGAACCGCTCTCAACGTAAAGCTGCCCAGCCTGAGATATTACAGCTCGCCATTCGGTCATGCCGTCATGCTGTAATTTAGCCTGATAAACGCCGTTCTTCACTCTAAATCCATTTATTGTTGCCATGTTATCACCTCCCAAATAAAAAACAACTTCGTCCCCACTGGGGAAGAAGTTGATTTAAAGCTTTTTATTTTTTGTTATAGGCAAAATGCTCTTATTCTGCTTATCGTTTTTTGCAAATGATCCGTTGCCGAAAAGCTTGAACTTTTGAAAACGGTCACTTTGCTCTGCTGATAAATAGTGTCTTTCAAGGCTGCCTAAACTCTTTGAGCCGGTTGTCAGATACAGTTTGCCATCGGCAGCTCTTACTGTACGCCAGTCTGTTTTTCCGTTATACAATATGTGCGCTTGAAAAACACCATCTTTTTTGCGAAATTCCTTGATACGCACGTCAGCAGTTATCGGCTTATCCTTTAATTGTATATTATTTGTTAAATCTGCCATAGGCACATTGACATTATCAAGAGAATATGCTATACTATTATCAAAGCGGATCACTGTGTCGCGTATGGACTGGGAGAATTGGACTCCTAAGTCTGCGAGCATATCTGCTTTTTTTATGTTTACAGCAAGAATATCTGCTGTGTGAAGCTCCAGATAGTTAGAAAGATTATGTTTCCCGTACAGCGTTGCTATGCGGTTTATCCTTCCGTTTTGCCTATCCAGCGATATTGGAACGATCACGTTTTCTCCGCTTGCATTCGTTAAGTCTGTCAAAAGAACAACAGAATTAGCGTTATCATTACTGCCTTTCAGTACCAATATCGGTTTTCTTATAGCGTCTGAAAGCCTGTATATCTGCTCTTTGGGTATATCATGTCCCTCAGTATGGCGCTTGTTATACTCACCGATACCGGCAACGGCGTTATGCAGATCTGATTGATTTATAACTACCTTTGCGGCTTGTGAATCAAGTATTTTTAAAATATTCGGTGTGCCGCAAACGTTGATGACTTCGTGTACAGGCATTTCGCCGCCGAAAAATTTATCGAGCTGCCTTTGGAATACATGATCTTCGCTCTCATTATGTCTGATCTTTGAAGCCATTTTAAGTATGTTCTCCTCATCGGAAAGCATACTTTTTTCTTTTTCGACGATGATCTTGGCGGTACTGTATGTAGTCTTTTTAACAGCTTTCTTTTTCATCAGATCAAATAAAGAGAGCTGCTCAGGCTCGATATTGTCGGCTTGCATTTCGGTATAAGCCGCCTTTTCAGTTACCGCCTGAGAAATATCCGCTTCATGCAGCAGCCCCTTTTCTCTCAGCGTCTTAAAAAGCTCATCAAATTTTGCATTTATTGCCTCGCGTTCCTCACCATATGGATAAGTTGGTATAGCTTTTCCGTTTTCATCTATTCCAACCGATTCTGCGTGTTTGCAAAGATAATCTGATACATCAGGCTTTAGTTTGTCCATGACATAGCACGCAAATGCGCGTGCAAACAGTTCAACGTCACTCGCCCAGTAACCCTTATCTGTTTTGCTGTACTGTGTATCAAGCTTTTTAGCGTGAAGATAAAAGCTGCTGAATTTTCCGTTACTGTATTTGATACTATCCATAAGATCATATATTGGCGAGTCTTTTATGTGCTTTTTATCTGTTAGATATATGGTCGGTGCATTTAGCTTTCGAGCAAGGTAATGATCCAGAGCGTGTCCCCATTCGTGAGCAAGTGCTCCTGCGCCGTTCATCTTCGTCAAATTTATAACATTTCTGTCTGATTCAAAGTGTGCTAACGCAATGCTTCTGCCGCGAGCACCATAGGCTATTGAAAGATCACCGGCAAGAGAAATATCCTTATCAGCGATATTCAAGGCTTTGGCAAGATCCTTAAAAGCGTCATATGACATATTCAGATTATACTGTCTGTCATTTTGATTTTCCCAGTTGCCAAATTCGCCGCCGCGAAAACCAAAGATCCGCAGCATATCATTTCCGCTTATATCCCGTCCTTTTCGATAGTCTATACCGTGACGCTCAATATTGGAAAGCTGCGGCGGTTTGAATTTAACTTTGCGCTTCGTGGGCTCTTTGCGTTTGGCTTCCGGCTTTGCTTTATTCAGTATAGAGTTTTTTACTTCCTCAAAAGTATGGAAATTTATGTCCATGACTTTATAACGTCTGTCTAAAAAGAAAAAAGTGTCTTTTTGCCATTTGGAAATGTCTGTAAACTGCTTATCAGGCTTATATGAATAGTATAGTGAATTTCCATTTCTGATCCTTAACCAGTTTTCAATGGGGTCATACTCTACGTTTTTGCCGTTGTACTGCACTATTAGATACTGCGAAAGCTGCTTTTGTTCGGCAGTGTACAGAAATTGTTTTTTATTTATCTCTCTGTCAAGGTCAGAAAGGTTGCTTTGTACGCTGACTGCTCTCCAGAATTTATTTGTAAAGCAGTCGAATGTGTTTGGTTCTCTGTTGTATCTGCTCCAATATCCGCGGCAGCTATACGAATCACATATATTTTGCTTGAAGTTGGTTATGTCGTTGTCTGTTTTAAGCGACATACATCTATCACGCACGTCTGATATTACATTTATGTACCCCTCACGGTAGCTGTCAGAAGGGTGTATGTTTTCAGGTGGGCTTGCAGGCAATGAGTCGCGCACTCTTTTTATAAAATAGACTATTCTGATAGGCAGTCCTTCATCATACAGCTTTTGATAATCGGGGACAGCCCATATCTGCTTTTTAGTGATATATTTTTGTTTTTCGACCTCTGTCCAATCTGTTATGTCGGAAGCTCTCAATCCGCGAGAACGTATCTCTAAGCTGAAAAGGTCTTTTCTTGCACCTCCTATTTTCTCACCAAAATCCTCGATCTTTTTATTATCGCTCATGTGTTATCACCCCATTTCTAAAGCCTTTCAAAGACCCATGTCATATCGTTTTCATCAACAAGGGTAACATTTATTGGCTTGTTATCTTCTGAAAGTCCTATGCCGATACTTACATTCTCAAATGTCAGATCGTGATCCAAACTATAGAATCTTGCAGACGAATCTGTTATATTCAGAAAAAGATCGCCGACCAGCTCATAATTATCCTCACTGTCAATTCTACTTTTTAAGACCGTTTCTGACGTATCAACGAGGTAGATATTCTTGATAATTTCCATGATGAGTTACCCTTAGATCATATTCTGCATTTTTTTCAGACAGTTAGTGCATATCTTTTTGCCCATGAACTCATGCAGCTCTTCGGCATTATCATTAGTGCAGAACATACAGCTTGACTGAAATTTTCGCAGTACAACATAATCTCCTTCAATAAGAATTTCCATAAGATCACCGTCTTTGTATCCTAAAGTATGGCGGATCTCAGCGGGGACGACCACTCTTCCCAGGCTATCGAATTTGCGTACCATTCCTGTTGTTTTCATGTTTTCAGATCCTTTCGTATTTATTGATATTGATGATAGATATATCATCAACCATGCCGGCAAACATAGGCTTACAGGCACGGTTCGTAATATATCTGTCTAAAAAAGAAAAAACGCTCTGGATTTTTTTCCAAAGCGTTTTGCTCTTTAAATATAGAAATGTCTATCGTTTCTATAAGCACACTCCTAATATATATATTCCCCCTCATCAACGCCGAACTCATATTTTCGGCGCTCATGAAGAGCAGCCGCTCTTAGCGGCTAGCCCTTTAGCAGTTACTTACTGCTCTTTTCTTTCTTTGAAAGAAGTAAAATGCAAACTGCACCCAGCGTAACTATCACGCTTACTGCTGCCGTACCTGTTGCAGGCGGTGTGTCAGTAGGCGGAGTGCTCGGCGGTGTAGTCGGTGTAA
>NZ_JAJCLZ010000034.1 GCF_020559915.1 Ruminococcus sp. 210702-SL.1.03
TCGGGTGGGTTTATGAGGGCAAAGCCAATAGGATTGGCTTAAATATTATATTGCAAGTTAAAGTTTCGGGGTTGAAACCCCGAAACAGTTACAGCGGACGGCAAAGCCGACCGCATTTTGCGAGGTTTGTACAGCTTCGGGCAAAGGGGTTGTAAATTCAGCCTTTTTAAAATTTCGGCGTTGTATCGACAGAAAGGCACGAAAATACGGCATTTTTATAGGAGTTGGAGGTGGTGAAAGTGAGTTTTCAGAATAAAGTGAAATTTGCGTTATGGGCATATCCCGAAACGCTGAAAGATGTGGCGGTTCATTACAAAAACGATAACTGCAAGTCGCAGAGCGAGTTTATTGAAAAAGCGATCAAGTTCTACATCGGTTATCTTGATGAGGAAAAAAGCGTGAATTACATTTCACCGATGATTACGGAAACGGTCAAAGCTACAATTAAGGGTACGGAACAGCGGCTGGCTCGTTTGCTTTTCAAGGTCGCAGTTGAGCTTGGTAAGCTGTCGCATATGACGGCAGCAATTAATGATGTGGATGATGAAACGCTGAAAAGTCTTCATGCGATGTGCGTTAATGAGGTTCGCAAGATCAACGGTATTATTGATTATGAGGACGCTGTGGAGTATCAGAAGGATTGATCTTGATTAAAAAATTGAAAGGAGTCCTGCCATGCCCAAACTAATAGTAACAAGCCGCTATCTGAAAAGCGGCTCTGGGAAGAAAAAACAGCTCTATCACTATGTAAAATACATTGCAACCCGTGAGGGTTCAGTTCCGATACCGAATGCAAATGAAACAGCTCCTGCTACGAAAAATCAGCAGTAGCTTATTTCATCTCTGCTGAACGACTTCCCCGACAGCAAAGAGTTATTTGAGTACGAAGATTACCAAAAGGATCCCACTGTCAAAAACGGTTCGGCGCTAATATCGGAAATACTTGACCGAAACATGGACAGGCTTACAAGCCGTGAAAATTATGTAGGCTATCTTGCAAACCGTCCCGGAGCAGTCAAGTTTGGTTCGCACGGTTTGTTTTCACAATCGGACGAACCTATTAATCTTGAAAAGGTTGCAAAAGAGATTGCAAACCATGGCGGTAACGTTTGGACTCATGTCGTTTCGCTCCGCAGAGATAACGCTCAGGCAATGGGGTATGATAATTTAAAAGCGTGGCGTGAGCTTGTCAAGCGGCAGATTCCCAACATTGCGAAGAATCAGAAAATTGATATGGCTAATCTGAAATGGTACGCTGCTTTTCACGATAAGAAAACAAATCCTCATGTGCATATTATTGTGTACTCCGACAACGAGCGCGAGGGATTTCTCACTAATCATGGTATTGAAAAAATCCGCAGTGGTTTTGCAAACGATATTTATGCAGATGAACTTCACAATCTTTATGCACAGCAGACCGATTTGCGCAATCTGATGAAAAAGGAATCAGAACAATTAATGCAGAAGCTTGCGGATAACATTTCACAGAATGATGTTGATAACGCAGAACTAATTGATCTTGTTGCAAAACTGCATGAACAGCTTAATTCTTCTAAAGGCAAAAAGGTATACGGATACTTGAAAGCGGATGTGAAGAAAACTGTTGATGAGATTTTTATAAGGCTTTCGGAAAACGAATCAATTCAGAAAATGTATTCTCTTTGGTGTGAAATGGAGCAGCAGAAGCACGACGTTTATTCGTCGGCAAAGCTTCAGTTTCCAAAGCTTGCGGACAACAAGGAGTTTAAGTCTGTTAAAAATATGATAATCAGAACTGTACTGGATATGAATAGTCCTGTTGTTGATATTGAGATTGAAGAACCGGAACTGACAGAAAAAACTGATGATGACATAACAGATATTCCTCCGCAGATAGACGAGTCGAAACAGTTAGAAAATGATAATGTGATATTTTCAGATAACGAGGAGCTGACAGCCGAAGAGTTCACTTGTAGTAATGAAAGTGCGGTAACAGTTGATATTGATGACGAACCTCAAAGCAAATACTACCTCAAATGGAGTACAGCATACAAAGAAGCTTGTAAGATTATTTACAACAAGCAATCAAAGCTTGAAGATTTTCAGAAAGCGGAGCAGCTTTTGCTTAACGAATCAAGGTCAGGCAATGTTCTTGCTATTCAAGATCTGGGCAAACTCTATTCTACTGATAAACTCGGCGAAAAAGATGAAAAAAAGTCTTTTTCATTCTACGAAGAAGCATTTCAGGGTTTTATGGAGATCGAGCCGGATTCTGATTTTATGTTTCCTTATGAGCCGAAATTTGATGGGCAGATTATGAAACCCGTGAATATGCGTTCTTACGTTTGGTATCGCATAGGCAAAATGCATTGCTATGGGTTGGGAACAGAACAGGATTACGCTCAATCATTTGAATGGTTCTTGAAATCAGCTCATGAAGGCAACAAATTCGCACAATACAGTCTCGCCAATTTATATTACTACGGCAACGGTGTGGAAAAAGACTTGTCTCAGGCGTTTTGGTGGTATCGCAAATCATCTGAACAGGGTCAGCCTTATGCTTCTTATGCTGTCGCTCAGATGTACAGCAAGGGCGAATATGTTGCTGAAAATAAAGAAACCGCACAGAGATATTACAAAGCGGCATTGTCAGGATTTCTTGAACTCGAAAGCAAGGATCAGGCTGATGATAACTTATATTACAAATTGGGCGCTATGTATAAAAACGGTCTTGGAACTGAGATTGATATTCCTAAAGCCATCGAATATTTTGAAAAATCCACTGAAAATATGTGGTCAACTTATCAGCTCGGCAGGCTTTATCTTTTCGGTGCAGAGGAACTTGAAAAAGATAAGGAAAAGGCTGTGGAGTGGCTCACAAAGTCCGCAAATGATGGTAATGAGTACGTTCAGAATATGCTTAACAATATGGCACAGTTTGAAAACACTATACTTGCAAATACGATCTTCGCTCTGTTCGCTAATCTCTGCAAGTGTATTGAAGATGACTATACACAGAAGTATAAGTCGGTCAGACATACAGTCGACAGCAGACTGAGGAGAATGATAAGGCAAAAGAAACAGTCGTTTGGAATTAAGGACGAGCAGTCTCAGAGTTATGAGCAATCATAATTACTGCCAAACATTTATAGAATATACTGTAACAGGTGGTTGCAAATATGTATTTGATATTAAAAAAGACTTTAATATGCTGGAAAACGGAGTTCACAATTGTTTATGGTAAAATAGAAATGCAGAAAAAGGGCTCCAAAAATACACAACAGGGGCGCTCCTTCTATGCGCAAACCGAGCCCCCACACGTTAATCTTGTGCTGACCGGGCTATGCACTTTTTCGAGCCCATTTTATGCACTTTTTGCTTGACAAACACAGTGGACAGTTTTTAAGAATATTTTACTCTGCTCTTGCATGGCGTTTGAACTTAATGATTAGTTAATTTTAAATAAAAGTCGTATAATCAGTCAAATATGATAATATAGTTGACAAAATGTAAATTATTAATGAATTCTAAAATTTACTTGACAAATATTTCAAGGCGAAGTATAATAAAAAAGTGTAAATATAGTCAAAAAGGCATCTTATTATGTGAAATAAATGTTTTTCTTGTTTGACTTAATTATGATAAGAGGAGTGAAACGCTATGACACCGGAAGAAGCTTCTCAGTTGTATAATATAGAACAAAGAAATTATTATGATTACTGTGGTTATATTCAGTCGTAGTATATAGAAGAGTTCAAGGTGGAACAGCGCCAAAGTTAACTGATACATCTACACCTGGACGAAGTTATGAATTGCCAGCACCGTGGTCTGAATGGATAGAGGAAGCTGCTACTAATGTAAAGATTATAAAATAGCATTAAATGGAGTGTGTGTAATGGATAATAAAATGCGTATAGTGGCGGAAGAATTTGAAAATACAACTACTGGAGAGAAAGTAACCGGTGTAACGGTTATGATTGATGGAAAGTTAAGACAGGTCTTTGATATTATGATTGCAAAAAGTGGTTATAACAAGAGTTATTTGGAAATGTTGCAGGAGGTACTTGTTTTAGGAATAGATGAGTATATCAAGAAATTGAAATAGTATATTCAATTACTTATCGTTGGTATTTTAAACCTGCGGTTCGAAATTTGGAAACGCAATCCAAGCAACAGCAAAAGTCAGCGGAACGATCTCTAATGGCATGGACGGATTTGATATGCTGTCGATGGGACTGGGAATGATAGATCCCGATAACCCATTAACGGCATTGAACAATAAGCTGCATCAGAGTGATATTTATAATGGTTTCCAGATGGGCGTGAGTATGCTTTCATCCTTCAGTGGTGCAGCATCACAGAATATGGCTTGTTTTATTGCTGGAACTATGGTTCTTACAGCTACAGGACTTGTTGCGATTGAGAGGCTTAAAGCTGGAGATGTTGTTATTTCAACGAATCTCGACACGCTTGAAACCGCACCGAAGACTGTTCTTGAGACTTATGTGCGCAAAGTAGACAAGCTTGTTCATCTCACAATTAATGGTGAAGAAATTGTAACAACTGATAATCACCCGTTCTACGTTCAAGGCAGGGGCTTTATCAATGCAGGAAATCTGCTTGTTGGTGATAAACTTATCAGCGTAAATGGCGAAGATTTGTTTGTTGAGAAACATCGGGTTGAAGAACTTCACGAGCCTGCCACTGTTTATAATTTTCAGGTTGAAGATTATCATACTTATTTTGTTGGTGAGTCTGCGGTTTGGGTGCATAATTCGGAATGTAAAGTGAGTACTTCAAGAAGAGATCATATATTAGAGGGTGAAGGGCCTAATGATCCTGGGCATGGCCCCAATAGGGGATTTGGCAATAGTGCTTTTCCTGACACTTGGACAGACGATTACGCTATAAAAGCCGTTGAAGATGTAGCCAATAGTCCAAATTCAACATGGAGACAATCAACAGGACCTGGTGGAGGACGTAACGCTCCTGTTACAATAGGAGGTCCTGATGCAAATGCTCCATTAACCACAAGAAATGGACGACCAGTTAGGTTTATTGTTGAAGGTAGAAATCATGGATTAGATGTTAGAGTTATTGTTGAACCTGGCGGTGAAGGAATAGTTACGGGATTTCCTATTAATCGATAAAGTGTTAGGAGAATTAGTGATGAAAAAAGAAGCATATGATAAATTTATGAAAAAAATATCGAGTGAATTCAAAAATGTTGATACAGTTAAAGAATTTCTTTTAGATGCAGCGGAATTAGCTATGTATGGAGAAAAACGAGTGGCACTTGAAAATTTTCTTGAAAATCTACTGGAAAATGAGATACATATTTCATCCGAATTGATAGATTTGGCAGAAGAGGCATTTAGTGATAACCCAACAGACTATGATAATAGATTAATTTTTGAAATGAAACAATTTAAATTAAATTAATGTGTAATATAAAAGTTGTATGCAAATACGAATACGCTTGAAACCGCACCGAAAACGGTTCTTGAAACGTATGTCCGTCAGGTAGAAAAGCTTGTTCACCTCACAATTAATGGTGAAGAAATTGTAACAACTGATAATCACCCGTTTTATGTACAAGGCAGGGGTTTTATCAATGCAGGAAGTCTTCTCGTTGGCGATAAACTTATAAGCGTAAATGGCGAGGACTTGTTTGTTGAGAAACATCGGGTTGAAGAATTTGACGAGCCTGCCACTGTTTATAATTTTCAGGTTGAAGATTATCATACTTATTTTGTTGGTGATTGTGCGGTTTGGGTGCATAACAAGAATTGTAAACCACGATCACCAAAATCAGATGTTGTAGAAAAAGGTGAAAACCTTGATGGTTCAATTACCTATACTAAGAATATAAATGGAAAAAATGTTCAAGTAACTTATAGTAAAGAAGGATATCCTGATTTTTCACCATTTTCACATCCGGATTATCCAGATCCTGTGGAGATTAATATGACTGGTAATAATTATAAGGACTTTAAAGCAGCAAATGAGAAAATTGGTCTAAGTGGCGCAAATCCACCAGACGGATACACGTGGCATCATTTAGAGGATGGTAAACATATGTTGTTGGTGGATTCGAGTGTCCATGATGCTACCTTGGGAGGTTTTCCTCATACTGGTGGTGCTTCAATTGTAAAAAATAATTAAAGGAGCAATGAGAAATGAGATTATTAAATTCTGCTGAACCTGTTTTATATGAGGATGTTTTAGAATTTGGAAATTATTTAGGTGTAAAGTTACCTGAAGATTATGTAGAGTTTATTGTTAATGCTAATGGTGGAACACCTGAACCAGATATGCTTTACGATTTTTATGATGAAGTTTCTGAACAAGAAAACACATCAGTAATAAGAAGGTTCTTTTCTTTTTTTCCAAATGTAGAATGCGAAAAGAATAATATTAAGTTCATTTATAATGTAATGAGAAGAGAGAAAACAATTCCGGTTGATATGATACCAATCGCAGATGATCCCACTGGAAATGTAATTTGCATATCATTATCTTCAAATGATTACGGTGCAGTATATTTTCTTAATCATGAATTCGAGGATTCTGATACAGGCTATTTGATGAAAAGTAAAATAACGGATTCTTTCAAAGTGTTTATTGAAAAATTGTATCCAGATGAGTGATAAAAGTAACATATAATGTGGAGAACGTGTAGGTTGTTATTAAGATTAAACAATTGGTATTTCACCGATAAAATGTTTTATATAAGAGAGGTTAATCAATGCAAAATAATGAACAGCTAACAGAACTCATATCCAACTCACAAATAGCCTTTTTAAATGGCGAGTTGCAGGAAGCATTCAGCCTATACTCAACACTTATATGTTCAAAGCAGAGGATTTATCGAAGCAGGAAATCTTCTTGTTGGTGATAAGCTTATCAGTGTGAATGGTGAAGACTTAGTAATTGTGAAATTCTTCATTGAAGAAACTGCTGAATCTGTTTCCGTATATAATTTTCAGGTTGAGGATTATCATACTTACTTTGTTGGTGAGTGTGCGGTTTGGGTACATAATAAATGTAAAACAACACAGAATCCAGACGGTTCATATGACGTTGAAGCTGAATATAAGGATGGTTGGACTGATGATCAAAAGCGAGCTGCTGATAAGAAGTGTCAACAGCTTAGTGAAGCGGATACTAAAATAGCAAGTAAAGATCAAATAGATTCACAAAGAAAAACAAGCTCTAGTTCCAATAAGCAATTCAGAGAAAGAAATAATATTCCAAAAAGTCAAGACATTGATCACATTCAGGACATCCAATTTGACGGTATGGATGTCGATGCAAATAAGCAAGGTCTTGATCGAAGCGTAAATAGAAGCCTTGGAAGACAATTCAAAAACGGTACTGGAGATTTAGCTGAAGGAACAGTTCTTAGGAATTTTAAGATGGTAGATAAAATAACACCATAAAGGGAGCAATATATGTTTGATAATTTTTTTAATTTTGTTAAATTGCCTGTAGGTAAAGAAATCACTTCTGTAGTGACATTTCTTTCAAGTGTCTCGGGATTAAGTTTTTTCGACGGGCTATTTAGATTTTTTAATGAAGAACAAAAGAATAAATGGGAAAAGATAGTCACGGAATATTATATTGATTACTTAGGAAAAATTGAAGTTGTTTGTTATGACTGGTTAGGACGTGTTTTTGCTTTAAGTGATGATACCAATACTGTAATATTTTTTGAACCTGGTACAGGCAAGGTGTATGATACAGATGCCGGCATTGAGAAATTCTTTGATTATGTTGTAATAGAATATACGAACGATTGCTTTGCTTTAGATTTCTTTAAAGAATGGTTCGAATCTACAGAAGGATATCAATTGTTGAATAGTGAATGCGCAAGTTACAAGATTCCATTATTTCTAAATGGAGCAGATTCTGTAGAGAATTTAGAGGTGTGCGACATGGAAGTTCACTGGGAAATAATGAGAGTTACGCATAATCTAAATGATTAAATGTGATTTTTGATAAACTAGGAGATGCTTTTGGTGGAAGAATTAATTGAAAGAATTAGTAATACTGTTGAAAAGAAGAAAGTGAAAAGCCTTTGCAATAAAATATTAAAAAAATGTAGTTTTAAATCCGAAAATGATTTACGAAATATTTCTTCACTTGCAACGTGGTTGTATATCTATGGTTTTTATGATGAAATGATTGAGGTGTGTGATTTAGTTAAGGATGTCGAATTTTCTGGGAATTATAATTTATGGTTTATCCCTGACATGACAATGTGTCTAAAATCTAGAGTTCTTCGGGAAAGAGGAATGCATAAAGAATCTCACATATTAATGGATAAAGTAAACAAGTATCGTCATCCAGAATTATATAAAAATTTGGTTGATTCATATGAAAGAAAAATGGATCTAAACATAGCAGAAGAGTTAAAAAATCGACCAAAATCCTTAGCGGAAGTATGGAGATTTTCTAAACTACAATTCGCTGTAAGATTTAGAGAAGCAGGTAACTTTCCTATTCCAGACGAAAAGTTTGATAGCGATATTCGAGATCTTGTAGCTATTTTAAAAAAGGTTAAATAGGTTGCTAAACATGAGAGAGGGTGATAATATGCCTGTAATCCAAAATAACAACATTTATGAATTAATCTCAAATTCCAAAGTTGCTTTTATAAATGGACAATATCATGAAGCGTACTACCTTGCCAATGAAGCAATTAAACTTGATGAGAACTGTGCAGATGCTTATCAGTCTGTGATGCGTATCCAGATGATTTTTCTGAGTTCATGGACTCCTATAATGGCAAGCCTAACGGTCCGGCTATTTCAATGAGTCAGGCGGATCATAAAAACACTGCAAGTTTTGGACGTAAAGCTGGTTCTGATCAGTATCGCGCTGATCAAAAAGCATTGCTTAAGCAAGGAAAATTTCAGGAAGCATTTGATATGGATGTTGAAGACATCACAAGTCAGTTCCCTGGAAAATATGATAGTTCCATTGATGAAGCACAAACGAATTTAAATGATTTGATAAGCAAGTATAACGAATGGAAGAGAGGAAAATAAGATGGATTTGATATTTGTCCCTTACACGGAGATTGGAACACTTTGCTTCAATGCGTCTAATGACTCTGCAATTAAAGTGTTCGGAACACCTATTTCACAGTCTATGTATGGGTATCCCCAAAAAAACAAGCATTCATATGATTATGGATTTTTTCATATTCTTTTAAGCGAGAATTTAGAGTTTGAGGCAATTGAATTATTTCCAGATATGACAGATGAAAAAATATGTTTGCTGTATAACAACGTAAAAATCATCCTTAATCCATCTGTTAATATAACACTTGAAGAATTGAAGAAAGCAACTGATGATTTACTTTTAGATGATGACGGCGAGGGTTATACAAGTAAAAAATTAGGTTTAAGAATTTACTGCCCAGATGACATCGTTGAACAAGTCATTATTCACGATGTAGATTATTATAAGTCCTAATTATTATATTGACTAATGAGGAAAGGTGGGTTTGTAATGGAATATGGAAAAGATCAGCTTAAAAGTTTTATTTCTGATTCTCAAGCCGCATTTATGAACGGTCAACTACAACAGGCGTTCAGCCTGGCAAAAGAGACAATTAAGCTTGATGAGAACTGTGCTGATGCATATCAGTGTGCAGCAAATGAGGCTATAGGAAGAAATGGCTCAAAGGCTCCAATAGGCTACACATGGCATCATATAGAAGATGGAGAGCATATGTTACTTGTTAGCACGGATGTACATAGTAATTTTCCACATACTGGTGGAGCATCTATAGCAAGAAATAGTTTATAAGAAAGAGTAGAATAAAAATGATGTTGATAAATAGTGGTTTAAAACTTAATGAAGAAAAACTTCAAATGTTTGAAAATGAGTTAAAAGTTAAATTACCAGTTGATTATAAAGAATTTATGCTTGCACATAACGGAGGAATGCCTGAAGATGATCTGATGTTTAACTATCATAATAGTGTTAATAACAAAGAATCACGAAGCTTGATACAAATGTTTTACATCATATATGAAGAAGAAAATTATGAGATATATAACTTGAAAAATATTTGTTTTACATTATGGAATGATAAAGCATTAACTAAAGATTATTTAGCTATTGCTGAAGATCCAGCCGGAAATTATGTGTGTATTTCATTAAATGCCGAAACTTATGGGAATATATATTTCTGTAACCATGAATATGAGGATGCAGAAACAGGAACTCTGTTAATGGACAAAATTGCATCATCATTTTCAGAATTCTTGAATCTTCTTTATTTGGATGAATAGATGAAGTGAATTGTTTCCTATAACAAGATCATGGCAGCTAATCCGGACACTTTAGATTGCGGAGAAAACAGTTCTTGAAACGTATGTCCGTCAGGTAGAAAAGCTTGTTCACCTTATAATAAATGGTGAAGAAATTGTAACTACAGATAATCACCCGTTTTATGTACAAGGCAGGGGTTTTATCAATGCAGGAAATCTGCTCGTTGGTGATAAGCTCATCAGTGTAAATGGCGAAGATTTGTTTGTTGAGAAACATCGGGTTGAAGAACTTGACGAGCCTGTTGACGTTTATAATTTTCAGGTTGAGGATTATCATACTTATTTTGTTGGTGAATCTGCGGTTTGGGTGCATAATAATAACAAAGCTTGTCCTGTTCCTGAACCAAGAAAATCGGAAAAACACAAAACAGCAGATGGCGAACCTTTAACATATAAATCAAATTCAAAACATACGCCTGGTCAAGATGGTAATTGTTCAGATGCTGGTATTGAGCCAAGAAATTCATTTGAATTATTTGAGGATTCGATTGCTTCAACTGAAAAAACTGGTCATAGATATGCATATGAAAAAGAAACAGATACGATTCACAGATTTTTCTCAAATGCAGAGGAAACAGAATGGCACTGGTGTGGTTCAGAAAATCAAGGAAAAAATTCTTTGAATATAACAAAGATACCCAAAGATATTAAAAAAACATTTACAAAAGAGTATGGTGTTAAATGGAAAGGAAGATAATATGTTAATTGGCGATCCTTATAAATTTGCAGTTTTATTTGATAGAGTAAAAAAATGGAATCCATCTTTAACAGATAATAATGGTTTTTTTGCACTATGTATTGATGGAAAATTATTTCCTGATGAAATTGAAAATGCAGTAATACCTGTAGGTGTTAGAGATGTCAAAGTAGCTTTATCTGGAATTCCAGTTGATGAAAAAATATTTGACATGGATTCAAAAGATGCAATTTTGATTTTGTATGATCTTGTATATCCAGAGTTTGATGATGAGAAAAGTGATGAAGAAAACAGGGATAATGATTTTAGATATTTGCTTTCTACAAATGAATTAGTTGATGATAATTATCTTGTTTTTGCTGTAGGAAAAGAAAGGAAAATTAGAATACTTGGTACAAAAGCAGAGTATGATTTTGAAGAGAAAAGAGATGTTTTATGTAATTCAAAAGTAACTGAAATAATCCTCGAAAAAGATTATGTTAATAATGTTATTGCTCAACTTGAAGAGATAAAGTGGAATTAAGATTTGAATATTGGTACATTTAATAATCAGCGAATCTTGCACTATATGCCCGACAAGTATACAAGATTGTACATCTGACAATTAACGGTAAATAAATTATCACAACCGAAAATCACCCGTTTTATGTACAAGGCAGGGGTTTTATCAATGCAGGAAGTCTTCTCGTTGGCGATAAACTTATAAGCGTAAATGGCGAGGACTTGTTTGTTGAGAAACATCGGGTTGAAGAATTTGACGAGCCTGCCACTGTTTATAATTTTCAGGTTGAAGATTATCATACTTATTTTGTTGGTGATTGTGCGGTTTGGGTGCATAACAAGAATTGCACACCTGAAAATAAGCAATCCCTTAAGGAACACCTTGAAGGTACAGCTGACAATACTGGAGCAAAGCCAAACGGTACGATAAATGGCTGCCATGAAGAAAGTCACTTTTTAAGTGAACTTGATATTGCTGGTGGTGATCTAACAGATAATATCCAAAATGTAAGTGGTATAGACGGTGTAACTTATGTTGAATATACAGCAAATACAAAAACGGGAAAAGCCACTAAGACGATATATGATTCAAATGTAATCAGCACTGATGATTTTATTGATCGCGGCTTGGACACGTATGCTAATGTTCCTGAATCTGTAAGTGGAGGACCTGTTACTGCACTTGATAATTCTGGAAAAGCATGGAATTTTTATATTAGAGATAATAAGCTTATTACCATGTATCCATCGGTTTAAATAGAAGGAGCTTTTTATGAATTTACTTGTAAATAATGAGGCAAATGAATGTGTTGAATTACTTATTAATACGTTAGCTGCGTGTCACTTTAAAAAGTTTATTGAATGTGTTAATAAGAAAGAAAACTGGACAGCCGAGCTTTGCTGGTGTTTTTTTGAAAAATCAAATGATAATAAAGAGTATTATCAATTTGAAACTTTTGAGGGTGATACTTATAGAATGTCTTATAATGATTTTTTGGATATTGTAAAACTTGCAATTATCAGATTTTATCTTGGTACTAACGATGTTAAAATCAAGGAATCATTAAAAGAATATATCAAGAATACAGTATTTGATTCTATTCTTGATAATATTGATCCATCATTAGCATCAGGCGTTCCTCTTGTTTATGGGCAGTGATGTGGTGAGAAAATTGTAAAAACGGATAATCATCCGTACAAGGCAGGGGTTTTATCAATGCTGGCAATCTCCTTGTTGGCGATAAACCAAAAAATTGAATACGATTGCAAGGGAAAAATAAAGAGCATAACAGATAAGAATCAAAATTATAAAATCTCAAGGTGACATATGAATAAGCTTCTGGCATTGCTGCAAATATTGATAAAAGAAACAGATGAAAATCATAAGCTGACTACAAATCAGCTTATTGAAAAACTGTCGGAGCAGGGCGTATATGCTCATCGAAACACGATCCCCTCTGATATAGAAAAGCTCAGAAACGCAGGTTACGATATTATCTGCGATAAAAGTACGCAGAATAAATATTTTATGGGCAGCAGGGGCATGGAGCTTTCGGAGATAAAAATGCTGTGCGACGCAGTAAACGCAGCTCAGTTTATTTCGGAAGAAAAATCCTTCCAGCTGATAGACAAGCTGTTTTCTCCTTTGAGCGACTATCAAAAGGAAGAAATAAGAAATCTCATTCAGCAGCCGAGCGAAAATAAGGCGGACAGTAAAAGCATATATTATGCCGATATCATCAACACTGCGATCACGCAGCGACGTAAGATCCGTTTTCAGTATTACGAATATAATGAAAAAAGAGAAAAAATTCTCAAGCATAACGGTTATACATATACGGTCAGTCCCTATGCCGCCGTGTGGAACGACGACAGGTATTACCTTGTGGGGTATTGTGAAAAACACAGAGATATAACGGTTTTCAGGATAGACAGATTAGCGAATATATCTCTGACAGACCATCCTTCCAAACCGTGTCCGAAAGATTTTGTGCTGAAGGACTTTATTGCACATACCTTTAAAATGTTCTGCGGTGAGTCTTCAGACGTGATACTGAAATGTAAAAATAAGCACATGAAAGCCATTATAGATAAGTTTGGAGACAATATTGATACAATCGGAACCGATCGTCAATTTTTCTGCGTAAAGGTAAAAGTAGAGCTGAGTCCAACATTCTATGCGTGGGTGTTCCAGTATCAGGGAGAAATATGTATACAATCTCCACAAAATGCAATAGATCAGTTTGTGCAAATGGGAGAAACTATCATTGAGGTGCATTCATAATTGTGCACCTCATTTTTTTGCTATTGACAATCGAATTTACGTTCGATATAATAGATACAAGACGTTCGCAGAAAAGAGAACAAAGATTGAAAGGATTGAAGATTTATGACTTTTGGCGAATACCTGAAACAAAAACGTCTTGATAAGGAAATAACGCTGAGGGGCTTTGCGAAGCTGGTTGACATATCTCCCGTATATCTGTGCGATCTGGAAAAAGGCAGAAAAGCGGCTCCGAGTATGGAAGTCATGCAAAAAATGGTGAGTAAGCTGGCGCTGAATAAAGAGGAATCCGAAAGGTTTTACGACCTTGCCGCTCTGGAGCAGACGGCAAAAAATCCGATACCGAAAGATCTGAATGCTTTTCTGAAAGACAACCATGTGATCGTTTCCGCTCTCAGAACTGCAAAGGATCTGGACGCTACGGACGAAGAATGGCAGGATTTTATTGATAAGCTTAGAAAAAGCAGGGAGGGAAAACCATGAACGAAATGTTCTACAGACAAAGCGCTCTTGACTGCATTGCAAACGGACTTTTGAAAAATTACCGAAACGGCATGTATCTTTACGGTGCTCCCCGATCCATACCCATAGAGGAAATCATCGAGGTTGAATACAAACTGACGATAGAATATGTAAAACTGAGAAAATCGGGAAACGTCCTCGGTCAGACTGTATTTGAAAACTGCTTTGTCCCTGTGTATGACAAAGAAAATGAGCAGTACACTATTATCGAGGTTCAGCCCGGAACGATTCTCATCGACGAAGCTTTGCTTGAAGAAGAAAATATGGGCAGATACAGGTACACTCTTGCCCATGAGCTTTCACATTGGATACTGCACCATAAGATTTTTGATAATTCGCAGGAATCCGCCGCCAAGACAACGACAGAAAGCAATTCTAAAACCGAATGGCAGGCAGACGCTCTTGCTGCTTCGATACTTATGCCGAAAATGCAGATAAAAAAGGCGTTTTTTTCAATGCACGGATCAAACGTTAACGCTAAAATTTTAAAAATGGCAGAGCTGTTTCAGGTGTCCGGGCAAGCAATGAAGATCTGCCTTGCTTCACACAATATGATATAACCGAATTTCGGTTATATTTTTACTCATAATGTTCTCTAAAAAGCGAACAGAAAGGACAGAAGAATGTTAGTTGATTCACAGATCCGTCAAGTCGGAAAAAGGCCATCCATGCCGCCGCTGAGATGTCCGTTGTGCGGAGGAAAACTTGCGGATAAGCAAAACACATGGTGCAAAAACAGGATCGTAGCCACAACAGCCGAACAAGGTGATTATCTCACGAAGTGTCACAAATGCGGTAAACTGATAGGTCTGACCGCAGAGAATTGAAAGTGAGAAATATAAATAAAATAAGTATATCAAATTACTCGTACAGAGCATCATCCACCCATCTGTGAATATGGGATTTGGGCTGTATATGCGTATGCAGTCTTAGTAAGAAATTACGAATGAGGTAGAAGCCTGACAGGTAGCTTTTAAAGCTATGTCAGGATTTCTGCCTCTTTTTTTGAACTCCTATTCTGCTTTAAAAGCGGAATGGGAGTTTTTTTATGCCCATTTTTAAGGCATGGCAGTGCAGCATTGCCAAATATCCGTAAGCCTTCGTTTTGATTCAAACAAGAAAATCAAAACGGAGGAATTACGATGAAAACAAAATATTTTGAATACAACAGAAACAGCGGAAGTGAAAAGTATTCCGAATTTACTGAAGCTGAGTATCTCAAAGCGAAGGA
>NZ_JAJCLZ010000035.1 GCF_020559915.1 Ruminococcus sp. 210702-SL.1.03
CCAAATTTCTTTGTGGGTATTATTGTCATTTACACGGTTGGGTATTCAGACTCTTTATAATGTTTGGAGGATAATTATGACCCAATTCACAAAATCATTCCTATGGCGCTTCATATTAGACATTATCTTATTGGGAATATTTGTTAGTCTTCGCCAAAATATGTTGATACTGAAAATATCAAAAATTTAACAACGAAGGTTTCTGGTTATATAGACAAGTTAAAGAAATATAATGGTTTTTTTGAAACTCTCAAAGAAATAAGCGGCGTATTGACACTTTCATATTACTCCTCGCAATTTGAAAATTTTGTATAAAACGTTTTGATGCGTCCGATCCGCTTATAAAGGGTTGTCTTCTTAATATCAAGCTTTTCGCTGATATCTTTGATTTTATATCCGTCACGGAGCATACTGAGTATTTTGTCAAGCTGATAGCCTTTTTTCTTGAGATAATCGGTAAACTGTTCCATTTCTATCTCCCACTCAACCTGCTCAATCGAGTTGTTTGGATCTGCAATCTCAAAACCGTTTCTATCACGCAGATCTTCAAGCGAACATAGCGCAGATGTTTTATTATTAAGTTTACCCGCCTTAGGACAGCCAAAGCAGCTTTTGGTGCATCTTACCGGCATGCCGTTTTTGCCTTCGATCAGGCACTTATGTTCTCTTTCATCTGCTTTATCTTCGCTCCAGGCAGGCCTCATATAGTCATTGCAGATCTGTTCGTCTGCTTCTTTAATGTATACAAGCTGCATTTTTGAGCCTATCCTTTTATAGGAAACTTTCTCGGCTTCGAAGTTGTTTCCCACCGCAAATTCTTTGCTGATAGGCATATATAATCTTTTGGACATATTCTTATTCCTCCTTTTTGGAGGAACCCATGCCCATCTGACGAAATCAAAAGTTTATCCATAAGGATTCCTCCTAAAATGGTTAAACTGACTGTCAATAATGATCAGTTGCTCTTATGTCCACAAAGCGGCTTTATTGACACGGGTTAATTACTCCCAACTGCCTTGAAGAGAGCCCTTTTGTATCTTGCTCAGGATCATTTCAAAAGAATTTTCTTTTGTGTCCTCATTATAACATAGCCTGATCGTGGGGGCAATCAACTCAGACTTTAATAACGAAAACCCAGCAAAAAAGGGCTTATCTGCTGTTTCATGGTCTGAAAACGGCGGATAAGCCCTTAAATTTATATATTTTATTAAAGTCTAACGCGAATAATTATGCTCAAAAAAATAAGATTTGTATAGTTGCACTAATTTATCTTGTGAAATTTGTGCACTTTTCTCTTTTTGCTTTTTTCTCTCTCTTCCCAGTTTTGTTGGTCTTTTTCAGCTCGTTTTTTATCATATAGTTTGATTTTAGGCGATTCGATCTCATCAAGGTATTTCTGCCACTGTTCAAGTGTTTCATCTGTATGGCACATTACAAGATCCATAAAGATGAAACCTTCTGTAGTATGAGGAAAGTCTACTTGAGCTTTTTTCATCAGATCAAGGCAATATGCAGGAGCAAGATTTAATCCTATAAATAGTTTCATTAGGGTTTGTAATTTTACTTCTTTAACTTTTCCGGTTCGTATATGGCTTAACGACTGTGTGCTGATCTGAGATCTCTGAAATAATTCAAAAGCAGTTAGTCCTTTTCGCTTAATATGAAAGTTTAAAGTTTTTACAAAAGATCCGGGTAGATCTTCGAAAACCTTTACCATCTCTTTCGCACCGCTTTTAACTTTCTTTAATTCATTTTTTTGTATATCGTTTAATTCGCATACTTTGGTTGTTATATCATTGTTTGCTTCCACAAAAAAACTCGCCGAGATCTCTCTGCAAAGAAACCCTAAATTACCATACGAATCATCATACGCTCTATCGTATTTCCTTTCACGTTTAAAAACAAGGCAGCACTCGTCAGCATGGTCGAGCGCGTATCTTGTCATTGAAGGAAAGCCCTCTTTATCATACTGTATGTACTTTTCATTGTTGATGCAAAGCATATTGTTGACGAATACTATTTTATTGGCGAGGAACAGAGCGTACAGATCGGGCGAATCGATGACTAATTTTGCCGCACTTACTGAGTTGATGACAAATGTTTCATTTTTGCCTAACGCATTCTTGTCAAAAGAGAAAGGCTTGATGTACTTGCCGTCAACATAAACGAATACACCCTTTGCCTGCTCAAACCCTAACTCAGCCGCACGCAGCTTTGCCGAAGACCTTGATACATTGAAAAAGGCAGCGGTGCTGTCAATAGTCTGTTGAAATAACTCTGCATCTCTTACGTTTTCGGGCGTTGTTCGACGGAGTGCCGCAAACTTGTCTTTTATATACTTCCTTGTCATTGACGCAGGCATAAGTATTTTGGGAGCAAGCTCGTTTGCCTGCCATTCTATCCAGTCGATCTCGGTAGCCTTTGATCCTGTTTTGTTTGAATAGCCTGATTCTTTGTATGCCATGGATACGGGGTCTTTTGTCAATAACTTTTTCATTTCAAAAAACAGCCTGTGCCATTTCCAATGGACACATTCGTGGATTATAGTATTGCTCAAAGTGCCGAACTTGCAGTCGGGATCTATAAGTATTGAGCCTGCTGATATGTTTGCTTCGGTTAAATCTAGCAAAGGATATTTTTTATATACTTTTTCTATGGCGGGATCAAAATATATCTTGCCGCAAATGTTGTTTTCCAATGGGGCGGAGTATATTTCCAGACCCATGTTTGCGGCAACTTCTACTGCGGGCAATCTCATAGGTTCTTCAAGTGCAGCAGGGCAGTACTCTTTCAAAAACTGTTCGGCGACATCATCGGCATCCTTGACATACAGATACGGCACGAGCGAGCGGCTGAGATTATTTCTTCCGTCGAATTCTTCTTTGCTGTATTCCTCAACACTGGTGATCTTAAAGTTTTTCATTCCGTCATTCAGCATACAGCTTGCTTCCAAAGAAAGCCACATGGAAGTTATTTTATCCTCATGATCGTGGTAATATCTTTTGTCGGCGGATACATATGCGAGAACATCTATCCTAAAGCTTAGGTTTTCATCTTCCAGCGAACTTGTTTTTTTGAAAGATACTCCGTTAATATCCATGCCCTCAAATTCGAGCTTTTGAGCATTAGCTATTTTATCATCTGAAAGTGAGCTTTTATTGTCGGTAATAAATTCCTCAATGCTGCCGGCTATGACATCGTAATAGTTATCATAGAGAAATTTTTCAAAAGTTATACTGTTGCCCATTTTTGGCTCCTTTTTTATGAGTAATGGTCAGAAAGTTTTTATGCGTATAGCCATATTATAACACTTTCAGACATAAAATACAAGACTTTTTGCATGAAAATGCCGCCTAAGAATGATTATTCCTTGGCGGCACTTTGGGGTCATTCTTTTTTGTAGTGTTCGCACTCAAAGCCGTCCGCTCTCAGTGCCAGTCCCGGTATCCATTCGGGCGTTCGCCCCATTCGCTCACATACAGCGTCAAGGTCAGTATCAGCACGGCATTCAATAATAAGCTCGTCATGAACGTGCCCGACAATAAAGCAATGTGAAAGCGTTCTCATCGCATAGCAGAGTATATCGCGGCTAACTGCCTGAACGATGTTTTCCACAAATTTCGGTCCGTATGATTCGATAAGATCCCACTTCTTTTTTGCATCGATGCCGTAGTATGCTACCGATTCTCCGCCGAATTTGTTTGTAGTTTTCCGCGGATTCACATAGCTCAGCCGCCTGCCAGAGGGAAGCGTGATGAAGAGCATTCCCGATCTCTAGTACACCTCTATACAGCCGACTTTTGCGGGCAGCCGCATTTGTATAGCCTGCTTTACCGCATCGTCTATCTCATGCCAATATTCCACGATGTGCGGATTTGACTGCCGCCATGAATTTACCAGCGGCTGAAGCTCCTCTTCACAAAGCCCCATTTCAATAGCGCCCATAGCTTTTAATGCACCAACTCCGCCGCCGTAGCCAAGCGCAAGCTCTGCGATCTTGCCTTTTTGCCGCAGGTGGCTGTTTGCCCCATGCTTTTCAACAGGCACTCCAAACATCTTGCTTGCCGACGCGCAGTAAATATCTCCGCCCGACTCAAATACCTCAGACCGCCACTTTTCTCCCGCAAGGTGCGAAAGCACACGGGCTTCGATAGCGCTGAAATCCGCCACTATATATTTATACCCCGTACGCGGTATAAAAGCCGTGCGTATGAGGTTGGAAAGCACGAGCGGAACGTTCTCGTAAAGCAGGTCAAGCGTATCATAGTCGCCGCTTTTCACAAGACTTCGTGCCTCTGAGAGATCTTCCATATGGTTTTGCGGCAGGTTTTGAAGCTGAACGATACGCCCTGAAAAACGTCCGCTGCGGTTCGCTCCGTAGAAAAGAAACATTCCCCTGCACCTAAGGTCGCCGCACATTGCGTTGTCCATTGCCTGATATTTGCGTACAGATGATTTTGCAAGTTTCTGACGCAGAGATAAGACCTCCGCTATGTTTTTGTCGGCGCTTTTCATAAGCTCGGCGACATCCTTTTTGCCGAGCGAAGGCGCTTTAACATTATTTTCTTCCAAAAATGCCTTCATCTGCGCCACGCTGTTTGGATTTTCAAGGTGCGTTTTTTCTTTGAGCAGATCGGTTATTTTTGACTTGCTCAGCTCATCTATCTTTATCGCGTTTCGTACAAGTGCGGCATCGCAAAGTATGCCTCTGTCATTTATCTCCTGATCGAGATGGTATTCCTCCCAGACATTTGCGGGTACGGGGTACTTCTGCAAACGCTTTTGTATCTGCATTTCAACCTCAACATCTCGCTTGTTGTATTTCTTGAAAAGTCCCCACCTTTGGGGCGAATGTTCGGGCAGGTTTCTTGTGCGGCCGCCGTTTGACTTTGTGGCTTTGCAGGGAACGCAAAAGTAGCGGATAAGCTCTTTGCCTTCCTTTAATTTCTGCTCCGAAAGCCCGAGTACAGCGCCGACCTGCTCGAGCGAGCGGGGAAGTCCGTTGTAAAGTGCAAGCACCATCGAGCACCTCCATGACGAGGGGTCAAGGTATCTGCCGACGGTATCCTCAGGTACGCTGTAAGAGCAAAAATGCTCGGGGTGATATTTGAACAGCCAGTTTGAAAGGCAAATGCGCTCAAAATTTGCGTTGAATGCCCACTTGATGCAGTTCTCATCGCTTATGGCGGCTAATATCTCTTCGGGCACATTTTCTCCGCAAGCGAGGTCATAAACAGTAGGCGGCATATCATTCACCGAAACGCAGAGCAGAAGTATCTCGAATTCGGGGTCTTCGCTGTAGCGATACACGCCGCATTTTTGAAGATCAGCGGGGCTGTATGTTTCCAGATCAAGCGAAAGCTTTGTTATTTTGTCCATAGTTTATCCTTTCCGAATAAATTTTAAAAATAATCGGCAGCAAGAAAACTCCTGCCGCCGATATTTTAGCTGTTAAGTATATCAGCTGAGAAAATCATCATCTTCGCTGTCAAGACCCGCAAATTCGGTCTCGGCATTCACACGTCCGCCGAGGGGTTCGCCGTCACGAAGCTTCTGCATCGCAAGCAGTCCTGCCGCGATACCCCTGTTTCCGTTCTTTGAGAAACAGTAGAAATTGATAGACGCCCTGCCGTAGATACCTGAGTAAAGCTCTGAGGTATCGATGATAAGGCTGTTGTTGCCGTCAACTACGCCCGGCTTTCTGGTGCTGTTCGCGTTGAGAAAGTAAGAGTTAGCGTAGGTGGGGTCATCGGGGCGCTCCTTGTCGCCGTCGCGCAGGGGAGTCTTGATGTTTTCAAGGGCGGGTACGCTCTTTCCGCTGCCGCGGAGGGTAGCCTCTCCGTCCTCGTAAGCCGCCTTGATAGCCGCCTTGATCTTGCTGACGGTAACGGTGTCATCCTTAGAGATGATAAGGCAGGCTGAATACTTCGGTGTGCCGCCGTTTACCGACTTAGGTTCGTTCACGTTGAGGAACGCAAATCTCGTGTTTTTTCCTGTGATAGCTTTTGTTCTGTTAGTCATATTTTTTCCTCCTGATCGCTGATCGAATCATTTGTATGTATATTTATTTCGGGACGCTTATCGTCGGCCGGAATAAGTATCGGTTTGCCCGGCGGCTTGTACACTAAACCGCCTAATATCTCGTTAAATCTCTTCTTGCCAAGCTCAGAGGTCATCGCCGTGATGCCTTTGAGCTTTTTTTCGTATGGTTCGTATCCTGCCGCTTCAACTGCTTTTGCGGCGGCCGTTTCGTCCGTGTATTTTCGTGCAGACCGCCCCTCTGCAAGCTTGAAGCCGCTGTATCTTGTGCCGGCAAGCGCCTGCTTTAGTGCATAGTCTTTCACGTCATTCGCCCATGAAACTAAGTTGTCTAAGCTGGGAAGTATCTCCGCTGCGTCATCATCGCTCAGATGAGCAGGGTCAGCAAATTCGTACTTTGCAAGCTCCATGTTCTGTTCCGCCCTCGTCTTGCAGAAAGCCTTGACGGCGCAGAAGCGGCAGTGTTCTCCCGCAGCGTACTCGCCCTCGCCTGCGTATGCAAGCTTTGCGGCGGGTGCCAAGACCTCGTCTGCCCATGTGAGAAGCTCAGAAACGCTCATCTCATAACTGCTGATGTTTTCTCTTCTTGGCTGAAATATCGAAAGCCTTATTTTGTCTGTTCGGTAAAGCGTATCGAAAGTATCCACCGCACCGAGCGCATAGCACATAAGCTGAGAGTTCCTTTCGGCGGAAACGAGGACACCCGTTCCGTACTTGAAGTCAATGATGTGTATAAGCCCATCTGCTGCGATAACGCAGTCGCCTGTTCCGAAACCATCGGGGACCCAGCGGCTGAGATCAAGCCGCTGTTCCACGCCGACAAATACATCACCGCCGATCTTCTTTGCTTCTGCTATCTTAGTCATAACAAAGCCGCAGTAGTCCTCGGCATGATACTGCATCTCGGCGTCATAGTGCTCAAGCGAGCCTGTCGGGTCAGCCGCATCTCTTCCAAGTGCTTTTAGAACGAGGTGTTCGCAGAGAGTATGTGCCTCGCTGCCGAGCTTTGCGTATTCACTCGGCGTGTCGGCAGCGTTTTCACATTCTTTAGCTGACTTTGTGCAGGCTATCCAGCGTGCGCTTGCTGAGGCGGAAAGGTACGCGTGCTTACTCATTGCCCGCCGCCTTTTCGGTAAGCTTGCTAAGCTCTTCTACTACCGCGGGATAGTCCTCGGGCGAGATAGCTGTGAAATTTTTGCCGAAACGGTTTACTATCTGCTTCACCTCTGCCTTGAAGCCCCCAGCGGTTTTTGCGGCGAGCATGCCACGCACCTTTTCGGCGGAGAGCTTTTCTTCTTTCGGCTGCGGTTTTGCCTCAGCGTCGGCTGCGCTTTCTGCCCTGAGTGCTGCGGCGACCATTGCCGCGCTTTTGCTCAAAGCCTCAAAGGCTTCTTTCAGCACAGCGGTATCTGCATTTTTCACTGCATTTTCCTCCATTCATCTTTTCATAGTTTTTCATTGTCATTGCCAGCTCGGCGGCGGTCTCGCTGATGTGGATAAAAACTGCCGACATCTCAGCAAGCATTTTCGCCTCGCTGTATTCTGCATGTTTGTTTTTTGCCATTTCGTATCACCTTCTTTCCCTTCACTATATAGCGGACATTTTTAGGCATATTTTATAACATCTTTCAGAAAAAATTTCTGTGCCTTATCGTCGCGCCATTTCTCCCCTCACTATATTAAGGACATTTAAAGGCGATTTTTATAATGCGAAAAAAATTTTTTATTCGGTATAAAAAAGAGTGAAAAATGTCCGTTATATGGTAAGGGGGGAGAATACTATAAAAAAGCAAAGGCGGTGAGAAGTTTTGAGATATTTGATGTATAAGGCGTTTGCAGAAAAGAAGGAGGCTGAGATGAATGGAACTGAAACTTTGCGTTTCAGATGTTAAGGGCGTTTGCACAAACTGCGTTTATCCTTATGAAGTCACGGCGACTTCCTCCGATGAGCTGAAAAAAGCTGTGCAGTTTGACCACGTCTGCGCTGTGTATAAGAACCATTACAGGGCAAACGATAAGTTTTTGTCCTCGCAGTGTATTCCGATGGACTGCGATAATGACCACACCGATGACCCGAACGAATGGGTAACTCCCGAAGCGCTTGAAAACGAGTTCGCCGATGTGAAATACGCTGTTACATACAGCCGCAATCACATGAAAGTTAAGGGGCGCGTTTCGGCGAGGCCGCGGTTTCATGTTTACTTTGAGATACCCGAAATGAAAGACCCCGACGCTTACTCTAAGCTGAAAGAACGTATCAGCGAAGATTATCCGTTTTTCGATGCGGGCGCTTTGGGGGCTGCAAGGTTCATCTTCGGCTGTGACGGCGGAGATGTTATATGGCATGACGGAACGACAACGATAGATAAGCTTATCACAAAAAACAACTTCGGCACAAGCAGCGCCGCTATTCCCGCGGGAGCAAGAAATTCTACCCTAAGCCGCTTTGCGGGGCGTGTGGTAAAGCGTTACGGTCACGGCGATGACGCTTATCGTATTTTTATGCAGGAAGCGGAAAAGTGCGACCCTCCGCTCGGGCAGGACGAGCTTGGACGTATTTGGGATTCGGCAGGGAAGTTTGAGAAAAAGGTATCTTCTCAGTCGGGATACATTCCGCCGTCGAGTTTTAACGCGGCTGTACCCTATGCGCCTGCGGGAAGTTTGAAGCCGAGCGACTTTTCTGACATTGGGCAGGCGAAGGTGCTTGCAAATGTTTATGGCAATGAGCTTAAATTCAACCCCGCTACTGATTATCTCAGATATAACGGTATCTTTTGGGAGGAGTCGAAAGAGGCGGCGGTAGGAGCCTGCGAGGAATTTTTAGATCTTCAGCTTGCTGACGCTCAGCTTTGCGTTATGCTTACGCAGCAGGATCTGCTGAACTCGGGGCTTGACCCGAGCATTATAAAAGCGGGCGGAAAAAAGGTGACGGCGACTTTAAGCAACAGCCAGTACGAGCTGTATCAGAGATACCTTGATGCCGCGGCATATGCGGCTTTTGTGATGAAGCGGCGTGACTACAAGTTCATAAGGTCTGCGCTCGATTCGGCAAGACCTATGGTAAGCATAGATTTTGAGGAGCTTGATAAAAACGAGTTCCTGCTGAACACACCATTTTCTACATACGACCTCAGACTTGGAATGGCGGGCAGGCAGGAACATAGTTCGGAAGACCTTATTACAAAAGTGACATTGACAGAGCCGGGCGACGACGGCGAGGATATTTGGCTCGATACATTGGATAAGACCTTTTTAGGTGATAAGGAGCTTATCGATTACGTTCAGGAAGTAGTGGGGCTTGCGGCTGTCGGCAAAGTTTACGTTGAGGCACTGATAATTGCTTACGGCGAGGGCAGGAACGGAAAATCAACGTTTTGGAATTCGATCTCGAAAGTTTTAGGCACATATTCGGGCAATCTTTCGGCAGATACACTTACAGTAGGCTGTAAGAGAAATGTCAAGCCGGAAATGGCGGAAACAAAGGGCAAGCGCCTTATAATCGCGGCGGAGCTCGACGAGGGTACAAGGCTCAACACTTCGGTGGTAAAACAGCTTTGCAGCACCGACCAGATCTTTGCGGAGAAAAAGTATAAAGCACCTGCGGCTTTCACACCTTCGCATACCGTAGTGCTTTACACAAATCACCTTCCTAGGGTCGGTGCAAATGACGCGGGAACATGGCGCAGGCTTATCGTTATCCCATTCAACGCAAAATTCGAGGGCAGTGCAGACCGCAAGAATTTTACCGAAACGCTTGTAATGCAGGCAGGCTCTGCGATACTCAAATGGATAATAGAGGGCGCGTGCAAGGTGATAAGCCACGGCTTTCATATCTCTCAGCCTAAGCTTGTTACTGAAGCTATCAATGAGTATCATCAAAAGAATGACTGGCTGGGAATGTTCCTTGAGGACTGCTGCGAGGTGGACGCATCATATGAGGAAAAGTCGGGTGAGCTTTATCAGGAATACCGCAGTTACACGGTCAGAATGGGTGAGTTTACCAGAGGCAACGTAGACTTTTACTCAGCGCTTGACTTAGCGGGCTTTGGCAGGAGAAGAAAGAAAACGGGAAACTACATCGTAGGACTCAGACTTAAAACAGCTTTTGCGGCTGATGAGGCAGAGGAGGATAGTTAAAAATTTGAGGGTAAAAGCGTGAGTGGTGGAAGCGGTGGAACTGCTGACAGTAAAGTCTGTATAGCTGATAAAAAGAATTGATCTATATAAGCTTTACGAAATGTGTTCCACACCCTCCACCACTCAGCTGATAACCTCGTTTTTGTAATGGGCATTACTTTCCTGAATGAAAAATGACATACATAAGCGACATACCTAAAAATTTGGTGAGAGGAGAACAATATGAGAGAAAAAGAAATAGAGCAGAAATTAGTGCGTGAGGTGAAACGCCGCGGCGGCATTTGCCCGAAGTTTGTTTCGCCCGGAGCTAACGGAATGCCCGACAGAATAGTTTTTCTGCGTGATGAGTGCATGGCCTTTGCAGAGGTGAAGTCGCCCGGCAAAAAGCCGCGTGCATTGCAGGCAAAAAGGCACAGCGACCTCAGAAAGCTGGGGTACAAGGTATTTGTGATAGATGACGCAAAACAGATAGCAAAGATGATAAAAGAAATAGAGGCGAAGTAAAATGTTGACAAAAGAACAGTTACATGAATATCAGAGATACTGCATCGAGTTTATCAAAAAGAACCCTGCGGTATTGCTCATACTTGAAATGGGGCTTGGCAAAACGATAATCTCGCTGACAGCCATAGAGGAGCTTATGTTTGAAAGCTTTGAAGTAAATAAAGTGCTGATAATAGCGCCGCTCAGAGTTGCAAGAGATGTATGGCCTGAGGAGATACGCGGCTGGAGCCATGTAAAAGACCTGCGCTGTTCGGTGATTCTCGGCAAAAAAGAAGCCAGAACGGAAGCTTTAAATGCCGATGCGGATATTTACATAATCAATCGTGAGAACTTACAGTGGCTTGTTGAAGAGCTTGAAAAGAGCCATACGCCATGGCCCTTTGATATGGCAGTGATAGACGAACTCAGTTCATTTAAGAATTGCAGGTCGAAAAGATACAGAGCGCTGAACAAGGTGTGTCCATTCATCAGCAGGATAGTTGGTTTGACCGGTACGCCCTCGAGCAACGGACTTATGGATCTTTGGAGCGAGGTACGCCTTACCGACGGCGGAAAACGTCTTGGCAAATACATCGGGAGATTCAGAGAGCAGTATTTCAAGGTCGGTGACATGAACCCGTACACAGGTGAGGTCTATAATTACATTCCCTTGCCGGGCGCAGAGGAGGAGATCTACAAAAAGATAGGGGATATTACGGTATCAATGAAGTCGCTTGATTACCTTGAAATGCCTGAGTGCATCAATATCAGGCACGAGGTGGAAATAAACGGTAAGGAGAGAAAGCTTTATAATTCGCTGAAAAACAATATGATCTTACAGCTTGGCGGAAATAATATCTGCGCAGAAAATGCGGCGGTGCTTTCGGGAAAGCTGCAGCAGATGGCGAATGGCGCGATATACGATGAGAATAAAGAGATCATAAATATCCACGAAAGAAAGCTAGATATGCTCGAAGACCTTGTGGAGCAGTCGAATGGGCAGTCGGTGCTTATCGCATACTGGTATCAGCATGACAGGACAAGGATCGCAGAAAGGCTGAAAAAAGCGGGGTATGAGCCGAGAGAGCTTAGATCGGAGCAGGATATTCTCGACTGGAACAGCGGCAGGATACAGACAGCCCTTATTTCGCCGGCATCAGCGGGTCATGGCTTGAATATTCAGAAGGGAGGGCATATCCTCGTATGGTTTTCGACGATCTGGTCGCTTGAGATGTTTCAGCAGACAAATGCGAGATTATGGCGGCAGGGGCAAAAAGACATCGTGACTATCCACCACATTATCTGCAAGGACACTATTGACGAAGACGTTTTAGACGCTTTGGAAAACAAGGACACCACGCAAAAGCGGCTGATTGACGCCGTAAAAGCAGATCTGGAGGTACAAAAATGACAGCGAAAGAATACTTGAATCAAGCGTACAGACTCAACGAACGCATAGACTGCGACATTTCAGAACTTGAAAATTTGCGGGATATGTCGTCAAGAATATCCTCCTGCAATTTTGAGGAGCGTTTCAGCGGCACACGTTCCACCGAGCCACCGTTCGTGAGATACTTGGGCAAGATAGTCGATATGGAGCGGAAAATAAACGCCGAGATCGACCGGCTCGTTGACCTCAAAGCCGAGATCCGTACAGCTGTTGAGCAGGTCGAGAATATCAACGAGCGGCTTGTCCTGCAGTACAGATACATCGAGGGAATGACCTGGGAACGCATCGCAGAGCGGCTTTTTGCCGACCGCAGTACAGTTATCCGCTGGCATAGAAAAGCACTGAAAAACTTTGCCGTCCCCGAAAAGTGACACGGTTTGCCATTGTTTGCACCGCCCCTAGTGTGATATACTGTATAATAGAAAATATTGTGAAGAGCCTCGCTAAAATGCGGGGCTTTTTCTGTTGGAGATGAGATAATGCCCACCAAACCTGCACACCCTTGTGCTTACCCTAACTGTCCGAAACTTACGCATAGCCGCTACTGCGAGGAGCATACCAAGCTTGCCAACAAGCAGTACGAACGATACGGCAGAAAATACAGACCCAGCAAGCGTTACGGCAGAGCGTGGAAACGTATCCGTGACAACTATGCGGCGGCTCACCCATTGTGTGAGATGTGCCTACAGCAAGGACGTTACACACCTACCGAGCAGATACACCACAAACTGCCGCTCGCGCAGGGCGGAACTAACGATACGCAGAACTTGATGGCTCTGTGCAAGGCTTGTCATTCTAGGATACATTCGGAGATGGGGGATAGGTGGGGCGGTCGAAATCTCTAAAAGATACATTTTTTGTAACGGGCGCAGGGTGGCATACACAAAAAAGCCGGTTCAAACGGGGGATTAACCCCTAAGAAATTTTGGAGGTGAAATTTTGGCTAAAGACGGAACAAATCGTGGCGGACGGCGTGTCCGTGCGGGAGATAAGCCCCTCCCTGCCGCTGAACGAATACAGAGCGGTCTGCCCACAAGAATTATGAATAATGACATTCCGACCCTCGAGCCTGCCGAACTTGAATCAGTAGACCTGCCCGAGGGTGCTGTGCTGGACGGTGCGGATATGCCCCGCCCTGCGGAGTATCTTTCTGCAAGACAAAAGAATGGCGTGCCGCTGGGGGCTGATGAGATATACAAGGAAACTTGGCTGTGGCTGAAACGCAGAGGGTGCGAGAACCTAGTCAACAAGCGGCTTATCGAAGCGTATGCTCAGGCTTTCGCTCGATATATCCAGTGCGAGGACGCTGTCAGCCAGTACGGACTGCTCGGCAAACACCCCACCACAGGCGGAGTAATGGCTTCACCTTTCGTGCAGATGAGCCAGCAGTTTCAAAAGTCAGCAAACCTCATTTGGTATGAAATTTACGATATTGTCAAGCGAAACTGCACGGAACAGTTCAGCGAAAGTCCGCACGACGCTATGGAAGAGTTACTTAGGAGGAGAGGCTAATGCAAACCACAACAGAAATGCAGCTTGTTTCAACAGACAAGCTTATCCCATATGTCAACAATGCCCGAACCCATTCGGCTGAGCAGATAATGAAACTTCGCTCGTCCTTGCGTGAGTTCGGGTTTATCAATCCTGTCATAATCGACCGTGAGTTTAACGTTATCGCAGGTCACGGACGCATTGCAGCCGCAAAGGCTGAGGGCATTGAAGAAGTTCCCTGCGTGTTCGCTGACCATCTTACAGAGGCTCAAAAGAAAGCATATATACTTGCCGACAACAGAATGGTACTCGACGCCGGCTGGGACGAAGAGATGCTCAAAGTTGAGATCGAGGCTTTGCAGGCTGAGGATATTGACATCTCGCTGACGTGGTTTGATGAGAAAGAGCTGGCAAGTCTTTTTGATACTGATACAGATGCACAAGAGGACGATTTCGATGTTGACGCTGAGTTGGAAAAGCCTTGTGTTACGCAGAGTGGAGATATATGGACGCTTGGAAAGCACACTCTTGTATGCGGTGACAGCACAAAAGAAGATACATACGCCGCTCTTATGGACAGCAGAAAGGCAAACCTAGTCATAACCGACCCGCCCTACAACGTAAATTACGAGGGTACGGCTGGCAAGATAAAAAATGACAATATGGCTGCGGACAAGTTCTATCAGTTTCTGTTTGACGCTTTCAGCAATATGGCAAATGTTATGGCGGACGATGCGAGCATTTACGTTTTCCACGCAGATACGGAAGGTCTGAATTTCCGCAAGGCTTTTGCAGATGCAGGTTTTTATCTTTCCGGGTGCTGTATTTGGAAAAAGCAAAGCCTAGTGCTTGGACGTTCGCCTTATCAGTGGCAGCACGAACCAGTCCTCTACGGTTGGAAAAAGAAAGGCAAACACCAGTGGTACACCGGCAGAAAAGAATCTACCATCTGGGAATTCGACAAGCCGAAGCGCAATGGCGACCACCCGACAATGAAGCCTGTTCCATTGTTAGCCTACCCGATACGCAATTCCAGTATGGTTAATTCAGTAGTCCTTGACCCATTCGGCGGAAGCGGCTCAACGCTCATAGCCTGCGAACAAACGGACAGAATATGCCTTACCATTGAGCTTGATGAGAAGTTTTGCGATGTGATCGTCAAGAGATACATCGAGCAGGTTGGCAGTGATGATGGTGTGTATGTTGTCCGAGATGGCAAAAAGATACCTTACTCAGAACTTGTGAAAGAGGTGGAGGAAGCGAATGACTAAAACCGACCTTACTCTGGGAAGTCTTTTTGACGGCTCAGGCGGCTTTCCACTTGGCGGAATGATATGCGGGATAAAGCCGATATGGGCGTCAGAGATAGAGCCTTTTCCCATAAGAGTGACCACGAAGAGAATACCACAGATGAAACACTACGGCGATATTTCAAAGCTTAGCGGTGCTAAACTTCCGCCTGTGGACATCATCACATTCGGCAGTCCTTGTCAGGATATGAGCATAGCAGGAAAAAGAGCAGGGCTTGGTGGCTCACGTTCAAACCTTTTCTACGAGGCTTTAAGACTAATAGACGAAATGATGATATAGTATAATAAAACTTGACACTCCAACCTCAAAGAAGTAAAATAGAA
>NZ_JAJCLZ010000036.1 GCF_020559915.1 Ruminococcus sp. 210702-SL.1.03
CGGAGAAAGCGACCAACGCGGTGCTAGGCAAGCTTGGGTACAAGCAGAACGGGGTAGCGGGTAAAAAGCTGATGAGGAAGTTGGCGGGGAAGGTGAAGTGATTGGTTAAATTCACTAAAATTGCGGTAAAAGTTTGTGCAATATTTTCTTGAAATGTTATTGACTTTTGTAGCTACATATGTTATACTATAATTACAGTAAGCAAGGCTTACAAGTTACGGGGCAGAACGAGAAAGGAGGAAATATGAGCAAGATGACCGCTAAGGAATTTGACCTGCTGATCTCATTGATACTTTCAATGCTGAAAAATGGCGAGACCGAAGAAGTAATAAAACTTCTCGAGGAAACCAAAAACAAAAAAAGCTCCGACTAAATAGCCGGAGCACCAAAAAAACTAAGACGGGCGGTTCTGCCGCCGCCTATCTTATTTTTTAATATATCACGTTTTGCCCCGAATGTCAAGATAGGGCGTGATAAGAATCGAAAACGGCAAGAAAAAAATGGGCAGACCTACCACTGAACCTAAGATCCATGTTGCAAGACTGAGACTGTCAGAAGCTGAAAAGCAAAAGCTTGACGAATGTTGCAGATTGACTGGCATGAGTATAACAGGGGTTTTAAAGCTCGGTATAGACAAGGTATACAACGATTATTTGCAAAAGTAAAAGCGGCAACGTCACACCGTCGAAAGCTGAACGTTACCGCAAAAAGAAACAACCCAAAATGAATTGCTGAACTAATTATAGCATATCCTTTTCGGGTTGTCAAGTGAAAAGGAGTTATGATATTTATGGAAAACGTAATTACAAGATCATGCGAACAGTTTGGAACTATAAGACAGATAAAAGGCGACCCTGCGCTTTGGTGCGGTTCTGATGTAGCTAAGGCTCTGGGCTATGCAAGACCAAATGACGCCATATCAGCTCATTGCAGGTGTACGGTGAAACGCCGTATACCTCACCCACAGTCGCCAAGCAAGCAGATAGAGGTCAGCTTTATCCCCGAAGCGGACGTTTACCGTCTGATCTGCCACAGCAAGCTGCCGAAAGCGCAGGAGTTTGAAAAATGGGTCTTTGAGGACGTTGTGCCGAAAGCTGTTCGCGGTGAGTCTAAGCAAATGACTTTTGACGATTACAGCTATTTCGATAAGACGTTCAACGGCGAACCTGTTGTGACTGTTCACGATATTGCTTATATGACGGGCATTAACCGCACTACGATAAGCGAAACGATATGCAGAGAGCTGGCTGATCATGTTGAATACGGTTTGCTTGAAAAAGAGCCGCTCGCGCAGTTCAAGAGAGAAAATCCGAAAGTACCGAAAAATATTCCCAGTCTGATAATAGTGAACAAAAGAGGTTTTGAGGCGCTTTGCAAGATATACGGTTTGGAGATCGAAAAGCCAAAATGCTTTGCAATAGAAGATAAAAAGCACCCTATGCAGTTCATAACGCCCGAGATCACGCGTCACTCGGAAGAAATTCGCCGAATGGCTGAAAGGCTGATACATCTCACCTATCTTCTTGATGACACGCACGGTCAGGTCCTTTGTGGTGAAACCTTCTATCAGTGCAAAATGGCAGTTATTAGACAGATGAAGGAAATAGGCTCGTGTATCGTTATACCGCGTAAAGCGACAAAATGAAGTGTTTTGAGTGATCGGAGCGCTTGTTAAACGGACAGCCGACAGGGTGCTTGGGGTGCTCTGTCGGCTGTTTTTGCATAAAAAAAGCGGGACAACATCCATAACACTGTCCCACTCAAAAACCTATTGCGGTTTGTTCTATTACAATATATATTATATCACGATGAAGCCAATTTGTCAACAACTTTTTTTAAAAAAATAAAATTTGCAAATACGAGGCTGTTTTCAGCAAATAGATGGATATAATTTTGTTCAAAATGTTCAAGTACATCGAAAAATTTTTGAAAATCATAGCTTGCAACATCCTGCGAGGCAAGCTTTTTTAACGAATAGAGTACACAGACGATCTCACTTATAATTCTGCATTTTAGCCTTGTGGTTTTTCCACTGTTGCCAATATCTGTGCCAAGACTATCGATAAAAGCGCGCATTCTTGGATCAATTCTTTCAGTCTCCTTGTAAAGAGTTGCTAGTATACAATTATTGTGAGCACACGCGTTTCTCATATTTTTTACATTAAAAAGAATATTCTCTGGAATAGGAGTTTCAGCTACATATGTATGCTCTTTAGGATAGAAAAATTTATAGAAGCTGATAAGATCGCCGAAAGTTATCATCTCAAGCATTATCCAAATTGGCACATCTACAGCGTATTCGATCTGCTTTCCATTATTGTATAGCGATACGGAATAAACCGAGTCATCAGTTTTAGGATAAATGTATTTACCAGCTAGTTTGTTTAAATATAAACTCTCTCTCTTTTTGGCAATGTCTAGAGCAACTTTACCCCCTGATCTTGTTTTGAAAAAGTCTTGGATCAATTCATATCCATCGTTGTTACATTTTTCAAAATCCTGCAATATTCTTAGCTTAAGGCTGTGTTCTATATCTATGCACATAGAAAAAATATGTTTTCTTATATTCATGTCAAGTATCGCTGTTGCTCTGAGTTGATCGAAGTTGAGATTGATATATTTTCCTTGGTTTATTCCGCACGGATATTTATCATACAGTTTTCTGTACGAACATCACCGCAGAAAATTATTACTTTCCAAAAGGTATTTTTCTACATATTCTTTAGTATGTGGTTCAATGATTATGCCCTTTTCGATCATTTTATCAACAAGTTCGGCTGAATTCATTTTTGGCTTTTCTAATGCCATTCTAGACTTGGTTGCGCACATTTCAGGAATGGAAAGCAAAACTGTCACCTCTTATTATGGTATTTACTAAATTATACAACATTTTTCTTGAAATTTCAAGATGTAAACCAAATGAAAAATGAAAAATATTATATTTTTATTTATTGACCTACATACCTTGACAAAATTCATCAAAAATGATATACTGATCTCGGTGATGTTATGGAAGTAAATTACAAACAGTCGGTGCGTGTGTATCGGCATATATGTGAGCGGACGGAAATAGTCCGTCAGAATCTGAGCAATGGGAGTTCCTAAATGCCTATTATGAAATCTGAAACTATACACGTTTCATACACGTTCAAAGCGAATTGTAAAATTATGTATGTAAAGCTGTGAACAGAGAAAAGCGCGCAAAGCCTTGATTTTGCAGGGCTTTAGGCGTGTTCATGATGTGGCGTAAAAGGGGAGAACAGGGCTGTTTTTACTCCCTCCTTCTCCGCCAAATACCCGCCGTAGATTAACGTCTGCGGCGGTTTTTGCGTTGTGCGGATCTTATTGCAAAAAAAAAGCGGCACTTTAGGGCGGCGCACATAAAGCAGTTTATGTGATTTGAAGATAAGGTTGCGTAACATCGCAGTTACGCAGCCTTTTTCTTTTTTTCGTATTCTCTGCTGTCAGCTATTGCCGTAGCGACAGCAACATCAAAGCGGAAGTGTATCTCTATCTGCTGAGTACGATGCCCATCGCTCTTTTCAGGAGCGTAAACAACTATCTTCTCGATAAGTTCATGCATGATCTCGGGAGTAAGCTCCGTGATATGCTCATACTTCTGCACTACCTTTATAAAGGAGATCACATCAGCACATTTCTGCTCTGCTGTTTCAATAAAAGCAGTAAGTTCTGATGCTTTCGCTTTCAGCTTCTTCTGCTCGTCCTCATATCCTGCGGACAGTACAGCAAAACGCTCGTCAGAGATCTTACCCGAAATATTGTCCTCATAGAGCCTTACAAACAGCCTGTCAAGTTCAGTGATACGCTTTTCAGCTTGATTAAGAGCTTTCTTTGCTTTAAATACATCAGAGGAATGCTTTGACGCAGAGTTGTCCATGGCTGTCTGCACAAACTCAGCTTCACTGTCTTTGACATTATCAAGGAGCTTGTTCAGAGCATTCAAAACCAACTTCTTTAGCACCACAGTCCTGATATAATGTGAAGAACAGCTATTCTTATCTGCTGAGTGCGTAGAGCATTTCAGATGTTCCTGTTCTTCGCTGAGACTCTTGGAACGGCATAAATACAGCTTCTTCCCACAATCAGCACAATAACAGATGCCCGAAAACGGATTTACAGTTTCCTGCTTCTGATTTCTGCGCTTATCCTTACGCATCTCCTGAACAAGATCAAACTCCTGCTGTGTGACGATAGGCTCGTGGGTATTCTCAAAGATGAGCCAGTCTTCTTTCGGATTTTCAATCTTACGCTTGTTCTTGTAGGACTTGCGGCGTGTACGGAAGTTCACCGTATGACCGATGTATTCGGGGTGCTCTAAAATGTCAATGACAGTTTCAGTACACCAGCGGTCAAGCCTTGAATTCTTGTTGGCTGGGTTTCTTCCCTGCGATATAGCGTAAGCCGTCGGATTTGGGATACCTTCCTCAGTCAGCTTACGAGCTATCTGAGTCGGACCGTAGCCGCTGATGCAGAGCTTGTATATTTTGCGGACAACCGCTGCAGGCTCATCATCAATGATCCACTTGTGCTTATCTTCCTCAGATGCCTTGTACCCGTAAATAGGCAGAGAAAGCGGTTTGCCCGACTGACCCTTTGCCTTGAATATAGCACGAATCTTCTTCGATGTATCCCTGGCGTACCAGTCATTAAAAATGTTCTTGAAAGCCATCAGCTCATTCTCGCTCTTGAGAGTATCCACGTTATCATTGATAGCGATATAGCGGACATCATAGTCAGGGAATATGATCTCAATATATTCACCTGTTTTAAGATAGTCACGACCAAGCCTTGAAAGGTCTTTGGTAATGACCGTTCCGACTTTGCCTGCTTCGATGTCAGACATCATAGCCTTGAAGCCGTCACGTTCAAATGTCGTTCCCGAAACTCCGTCATCAACGTAGTAAACGGGATTGCTGAAACCGTCATCCTCCGCATACTTTTTGAGGATAGCCTTCTGATTGGTGATACTATTACTCTCACCCTGTAACATATCGTCCTGCGAAAGACGACAATACAGCGCTGTTATCTTGTCTGTCATATTAAACCTTCCTTTCCGACAGATAAAGCGAGCTATGTTATCATTATAGCGCAATATACCGTCAATGGCAATGCGCTATAACGCCAATATTACACAGCCTGCTTCTCAGGTTCTTGTCCGGATTCACCGAGCATTTCTTCACACTCACGGTCTATCAGCCTTTGCAGGATATCAGTAAGGCGTTCCTTTGAAGCAGGGTTGAATACTAACTTCACGATGTAAGTTGTTCGTCCGATCTTGTACTCGGACACGTTGTTTTCTTTGTTCATAGCGATCTTTCCTTTGCTTATATATCTCTACGCATTGGTGAGGGCATCGCTTTCTTTCTCTTACCCTCTACGCAGCCGCAAGGTCGGTATGTCATCCTTTCAGCCGACCGAGTATTTTGCGACTATGAATATTATAGCGCGTAATGAAGCCTATTGTCCAGCCGCATTGCGCACGAACTTTAGGTTGTATTTCAGTTTTCCCCAGTGCAATTTATACTGGAAATATGAAAAGCAGCCTCAAGTGAGACTGCTTTTAACCTTCAACATCTAACAAATATTTACATAAGTGTAGGCGCTTTAGTATTTATTCTTACATACAACCACCCATTGTAAGAATAACCATTGTATGCTTATAGCCTACATTTTTACCGCTGCATTCCATGACAATGTAATAATTGCTTTCATTCTCTGCCATTACAACTATTCCTTGTGAATAATTGGTTTTCCAAAGTGGTTTAACGCCATAGTATGGTGCAACTGCTTCATTTGTTGGATTAGGAGTTTCAATATTAAATCCATTTTCATATAGCCAAGCATGGTAATTTTTCAGAGCAGGAGGCGTTCCCATTACTTGAAATGCACTTAATGTTGCCATTTGGAATTCTATTTCATTTTCGAGAGTTATTACATACTTTTCTGTCGGATCAAGAATATATTCACCTATTGTGTTTCTTATATTCGAAAAATCATTGAGTTTTATATGTTTCATATTTTTAATCTCCTTCTGGTCTTGCTTCAGCATAAGGTCGGATTTGTGATACATAGCCGTCAACAGTTAAAAATGATTCTCCTAAATCATTTAGGCTAAGTATTAGCATATACTCTGCAACTTCTCCAGAATGGTCAACACCTCGTATTGCAGGTAAACTTTTACGAAATTCTTCAAAAGATTTTCCAACAACTACCCAGTCATCTATCTCCTTATCATAATAACAGTGAAGATCACGCCAAAGAGTTAAATCGTCTTCTTCATAAAACTCTTCGTCAATCGAAAAGTGTGCCCAAGGAAACAGTTTAGGAAACACCTCAATATATGGAGTAAAGGGAAACCAATATGGATATGAATATGTTTTTTCTTCATTTCCATCATCCACGATTAATTCTGTTTCTCCTCTTCCGCTACACTTATTAACCCATTCTGTTGAATGAAGCTTAACTGTGCCTCCATCTTTTATAATGCTCATGAACTGCTTCTGTGACAAAAGAAAGTTATAATTTGTAATGTGTTCAGGTAAATTAGAGAATGAAAGAAGCTGTTGATTGGATGAGTCATCCAAAAAGACTTGATTTAATGGAACTTTTACAAAAAAGCCTTTTCCGTCTCCGCCTTTAGTTCTTTCGATCGTTTCTGATGTTAGCTTTTGCCAAATGCAAATTTTGTTATCGGAGTCATTATTATATAAAACAACAATACAAGGCAAAGAATTTGTTGTCCAATAATTATATTGTCTTTCATCAATATCTCTGAAAACAATACAGTTGTCTTTTTCTTCTTTAAAATAGCTCGAACCAGTTTTAATTTGTAATGCAAGGAGTTGTTTTGCTGCACCAGATGGATCTGTAAATTCCATATGCGCATCAATGCCAATATCATTTACTGGTTGCTCCCTAAACATCCATTGATATTCTTCTGCTATTTCTCCACAATGGTGGACTCCTTTTCTCTCGGTATGATTTGCCATAAACTACCTCCTTAGAATATCATGGGTGGCTATCAGCTTGTCTATTTCCTTTATTATACAAGCTTATATATGAAATGTCAACTGTGCATTACTAAGATTTGATATTATGAAGAGAAAAAGGCGTTGTCGAATAAAAATGTGAAAGCCACCTCCGCATGAGCTGAGTCTATACCAGCAAGCACGGTATCTCCGCATTACAATTATGGAAAATTGAATGCTCCGATACACAGCTTGCAAGAGGGTTCTCCCCCTTGAACCCCGAACAACAAAAAGGAAAGATAAACCGAGCTAAACTGCTCGAAAAAAACAAAAATCCAAGTTCAGATTCACACCCAGCAAGCTCGGTGTATTGTGTACACAAGAACTGTGCAAACAATACACGATGCTTGCTGAGGGAAACTTCCCCATACCCCTGAGTAAACAAGAGCAAAAAATTGGAACAATCAGTCAGAAAAAATATGATGCCTACAAGGTCAAAAATCACCCCCAGCAAGCTCTGCACATTGTAATACAGAAACCTGATAAACAATGTGCTGGAAATTCTGGTGACAGCCACCATTCTCCAAAACCTGAACAGAGAAAAAATCATCGAAATAATCCACTCTGCGGAGCGTGGATTGACGTGACTTCCGCACGTGTTTATAATAAAAATATCAGCATAAAAACTGAGAGACGGAAGAAGAAAGATCACTATGAAAATACTTGTTCTGAACGGCAGTCCCAAGCGTGAAAAAAGAGACACGATGCACATAACACGGGCGTTCCTTGAAGGCATGAAAGAAGCTGCTCCGCAGGAGATTCACATCGTTGATATTATCGACAAGCATATCGAATATTGCACGGGCTGTTTCACTTGTAAGCGTAACGGCGGAGAGTGCATCCATAACGATGACATGAAGAACTTCTCAGCGAAGTGCTGGAGGGCAATCTTTTGCTGTTCAGCTACCCGCTTTACTGCTACGGAATGCCTGCATCTTTAAAGGCTTTTGCTGACCGTACAATGCCGCTTTCAAGTATGGCGATGAAGAAGCAGGGTGACAGGTATGTTCACGTCGGGCAGGCGGATTTTTCGCGCCTGAAATACATGATGACCTGCGGCTGCGGTTTCCCGAACACCAAGCAGAATTTTGAGCCTGCAGTCATGCAGTTCAAGCTGATGTTCCCAAATAACCACACTATCATCACCGTCCCCGAAAGTCCGATGTTCAATGCTCCCGAAGCAGCAGAGGTAACTGTGCCGAGATTTGAGCTTGTGAAGCAGGCAGGAAAGCAGTATGCTGAGACAGGCGAAATAGATGAAAAATTGCTTGCGGAGATATGCTCACCGATGATACCCGAAGATGTGTATGCGGAAATCTGCAACAGAGAAATGTGAAACCAAAAACACGGACAGCCATTTATGCAACGGCTATCCGTGTTTTTAATCTATCCAGTAACACCTGAAGTTCCAGTCAGCATCCCAGCGTGCGTCAATAAAATGTCCGAACATAAAGCTCTTATTTGAAAAATAAACAGCTATAGACATATCATCAATATCCATGGTAAAAGAGTCGAAAACTAATTCAGTTTTCATTTGTTCAGGAGAAGATACAGCGTTTTTATCAACTCCGTAAAAATCGTAGAATTCTTCTCTGAACATCTCATTGACAAGCTTCTCTGCATTCTGCACAGCATATCTCAGCTTGTCGTAATAGATGTCAATAATCTTCTCCTCGAAATCTTCGGTATATCCCTTACGAGTATACATAAAGTAAGGATCCGGATCGGAATAAGCCGAGAAAAACCTGCTGTTTCCATGAATTATACTGTTTATATGATCCTTATCCAGCTTCATACGAACTCCTTCTTACTTGCTTTTAAGCTTCTTGTACTTTTTATATCATAGCACATACCACCGAAAAAGTCAATCATCATTACAGCGCAATGCACCGGGGAAAATCAACTTTTTGCTGCGCTTTTCACAAGAATTATTACAATCCTTCCACAGAGCTGGACTCAGGTAGTTTTATCGGATATAATGGATTCACGATAAAACTTATGGAGGTACACAGCTATGTTGAAAACACCTGAATTGGCAATGCCGAGAACACGAAAGATTACAACCGTCTGCAACGGAAAGCGTGAGGTCTGGACGGACTACGAACAAGCAAAGGCGTATTTCCTTGAAGTGATGATGTCCACTGACGGCGAGGGGCACGACCGAGCAGAGTGCGTATACATTCAGCTTATACACGGGCTTAACGAGTGTTCGGACGAAGATTGAAAGGAGCAGACTATGTTGAATAAGATCATGATGTCAGGCAGGCTTCTAAGCGAGCCTGCTGTTACTACCAAAGATGACCCTAAATACTGCAAATTCAGTATCGCCGTTGACCAGCCTAAGCAGAAAGGCGTTGATGCTGTCGAGACAGACACGTTCACCTGTCTTGCCTTTGATGATAATGCAAGTGCTGTGAGTTTTCTCTATTCCAAAGGCGGTACGATTACATTTGTTGGTTCGCTCATGAACGCTCCCGATAACACCGCTGTTCTCATCGTGGAGGAACTGCACTTTCAGAATAAGTTTGCTGTTAAGGTGGACGTTAATTCGGAGCAAATTTTCTGATAGTGCAGGTGGTATGCTCTCAAGCGAACGAAAATGGCTCACTGCGGCTGTCAGATACAGCATCCGTTCTGATATCTATAAATACGAAACGAGGCTCTCAGAGTGAATTCTGGGAGCCTTATTCTATATACCAAGAAAAATGCACAATGCATATAAATAAACTTAGTATAAATATCACGAAATAACACTAAACCTCTTGAAATTTTCAAACCGATATAGTATAATTATAATAGATTATTATATGTTTCATCTACTACAAGAGGTGATAAAATGGAAAATAGCGCTGTTAATGAAAAATGGATAAGCCTTGAAGAGGCAGCTGAACACTTAGGAATCAAGCCTGTTACTATCCGAAGTTGGATTCGCAATAATAAAGATATCCCTGCCCACAAAATCGGTAAGCAGTGGAAATTCAAACGCTCGGAGCTTGATGCATGGGTAAAGAGTGGCAAAAGTGCTATTGAGTAAGAAATATAGCAACTTAATTGTAAGGAGATTCGTATTATGGCGGTTAAGAAAACGGAATTATATAGTTCACTATGGGCAAGTTGTGATGCACTGCGCGGAGGAATGGATGCATCACAGTATAAGGATTACATACTAACCCTTTTGTTTATGAAGTATGTAACGGATAAGTATAAGGGACAGAAATACGGAGATTTGACCGTTTTCGATAAAGAACATGATCCCAATCCTGATCCCGAAAAAAGAATAGGCTGTTCTTTTGATGACTTTATTGCACTCAAAAACAAGAAGAATATTGGCGAAGGTATAGATAAAATTATTGCACGTCTTGCTGAAGTTAATGACAGCTTAAAAGGTGTAATTGACATCGCACATTTTAATGACGAAGCAAAAATCGGTAAAGGACAGGAAATGGTTGATAAGCTCACAAAACTTATTGCTATTTTTCAACGTCCTGAATTGGATTTCTCAAATAATAAAGCAGACGGCGATGATATCATAGGCGATGCATATGAATACCTTATGAGAAATTTTGCTACTGAAAGTGGAAAAAGTAAAGGGCAGTTCTATACACCGGCGGAAGTTTCTCGTATTCTTGCTAAGGTTATAGGCATAGATAAATGTACGGATCATGATGCCACAGTATGTGATCCGGCTTGCGGCAGTGGTTCATTACTTATCAGAGCACTTGCGGAAGTTCCGTTTGAGATATCGGGTTATGGACAGGAAAAAGAGAGTTCGACGGTAGGTCTTGCTAAAATGAATGCCGTTCTCCATAATAAAGCTACTATCAAGATCATGGCAGGTAATACATTCTCTGATCCTCAGTTTATAAAAAATGAAGATGCTTCCGAACTGGAACGATTTGATTATATTGTTGCCAATCCGCCTTTTTCTCTCAAAAACTGGTCTGATGGCTTGAAAGAGTTCGGCAGATTCTCCGGATATGGAGATAGACCACCTGAGAAAAACGGCGACTATGCCTGGTTGATGCACATATTAAAAACACTGAAATCTACGGGTAAAGCTGCTGTCATTCTCCCTCACGGTGTTTTATTCCGTGGAAATGCCGAAGGAACGATTCGTCAGGCTATTGTTGATAAGGGCTGGATCAAGGGGATCATCAGCCTACCGCCTAACCTGTTTTATGGCACAGGTATACCTGCCTGCATACTGATCATAGATAAAGAGGGTGCAGAGAATCGCTCAGGCATCTTTATGATAGACGCAGGCAAGGGATTTGTAAAGGACGGAAACAAGAACAGACTGCGTGAACAGGATATCTATCGCATTGTCACTACATTCAATGAACAGATTACAGATGATCCTAAATATGCTCGCTTTGTTCCCAATAAGGAGATCAAAGAGAAGAATGGCTATAACCTGAATATTTCCCGTTATATAGATTCTTCCGAGCCTGAGGATATTCAGGATATTTATGCTCATATTCACGGCGGTATCCCTGCTGTGGATATAGATGCACTGAGTAAATACTGGGATGCATTCCCGACGCTGAAAGATGAGTTGCTCAGTTCGCTTAGTGATAGCTATTATAAGCTGAATGTGGAAGAAAACGACATTCGCAGAACGATATATGCTAATGATGAATTCTCGGCATACGGTGAACTTATCGACAAGGCATTTACGGACTGGAAATCTTTTGCAGATACAAAACTGAAAAAACTTGATAGCTCCGTTTCTGCCAAAATTCTCATATCCGAGTTGGCAGAGAATATAATGAAAGCATTTGAAGATATCACGCTTATCAACAAGTATGATATTTACCAGATACTTCTTGCATACTGGAACGAAGTGCTTAACGATGATATTTCATTTATCATATCGGAGAAACAGGGTTACGGTGTTGCAAGAGAGACAGAAAACATCATGAAGGAAACAAAGAAAACGGATGCCGACGGCAATCCTGAGCTAAAGGTCGCAGGCTGGGAAGGCAAGATCATACCCAAGGCATTGGTGAAATCGGAATTGTTCCCTAAAGAGAAAAAAGCTATTGATGATCTTATGGATATCGTTGCAGAAACAGACTCCCGTCTTATGTCTATGATAGAGGAATCCGCAGAGGATTCTGCATTATCAGAGATTGCAGATGGCGGAAAAGTCAAGAGCAAGGATATTCAGGAGAAGATAGACAAGATCATGGAAAATGTCCATACTCCGCTCATTGACGGTCTTATTCAGTTGCAGAGCCTTCTTCCGTCAATGAAAAAGAAGGAATATACACAGTATATCGACAAGCACGCTGAACTGAAAGTTGCGTATACCGATAAAGGAACTGTAACCAAAGCATCCATACATAATGCTTTAAGTGCAGCCCGTGCAGAAGCGCCTGCACCTGCTGCATACGCCGATGACTATGAAGAGTTAAAGAAAGCGTTTGAGCTTGCACAAAGGTCTGAGGAATCTACAAAGCTTATAAAAGAAATGGATAAGTCGCTTGATGAAAAGGCTCGTGAGAGATATGCGTCACTTACCGATGATGAGATCAAGGAGCTGCTTGTAGACAAGAAGTGGTATTATGCCATAGGCAAGGGAATAATTGATCTGTACACAGCAATTTCTCATAAGCTTGCCGAGCGTATCACCAAGCTTTCAAAAAGATATGAGCTTACACTTACAGACCTTGACAGTCAGATAAACGAAGCAGAATCATCACTGTCAGATATGCTTGGTGAATTAACAGGCAATGATTATGATATGAAAGCTTTTGCAGAGTTAATAGAATTGCTCGGAGGTTCAAACGATGTCGAATAATAACAAAACTCCGGAGATAAGATTCAAAGGATTTACTGACACTTGGGAACAGCGTAGGTTGTCAGAGATTTATCAAAACATAGGAAATGCATTCGTTG
>NZ_JAJCLZ010000037.1 GCF_020559915.1 Ruminococcus sp. 210702-SL.1.03
CTGCTTAACTTCAAATCCTTGCGGTCAATGTGTCAAGTTTTATTGACAAAATCACTTTCACCTATTTTGGATTTGTTTAATGGTGAGATTGTGTCCTACAATCTGAGCTATCATCCGAATTTGAATCAGGTTACAGATATGCTTGAAAAGGCATTTGCAAAAATACCTGACAATACAAATCTGATACTTCATTCAGACCAAGGTTGGCAATATCAGCACAGGCATTATCAGAAAATGCTTAAAGATAAAGGGATAAGGCAGAGTATGTCACGCAAAGGAAATTGTCTTGACAATTGCTTGGGCTCTGCGAAAAAATCTCTGTAAATTAATCAACTGTGATAAAAACGTTAGTTGGTAGTGGCATAAAATTTGCCACTCTAATTTTTTACAGTATACAATGCATACTGCAATTTGTCAAGGTTCTTTTTGAACATCAGCCTGATTCCATTGCGCTGCGCTCCATTCCATCAGGCTGATGTTCAGTGGCTCGCTCAGCCGAGCCTGTCGGGATACATGATTTCAAGCTCTCCCAGAACTCTACCCCAGTTTCTCAGCGGCATAGTCCATTTTTTCGCTATTTCATGAGTTGCAAGATACAGTGCCTTTAAAAGCACCGTATCGCTCGGAAATACGCTTCTCTGTTTATTTAGACGGCAGTATCCGCTGTTAAGGCTCTCAATCGCATTGGTGGTGTAAATGACCTTTCTGACCTCCGCTGAAAACTTAAAAATCGGCGATATGACGTCCCAATTCTTGTACCAGCTTTTCATAGCATTGGGATAATCGCTGAAGCTCAGCCTGCGGAAATGCCGTTGATACGGCTTCTTTCATGCCTGTAAGTCCGTCTGCACAGATGACAAGAATGTCCTTTACACCGCGGTTTTTCAGCTCGTTAAGAACGCCAAGCCAGTATTTTGCACTCTCGTTTTCACCGATATGTATGGACAGCACTTCTTTGTGACCTGTCAAGCTTACTGCAAGGATTACATATGCTGCAAGCTTTTTTATCTGTCTGTTTTCTTGTACAGAAAAATGTACAGCATCAATAAATACAATGGGATAAACCTCGTCAAGAGGACGTTTCTGCCACTCTTCTATCTGCGGAAGGAGACGGTCTGTGATATAGGATACCATACCATCGCTGACTTCAAATCCGTAAATATCTTCGATAGTTTCGCTTATTTGGCGAGTGTCATGCCCTTTGCGTACAGTGAAATGATCTTCTGCTCTATTCCCGAAATATCCTTCTGACGCTTCTTTACGACTTTGGGTTCAAATGTTCCATCACGATCCTGTGGCACTTCAATTTCTGTTTCTCCGAAGTTCCCGCGTATTTTCTTGGTTTTCTTTCCATTTCGGTAGTCCGGATTGTCAGAACGCTCATAAGCGCCATATCCGAGATGCTCATCCATTTCAGATTCAAGCATTTCCTGTATTGTGCCGCCAAGAAGATCTTTCAGAGCATCTTCTATATCCTTTGCTGTCCTGATATCATACTCCTCGAGCAGCATTCCGATGATGTTCTTTTTTCCTTCGCTCATTGGTTCTCTTTTTCTTCTTCCCATAAAAAATCAGCCTCCTGTGTTATTTCTATTTTACTACAGTTGACTGACTTTTTACAGACTTTTTTTCAGAGGGTCAATGCTTGTGCCGAAAACTTCTTCAGCTTGTTAAAGACAGAATTACTTTATCTGCAAGAATTTACGAGCATTGAGCATTTCATCAAAGAACTTCACGAGTATATCGAATGGTACAACACAAAACGCATCAAGCTTAAGCTTGATGGTATGTCACCGGTGGAGTTCAGGCTCAAAGCCGCATAACAAAAGCGACCAAGATTTCTCTTAGTCGCTTTGCATAAATATACTTTTTAAACTTTGTCTAACTTTTTGGGGTCATTCCATTACACGTTCCGTTTTAAATTACTATACTTTTCTCTTTGTATTTATATATATGCCTTTTCCTTATTAACTTTCCCGTTTCACTGTGATAGGGGGGAGGTGTCAATTTCAAAACTATTTCTCCCTCAGAGCTTCCCCGAAGCCTTTTTTAATAGGCTCTAAGAAGTAATCCATAACCGTTCTCTTATCCGTCTTTATTTCCACGCTTCCGGATAATCCTGAAATCACATCTATCTCATCATTTTTATCTGTAATTTCAAGCTTCACAAGATAAACGCTACCCGTCTGCTCGCTGACAAACGCGTTGGGACTGATATATTTCACCTTTCCCTTTACCGTTCCGTACTTGTTATACGGGTACGCCTCCAGCTTGATTTCCGCTTCCATTCCAATTTCTATGTCGGCAATATCCATATTCTTTACATAGCACACCATTTCAACAGGCATATGTTACAAGCTCCTGTGCGTTCGTTACCGCCGCTCCGACGGTGTTCACATTTACGTTGTTTATATATCCACTTACAGGCGCCGTTATATACTGATAATCCTTAGACAAGGCGTATTTTTCAAGGCTGGTTTCTATTTCGTCAAGTTGACCGCTTATCTCCGAAAGCTTTGAATTGATCTGTGCGCTGTACTGGATTTTTGTATCCTTGATTTTCGTTTCCGACTGTTTTAGCGCAAGCTCGTTCTGCTTTACTATAAGCTCCTGCATTTCAACCTGACGGCGTGTTCCGCTTTCTTCGTATTCCTCAAGCTGCAGCTGTGAAATCTGATGATTTAAATCGGCGTTTTCCTTATCCTTCTTAAGACTGTCAAGAGTGTTATTATAGCTTGCGTCTGCATCCATAATTGACTGAATATACGGTTTAAGCTCAGCTTCGTAATCTTCAATTTTAACCTTTGAAATATCGTCGCCGTTTTTAATCTTTGTATATATTTTCCGCTGTGCTTCAAGAATTTCTTTCTGACTGTTAAGCTGGTTTGTATCAATATCAAGGGATTCCGTATCAAGCTCTATCAGAACGTCTCCCTTTTTCACATATTCTCCTTCGGCAGCGTTTATTGACTTTACTGTTCCGCCTGAATAGGCCTGCACCACGTTTACATTTCCTGATGGCTGAACGCTTCCGCCGGCAGTAACTACCACGTCTATTTTCGAAAGGCAAGCCCAAATGACTGCCGCGATCAGAAGCGTAAAAACTCCGAGAATTATTACCGTTCCCGCTTTATGGGCAGGGCGTTCAATAATTTCAAGCAAGGACGGCATAAAATCATACTTCAGCTCCTTATCCTTGCTTTTGCTGTGCTTCAATACGTATTCCGTCAGCTTATTATTCATCAATATCGCCCCTTTTCTGCTGGTTATACAAATAATGATACAGCCCTTCACGTTTCATCAGATTCTCATGAGTATCGTATTCCACAAGATTGCCCTTATCAATCACCATGATTTTCTGCGCGTCCTTTAACGTTGAAAGCCTGTGAGCAATAATAAGCACTGTTCTTCCTTTGCATATTTCCTTGAGATTATTCTGGATAATGCTTTCAGATTCATAGTCAAGAGCAGACGTAGCCTCGTCAAATATAAGTATTCTGGGATTGTTAAGTATTGCTCTCGCAATAGCGACTCTTTGCTTCTGACCTCCGGAAAGTCCCATGCCCTTTTCGCCGATAATCGTTTCATAGCCGTTAGGAAGTTCAAGGATAAAATCATGCGCGCCCGCTATTTTTGCAGAATGAATGATTTGCTCCATACTTGCTGTTGAGCAGTGAATTGAAATATTTTCCGCTACGGTCCCGTTGAACATAAAGTTTTCCTGCAATACTACTCCGATCTGCTTTCTGAGCATTGCGGGATTCACAAGTGAAATATCCATTCCGTCTATGGATATTTTACCGCCCTCCGGCAAATAAAGTCTTTGAATCAGCTTTGAAATGGTGCTCTTTCCCGAACCGCTTCTGCCTACGACTCCTACAATAGTGTCAGGCTCTATTTCAAAGCTCATTCCCTTGATAACCTCTCCGCCCTGCGGATTGTATCTGAAATGCACCTGATCGAATATAATTTTACCCTGAACGCCGGGCATAGCAGTCTGATTTGCGTTTAGAATCGGTTCAGGGGCTGTATTAAAAATATCGCCGATTCTTTTTACTGAAAGCGACGCCTGCTGATATTCCTGCCAAAGCTGTACCAGTCTTAAAACAGGACCGCTTACTCTGCCGGAAAGCATTCAAAACGCCATAAGCTGCCCCACTGTAAAATTACCGTCCATTACCGCTTTTGCGCCGAAAAACAGAATCAACAGGTCGAATACCTTCTGAATAAACTGTCCGGTCGTTCCGGCGGTTGCGGAAACCATAGAGGTTTTGTAGCTTGCCTTTACGTAATCGGATTGCAAATCGCCCCATTTTTTCTCGAACTTTGGCTCTAATGCATAGGATTTTACGGTCTGCACTCCCGTTATGGATTCAACCAAAAAAGACTGAGTGTTCGCTCCCGTTTCAAACTTTTCGTCCAGTCTTTTTTTGAAAAGGGGAGTAACGATGGCCGAAAGTACTGCGTAAACGGGTATAGAACAGAGGACGATAACTGTCAGCATTTTGCTGTAGAAAAACAATACTACTATGTATACGATTATGAAAATAAAATCTATCATTGAGGAAAGCGGAGTGCCTGTCAGAAAATTTCTGATACTGTCAAGCTCTCTTACTCTCGCCACCGTTTCGCCGACTCGTCTTGATTCAAAGTATTTCAAGGGAAGTGCGAACAAATGCCGAAACAGCTTGAAGCTGAGCATAACATCTATTCTGTTTGTCGTATGGGTAAACACATAGTTTTTGGCAAGGGACAGAATCAGCTCGTATATATATACAATTGCGATACCGATTGCAAGCACGTTAAGCGTCGACATACTTCTATGGACTAAAACCTTATCCACAACGACCTGAGTCATAACGGGAGTAAGGATTCCTAAAATCTGTATTGTAAATACGGCTATCAGTACCTGTATAAATTCCTTTTTGAATTTCAGTATCGTGGGTATAAACCACTTGAAGCTGAATACCTCTTCTCTGTCCATTATTCCTTTTTTTGTAACAAGGATCGCTGTGCCATCCCAGATTTCAGATAATTCCTCGCGGGATTTTATCTCCGGCTGGGTTTTGTCCGTAAACAAGACCATGAATTTATTGCCTTGAGATTTTGCGACAATAAAGAATACGTCGTTTTTATCCTTTGCAATAATCGGCGCCTTTACGTCCTTCAGCTTTTTTAAATTCAGCTTACAAAGCTTTGCCCGCATTTTCAATTTCTTTGCGGATTCTATTATTTCTATTTCTCCGGTTTTCTGCTCGGGATCAAGAACTGATAGCGTTTCAGCCTGCTCTTTTGTGATAGGTATACCGTGAAACTTCATAACTATCATAAAGCAGCTAAGTCCGCTGTCTTGTTTTTTCTCCATGCTTCGACTTCCTTTTTACATAAATTATGCGGCAGCTTTTTTACTGCCGCACTTTTAATCAGAATTTATATTACTCTGCCTGCGTACCGACAAGCAGTTGATTCAAAGCTGACGTATCCTGCATCGGATCACTAATGCTCATACTGTCAGAAACGTTGTTCTCCGTACCGAAAGCGGACATATTTTCGGTCAGTATCATTACCTGTATATCCGTCTGATCTGCGGTTTCCTCTGTTTCCTTTGCCGCAGAAACAGTGCTTGAAGAATCAATCAGAACGGTGTCGTTTATTTCTGTGAGCAAATCTGAAGACATACTTTCGTCTGAATAGATATCCGAGAGAAGCTCGGCGTTTGACTGTATGACATCTTTCTCAGATATTTCATTGCTTGCAGGCTGACTAAGCTCAAGCTCCCAGGTATCCTTATTTACTGTTCCTACTGCTCCGCCTGCAAATTCAAAGATAAAGCTTTCGGAATTAAAGTTCCTTATAGTCAGCTTATCCTCGCTGCCGTTTATTGATACAGTCAGTTCGGATTGGTTTGTTTTAGTAAATGTGACCTCGTTAAGATCAATACCGCTTAATACGATCTTGTTATTTCCGTCATAATCCTCAATTATATCCGTACCGTAATTTCTGCCGAATACATATGTATCGTTTCCGTTGCCGCCGTTCAGATAATCATTGTCCTCTCCGCCGTCAAGGATATCATCTCCGTCATTTCCGTACAGATAATCGGTTCCTGTTCCGCCGTAAAGCGCGTCGTTTCCGGCGCCGCCGTTAAGCGTATCGTTTCCTCCGTCGCCGTGAATAACAATGCCGTTATCGCTCCATGCTGACATCCAGTCATCGTATTCAGTCGCATGGACCTGTTTAAGAGGATTTTCCTCGCTGTCGTATGCATATCTTGTTCCGTCTGCAAAGTTTACATTGAAGTTTCTGTTTTCCTCAGACGTAAAGTAATTCTGAATGATCAGCTTGTCCTCAATTCCATCAAATGTGATAGTAAGATCGTTCCAGTTCGTTCTGTAAACGGACATAGTATCTGCTGAGAGACCGCTGCCGAATGAGATCGTATTGATACCCTCGCTGTCGTTAATTGTATCTGTGCCATATCCTATGTTGAAGATATATGTATCGTTTCCTGCTCCGCCGTAGAGATAGTCACTGCCTTCTCCGCCGTCAAGGGTATCATTACCGCCGTTGCCATAAAACTGATCGTCTCCGATACCTCCGTACAGCTTATCTGCGCCGTTTCCTCCATTAAGGCTGTCGTTTCCGTTCTCACCGATAAGAGTTCCCCCCCTGTCGTCCATAGTTACAATGTAATCACTATTTTCAGTTCCGTAAACAGTTCTTAATGGACTGTTGGAAGCGGTTGCGTGAACCTTAGAACCTCCGTTGAATGTGAGGTAGAAGTTTCTGTTTGCTTCGGAAGTAAAGAATCCCTCGATCACAAGCTTATCATCAGAACCCTCAAAGGTAACGGTAATATCGTTCCAGTTTGTACGGTAAGCCTTTATCTGATTTGCTGAATATCCGTAAATCTCAATAGTATTCGTCCCTTCGCCGTCGTCGATAGTATCTGTACCGTAGCCTTTTTTGAAAATATATGTGTCGTTGCCTGCGCCTCCGTAAAGGAAGTCATTGCCTTCACCGCCGTCAAGAACATCGTTTCCTGCGTTGCCTGTAAGTCTGTCGCTGCCCTTATCTCCGTAGAGAAAGTCGTTTCCGTCGCTGCCTACAAGCTGATCATTGCCGTCCTGACCGATCTTGGTTATTCCGTCCTCATAAATAGAGATCATGTACTCGCTGCCGTCAGTACCGTAAATAGTTCTGAGAGGACTGTTCTGAGCTGTTGCTTCTACGACTGTTCCGTCGGCAAATACAAGCGTAAAGTTTCTTGCTTCCTTGCTGATGCAGTAATTCTTTATTGTAAGGGTATCTTCAAATCCGTCAAAGGTAATAAGAATATCATTCCAGTTGGAACGGTATGCCTTTACACCTTCTGCGGTGAATCCGTCACCGAACATAATGGTATTTGCACCCTCGCTGTCCATAATAGAATCAGCGCCGTATCCCGGCTTGAAGATATAGGTGTCGTTTCCGCTGCCTCCGTCAATAAAGTCATTGCCTGAGCCTGTGTCGATAATATCGTCGCCGTCACCGCCGTTGATGTAATCATCTTCGTTTCCGCCTGAGATACAGTCATTTCCTGATTCTCCGAACAGAGAGTCATTTCCGCTGCCGCCGAAGATCACGTCATTGCCGTCATTTGCTGTAATTCTGTCAGTTCCGGAATCTCCGAAGATATAGTCAGATTCTGTTCCTCCGATAATAAAGTCATCTCCGTTACCGCCTGCGGCGATATTGGCTTTGTCGCTTTCAAGAGGTAAATAATCTGAATTCTCTGTACCTGTAACATAGTTATCGATGCCTGTGATATTATCCTGTACGGGCAGGATTTCTTCGCCTATCTGCAGAACGTAGTTTTCGGGAGCGTCTGCAAAATCGGTAATGATAAGCTTGTCCTCTGTATCCTTAATACTGATAATCACATCATTACCAACGGCATTGATCTCGATATCCGACAAAGTCAGATCGTCGGCAAGCTTAACAGTTGACGTTCCTTCGCTGTCATCAATGACATCTGTACCGTAATCTCTGCTGAATACATATGTATCGTTTCCTGCTCCGCCATAAAGTATATCGTTTCCTGCTCCTCCGTCGAGAATGTCATCACCGTTATCACCGTAAATAATATCGTCGCCTTCCTCACCGAAAATAGCGTCGTTATCATCTCCGCCGTAAACAAAGTCGTTTCCGTTTCCTGCGTAAACGGTGTCATTGCCCTCGTTGCCGTAGATAACGTCATTTTCCTTACTTCCGTAAACGGTATCGTCACCGCCGAAAGCGTGCATGATCGAATCATCTACAACTGCTTTAAGAACATCGTCGCCGTTTCCGCCGTAGATATGTCTGAACGGACTATCCTTATCTGTAACGTGCATTTTAACTCCGTCTATTTCAAGGTCGTAATTGCGGTATTCCTCACTCTTGCGGAAATCCTTGATAACAAGAGTATCGTTCGTACCCTTTATTGTAATAGTTGCGTCGTATTCATCTGTGCCGTTTACAAGGATATCGCTTGGTTTAATTCCCTTAAATCTGAGAGTATTCAGACCATCGGAGTCTATTATTGTATCGTTTCCGTAGCCCTTTGCGAAAATGTATGTATCATCGCCGTAGCCGCCTTTGAGAGTGTCATTGCCTGTCCCTCCGTCGAGAGTGTCGTTGCCTGAATCGCCGTAGAGCATGTCGTTTCCAACTCCTCCGGATATTTGGTCATTGCCGTTGTTTCCATGAATAATATCAATTCCACTCGCACCATTTAATATATCATTTCCATCCAATCCGAAAATGAAATCATTATTTCCAGTTCCTCTATATGTGTCATTGTCATTGGTTGCAAGATATGTAGTTCCTGATTTAGACAGTTCCAAAATATCAGCATATTGTGGTGAAACTGCTTTATAGTATGTACTAAACTCACTGAAAGCATTAGTATCATAAGCTTCATCGAACAGAGAAAGATATGAACCGATACTATAAAGGTTTCCCTCAACGTTTTCACCAGTAGCAATTTCCATTTCTAAAATGGCATTAAGAAAAGTGAAATCTACGATTTTATTTCCCTGTTCATCCTCTGAAACAAAAATCATGTTAATATAGAAACTGTCCTGTGATTCTACATTAAGATCGCTGAAAAAGATATTTTCAAGTGATATATACAACTTTTTCAAAATGTTTGCTGCATTTGAATTTGGATTTGTTCCACCAACGCCAACAAACTCACGTCCCATAAAGGTTTCAATCACATGCAGGTCACGAGCATCAATATTTCCGCCGCGCGAATTCGGACTAATATCTGTTGAATCAGTAATAAAGTATAAAATCTGTTTTGAGAGAAATCGCTTTTCAACAAAATCTTCTGATAAACAATATTTTTTATACAGTACCGCAAGTGTTCCTGTCTTATCTGCTTCAATAGCTAAAGTAATATCCGGAACATTTCCTTTGGTTTCTACAATTTCACCATCTCCGCCCGTCTGTGTTGTATCTGAAGTGTTTACTGGGAACCAAAACTCGCTAATCTTTCGCTCAGTTCCATCTGCGAAAGTAACCATAGCAAATTCAGCTTCCATAGTTCCAGTTGCAGTATCAACATTCTCCTCCTTGGTAACATCAAGGCTTATATTTACTACTCCTAATTCGTTTAGTGTTTTCAATTCTCCTGAATCAGATATACCATTATGATTTGCATCAATCCAAACTCGCAAATCATTCCATACTGTATCATTATGGTCAATTACACCATCGCCATCTTCATCAAAGTCCGCCAATGCTTCAAAACCCGAAACAGAAATTGCGCCATTAGAAAGTTCGACTTGATCACCGAAAAGCTCACCGCCATCGTCAATTTTACTATTACCATTGCGATCAAGACAAAGGAAACCATCCTCAAGACCTATCCATGCTGTCTTTTCAGCAAAACCATTCTTATCTAGGTCGAAGTTAACACCGTTTTCAAGTGTCGTAAGTTCAATCCCTAATGCTCCAAGATCTATCGCAAGAGGATCACGAGGAGGTTGAGCGTTACCTGCATTTGTATATTCGTCATTGAGAGGGTCTAGTAGCCAATCCCATATACTCTCACCCAAAAATCCACCAAGAATACCACCAGCAAGACCAGCTGCAGCAATTGCAGCCCAGCCAATTGGTCCAGATACAAGTCCAGCTGCAACAAGAGTGCCCATACCAATGCCCGCTAGAGCACCTGCACCTGCACCACCTGCCATTCCACCTAATGTACTCATCCCCCATGAACCAAGTGTATCAGTTGCTCCTTCAATATCTCCATTTTTATATTGTTGATATGCTGTACTAGCTGTTGTGACAACATCAGCAACATCTCCAACCGTTCCTAAAACACCAAGTACAGCACCAACACGCACACCAAGATGTGTGCCATTACTACGTCCCGGTAGAGTTGAAACATCATCAATAGCGTCTATTACATTTGTTTTACCAGTAGTAATATTCTTTAATAGCGCATTCTCATCTATATTTGTTCTCGGAATATCATCTACTGCATCAGTAACAGTTTTAAGTGCGTTTGAATCTCCTCCTAACGAATTATATAGATTATTTAATTGTTCGGTCGGGACTCCATTTACTGCAGTAGTAGTTCCAACTCTATCAATATTGGAAGTAGGACAATCAGAAAGTATAGCTTCAGCTATACCACCACTTGTTTCTCCACCAGGAACTATTTGCACCAGATTCTGAACCTGTTGGAAGCTTAAGATTTCCACTTTCATAGAAATCATTTACAATGGATTTATCTATGTCAATTCTAACTAATTCTTGACCTGCCCATTTATCGGTCTCTATACCTAGTCCTTCTTCTATAATGCCAATATCACCATTAGCTACAATAAGCAATTGATCCATTTGATTGCTTGGTGCAATAAAGCGTTGCCCTCCCGCACCAAGTAAACTATCTGGATCACTATAATACAAATCATAATCTCTCTTTGTAACTAAAAAAGAAGCTCCATATTCTAAAAAATCATTATTCACTTCACTCATAATACACTCACCCCATAATCTTTTTTTAAGACATTATCTATACGAATTATGTAATCCCATAATCCATTTTTTTTGTTAATCCCCATCCACTCTTTACAATTACGTAGAGATGATTCATTGTTTATCAAGGTACTTTTTAATGTCTTTAAAAGGGTATCATCAATCATTTTAAACGGTGCTGGATATTTAGAATGTTCATTGAAAATTTGATTCCAACAAGCCATATATGCACACCAAACTTGAATAGGTGTACTATTTAGTGTCATAATTGCTTTACGGAATTTCTTGATAATTACTTCATCATTTGTAGTCAAATATAACTCATATATTCCTTTTTCTACAATGCGTCCGAAATCTGTAGGAATATTAATAGGTATATCCCTGTTTCCCATAACTGAATATCCTTTTTCTCCGCAAAGAAATTCAGCAACCTCATCATTCTCAAATGCTTTTCTTGTAAGTTCAAGCAATTCTTCGTTTGTAATCTGTTTTTGCAATTTCATGACATTTCCTTTCTCATCAAGCGACGAATAAAAATTATTTTTTTATATTTCACAAAAACCATCTACGGTATATGTTTCTTCGTCAGATAGTTTTATCATTGTTTCTTCTACTTTTGTCATATCATTGTCTAGTTTTAATATAATCTCAAAACTTGTATCAATATTAATCGACGTTTTATTTTCCTCCAAAATTAAGATCTATAATATTTAGATGCCCATAATTAAAAGAAAGAGTCAGCCACTTTTTATCAATTAAATATAAATATGAGCTAAAGTGACTTGAATCTTCATGATTGTCTGTCGGTTCACCAAACATTTGATTTATTTCTGCTTCTGTACTCTCAAAGGTTATTCCGCCTATTGAAATATTATCAATCGTATCCTGCCTTTTAAAAGCACTCGCAGTAAAGCTTATACAAATAATATCATTATCACTATAATCATTATCGTCTGCTGCACAATGCATTGTGACCGTATCCAGCAATTTACCGTCATATAACAATCCTCAGCTTCTAAGTTCGGTTTTCTCCTCATATATCATGCTTTCATCCCAAAAAGAAAAACCCTCACCCAAATCATCCAGCGAGCATGGAAATGAAAAAGTTTTATCGGCCCTGTGAAAAAATCTCTGTGAATTCAACAACAGTGATAAAAAACGATATTGTGGAGCGGCTTGAAAAACAGCCGCTCATTTTTTTACAGTATACAATAAATACCGTAATTTGTCAAGGTTCTTCAACAGTCAGTCTGCTGGAATGGAGCGTAGCGGAATGGAAGCAGACTGACTGTGCCGGCTCAGCTTAGCCTGTCGAGATACATGATCTCCAGCTCGCCAAGAACTATGCCCCAGTTCCTCAGCGGCATAGTCCATTTTTTCGCTATTTCATGAGTTGCAAGATACAGAACCTTCAGGAGCGCTGTATCGCTCGGAAATACGCTTCTCTGTTTGTTCAGACGACGATAGCCGCTGTTAAGGCTTTCGATCGCATTGGTGGTGTAAATGACCTTTCTCACATCAGCGGAAAACTTGAAGATCGGTGAGATCACATCCCAGTTTTTGTACCAGCTCTTCATGGCGTTTGGATAATCTTTCTCCCACTTCTCCGTCACACGCTCAAGCTGTTCAAGCGCAGCGTCCTCAGACGGTGCGTGATAAATGGTTTTCAAATCGTTGGAAAATTCTTTCTTGTTTTTTGCACCAACATATTTCAGCGTGTTTCTTACTTGATGAACGTTACAACGCTGTAATTCTGTCTGTGGAAATGCCGTATTTACGGCTTCTTTCATACCCGAAAGGC
>NZ_JAJCLZ010000038.1 GCF_020559915.1 Ruminococcus sp. 210702-SL.1.03
CATTTTTTCACTTCCCTTTCTGGTTTTTATTGCTTTTATTCTACCAGATTTTTGGGCGTTTGTCGACTGTTCTTTCAGTATAACATATCACATGAAAAAGTGATGATCTTCTGGTCAGCCTCTTGCATTCACCCAAAAATTATGTTATAATAAAAGAAATAATATCCAAAAAGCGGGTGAAATAATGAACAGCGAAAACGATTTCGAGGAGAAAGATAAACAAACCGGCAGAAAGCCACTGGCGACCGAGCTGTATTTTGTGATAATAATTGCTGTGTTTGTCGTGGTTTTCGCAGCCGCTTGGCTTTTAGATACCGAGGATGATAAGGCTGAAATATACTATAAAGCGCCTGAGGTCACGGAAGCTTATACCGATATTTTCGATAGTAAGCAAGCTACAACGAAAGTTTCGATAGAAGAAACGCACTTTCCGATAGATATAAATCTGGCGACAGTGGATCAACTCTGCGAAATCAACGGCATTGGCGAGGTGATCGCACAAAAAATTATAGATTATCGCACAGAAGTTGGAATTATACATGATCTAAAAGAGCTTGAACAGATCAGCGGCATTGGCGAATCGACCATCAAACTGCTGGCAGAAAACGTTTTCGTTTCAAATTCTGACTACATACCGTTTACCACTACGATAGCGACGACTACAAAAATTACCACAACTGCCGTTAAAAACACAACCACGCGGGAGATCACAACGACTGCACCGCCGGAATCAGAAGTTCCCGAACCTGAATTCGAGGACGATTCGCCGCGTGAGGTGCATATCAACTATGCAAATGCAGATGAAATTGCTGATAGCTTGAAAATATCACACGAATTGGCTGAGCAGATAGTGTCGGTTCGCGAGCAGATCGGAGGATATTCGACACTGGAGGAGCTGTATCTTGTCGATTCGATGACTCAGAATATCATGCTGCAAATAATGGATCATATCGTAATAGACTGATAAGAGTACAATAAAACGGACAGATATTAGTGAGGTGTTTTTGGATATTTATAAATATTTTAAACACCACTTGACAAACAAATGAAAATGGTGTATAATATTTTCAATACATTTGAAAGGAGGCTAAAAGCCAAAATGGACGATAGTGACAATGATAATGATAACTGCAACTATTGCAGTAGCATTGCCGCATTCTTTTCTGAATCGAATAGCTTTGATCGGGACATATTTCGCCATCTAATCGAATAGGCGAGTTATGTCTTTTTGTGTTTTTATCAACTATTTTATTTTAATTTGGAAAGGAAATATAATTATATGAAACAAATAGTGCTGCAGATAGTACTTATCTTACTGAACGCAATATTCGCAGCGACGGAAATTGCAGTAATATCCATGAACGATCAGAAAATGGCAAAAATGGCTGATGGGGGTGACCGTAAAGCTAAGCGGCTTGTTTGTCTCACATCGCAGCCGTCAAAATTTCTTGCAACGATACAGGTCGCAATAACGCTTTCGGGTTTTTTGGGAAGTGCGTTCGCCGCAGACAACTTTTCCTCGCAGCTTACTGGACTTATTATGAAGACAGGAATTGGCATTTCTGAGAAAACGATAAGCACGATCTCGGTCGTGATTATAACAATATTGCTCTCGTACTTCACTTTGATCTTTGGCGAGCTTGTGCCAAAGCGTGTGGCAATGAAAAACTCTGAAAAACTGGCGCTCGCTATATCTGGACTGATCACATTTGTATCGAAAATTTTCGCTCCGATCGTTTGGTTCTTGACTTTATCCACAAATGTTGTGTTAAAATTGCTCGGGATCGACCCTAATGCGAATGAAGAAGCGGTCACAGAAGAGGAAATCCGTATGATGTTAGATCAGGGGCGCGAAAAAGGAACAATCGATGAAAACGAGAAAGAAATAATCGATAACGTTTTCGACTTTGACGACACACATGTAGAAACTGTATTTACACATCGCAAAAAGGTTGATTTTATATCCACAAAGGACGATATTGACGATTGGAAGCGCGTTATCTATCGAAATATACATACGAAATATCCCGTTTGCGGCGAAAATTTCGATGATATTATCGGTGTTTTGGACGCTAAAAAGTACTTTCGACTTGAGAATAAGACTCGCGAAAACATCCTAAATGAGTGTGTTTCGCCTGCATATTTCGTTCCTGAAACCGTCGCCGCCGACGTTTTATTTAAAAATATGAAACAGAGTGGCAATCATTTTGCAATCGTACTTGATGAGTACGGCGGAATGTGCGGTGTTATAACGATGACAGATCTTGTTGAGGAACTTGTTGGTGAAATTGATCTATAAATTACATTTTATAAACATTTCTGCATTATTATGTATATAAGCAGCCGGAATAAACGCCGCAGCCACTTTCGTGTGGCCGCGGCGTTTTGTTTAGCAATGATATTCGGCGATGGTTCGCAGCATTTTTTCGTCGATCGGGTAGCAGGCGCTCGCGAGTTTCGCTTTGTTTTTCAGCATATCACCAATGCTCAGCTCCAAAATGTTACGCGGGATTTCGCAGCCATTGCAAAGTCTTGCGATAAAGTTTTTCAGCTCGAAGAAGTCATTATAACCAAGCTGTTCCATTATTTGCTTTTGACAATTAGCGGGGGCATTCTCGATAAATGGCGGTAAAAACACCGCGCATGCCAAGCCGTGAGCGATTTTACACTCGTAAGTAACGCGGTAGCTCAGTCCGTGTGGGATAGATGTGCCAGTGTAACGGATAGCAATTCCAGCGAATACAGAAGCTGACATGAGTTTATCAAGTACATCATCAGTAAAATTGTGATCTGCAAGATCATTTTTCGCTTCGCCCCAAATCGTCAGACCTTTTTCAACGGCTTTTCGGCTTTTCACATCGGATTTCGCGTGCAGAAAGCTTTCGCAAAGGTGCGCCAGAGCGTCGAGCGCTGTGCTTGTTATGATTTGGTTGGGCGCAGCTTTCAAATATTTGCTATCAACAAAAGCTATCTCAGGGAAAATTTGATGTGAGATAGATTTTTTGGTATGGCTGCTGTGAAGCGTAAGAACAGAAACTCCTGTGACCTCTGAACCGGTCCCGCAGGTCGTTGGGACGGCGGCTATGGGCAAGTGGGGAGCGTTTGGTATGGGTGTGTACAAGAAATCTTTGTTAAATTTGCCGTTTGCTATAAGTAAAGCGATCGCTTTTGAAGCGTCAAGAGGCGAGCCTCCGCCAATTCCTATGACAAAATCGACGATTTCAGAAGCTCCGTACTGCGCACCCGCGACCACGCTCTCGACCGATGGGTTTTCCTCGATCTTGTCAAAAACTACATATGGGATATTGTGGGTCGCAAGTGCTGCGGTTACATCGTCGAGTGAGCCGTTTTTTCGCGAGGAATTGCGCCCTGTGACGATGAGCGCTTTTGTTCCGAGTGCGCAAAGTTCGTTTGAATGTGCTAAAACGCAGTTGTTTTCATGGTATAATCTAGTTGAAATGTCAAAATTCATAATATCACCGTTTCATCTAAATGCTTTTATAAATAGTATAATACAACTTGCGTCGTTTGTCAATACACCGTCTGACGTGCAACAAAAGTTAATTTTATATTGACAAGTTAATAATTTTGTGATACAATATATACAGATTCATGCGCGTTTTTCGCGGTAATAAAGTGCAATTTGACAATGTGCACGGTTCATAACAGTACAAAAATCTGTACTGTTAAATTTTTATGGAGATAAACATGATAATAAGTGTAAATGTGAAAAAACTAGGAAAGAAGATTGCTTCGGTCGAGCCTACGCCGTTTGAGATCGAGGGTATTCCAATGACTGCGGAGGAGCTTGTGACCGCCTGTGTGCGAAGCTGTGTGGCGGCATACAATAGTCGAATCGACAACTGCGAGCCGCGGTGTATTTCTGACGAGCAGTTTGCGGCAATGGAGGCGGCAGGCAAAATGGCGTTTGGTCTGCCTTTTTCTGACAAAAAAGCGAACGTGAACGAGGCGGTGCAGACGGCTTTGCAGGCGTTTGACGATGGGCTGTTTCGCGCATTTGTCGGCGAAACGGAGCTGGAATCGCGCGAACAAGAGATTAAGATAGGCGAAAACAGCGAGGTTACGTTCATAAGATTAACAATGTTGGCAGGGAGGATATGGTAATGGCAAATTCTGAGAGCTATAATGTGTGGAGGCAGGCGCACGCGACGGCGATCGAAAACGCGCGCAACAAGCTTCCGACTGAGATCAGGCAGTTTCTTGACGGCAAGCATAATTGCAAACTTTACAAAGAACTCTATACATATCTGGCAAAAGGCGGCGCTCCGTCCAAGTTTATTAACAAAAAAATGGGTGCGATTTTTGGTGGATTGCTGAATGAAAATGGCTGGATAGATAAGAAATACAAAAATGATCTGCTTTGGGCTGTCGATAACTGCACCAAATGGCAGTATTCGTCAAGCATTTGGCGTAGGTCGTTTCGTTCATCAAGCTACACGGCGTACCTGCAATCGAATTTCATTTTGAGTCAGCTGGAGAATTATGCAAGACTCGGTTGGCTTGAAAGCTCGCTTGAAGATGCTCTTATGGGAAATTTATCAGAAAATGAAAACCAATATTTTTACAAAGATGGATTTAGCCTCCCGATAAGCACTCTGTTAGCGGCACATCTGGACGCTGGCGACAGTAAGGTTTTTGCCGCTTTAAAGCACGTTATCATGGATGACGGCACGAATATCAGCCTGGAAATTATTCGCGGCGTGATGATGAGCAGCAATGTCGATGCGCACAATCTGATCTGCCAGTTTTTGGTCGCCGCACGTTTGCAGGAGGGTCTGCGGCAAGCGATATGCGAGTCCGCCGACAGCGGTACGATCGAAGCCCTGCGCGCGGTCGTTGAAACCATCAAGGCGCACGATCTCATTAGATTTTCGGCGGTCAAGCGCGCGATTTTTACTTGGTGCGGAATTTTTGCGGACAAGCCCGAGTCGCTCGACCGAATTGCTGGCAAAATGCTCGACCTTATCGCCGAATGTCTTGCTGACAGGGCGGCGCGCGACGCGTATCTTGAGAGCGAGGACGCGATGCAGATATACATTGCGCTGTGGGCTTATTCGGCGGATGACGCGCGCGTTGGTGCGCAGATCTGCCGTAAACTGGCAATGGGTGAGAGCCGTCATCGACGTATGGTCGCGGGAATTTTTGCAAGCCAGTTTGAAAACCCTGACTTAGAGAATGAGTTGGGCAAGTTTGCGCTTGAAAATTTTGCCGATGATACCGAATGTTTGGCGGTGTATTTTAATCATTTTATGCCTGATATTAACATGGCGCTGAACAATGTTGCCTCGGATAATCGCCAGGGGCCTTACGAGCGGGAAAAGAAAGAGCCGCCGAAAAGCCGCGTGTACGCTGATCTTTCGGACTATTTCGAGAGCAGGGATGAAGCGGAAAAGTTCCGCGGCATATTGCTTAAGACCCGCGAACTGTTTACACCAAAAAAGAAAGAATTTGACTTTACCCCCTGCGTATTTCCGTGGATCTCGGTCAAACTCAAGCGTATGGACGTCGCGGCGAAACTCTGCTGGATCGCATCTGCGCTGCAAGACAACACGCTGATCGACGAGGCGTGCGGAATGCTTGCGGAGGTCGATAGCGATATTCGCAATAATGTGCTGCGAATGTTGGTGACATTTCCTGAAACTGACATCCAGCGTAACACATTGGTCAACGCGATTGCCGACAAGGAGAGCTACACTCGCAGTTTGGCGATAAAAATGGTCGAAAATATCGAGCTGACGGACGATAATTACCTCATGCTGGAAAATATGCTTCGCTTGAAAAATTCTGAAACGCGAACTGCCGCAATTGAACTGCTCGAAAAGTTGGACGATGAACGTCTGTACGGCGTTTGCGAGCGGCTTTTGGCGGATAAAAACGGAGAAAAGCGCGCGGCGGGTCTGGACATGGTGCTTCGTCTGAAAAAACAGCCGGAGCGTGCGGAGCTTTTTGCGCGGACAAAGGCGTTGGCGGCGGCAATGCAGAGCGATATTTCGCGCGAAAAGATCTTACTCGACCAAATTCTGGACGAGGAAAATTCTGAACTGCCTGCTGATTGCGGTCTATACAAGCTTGAAAATTGTAAGATCGCGCCAATTGACAAGCAGTTTGTTGACGATAGCAACAAAGTTTTCTGCCGTTATTTTCCTGAAAGTGAGTTGGCTGGCAGCGATAAAAATGCAGATAAGGCAGATTGTGCTGTTGCTCTTAAGAAGTTGGACGCGTTATTGGATGCGCATAAAAATGATGAATTTACAAATTATTGGGGAGAAACAAATCTACTGGGTAATGCACATTTGCTAATTATCAGTCATTGCCCAAAGAGGATTTGCTTTGAGGAACTTTGGGATGAGTTTTATCAGACCGATGTCGGCTCACCCGAGTTGCTGCTAAGAATGTACATAAAATTAAAAGCGTACAGAAAAATGGACAAATACGTTACGTTTAAAAAGGCCGGAAAGGCTGCAGCGGCAAGGCTTTTCGGCGCTGATCTTGCCAACCCCATCGACGTACATTTTCTTTGCAAGGACATCGTGCAGTATCTGTATGATAAGTTTGTGCCAATGGACGTCAGACGTAAAATCGCCATATCTGTCGCAAATTGGCTTTACACGCTGGACGACAAAACGCTGAAAGTGAAGATCAGCGGTGAGGAGGGCGTGCAGCAGAGCTACGGCAGACACGGTAGGGAATTTGACCCGGAGCACCGTTCACTGCTGGATCAGGTGCAGATCGACACGGTGCTAAACTGGCTTTTTGAAATGGAAAACAACGAGTTTTTCGCGAAGATGATCGTTGTGAAGACCGCGCTGACCGATCGCCTTGATGGCTTGGCGGGTATGTATTTCGGCGATTACGAGGAGCAGAGCGTTTACGCGCTTGACGCGCCGACCGCCGATGAGCTTGTACGCGCCTGCGCGATGGGCGTGATAAATGACGACGAAATGTACCGCAGACTGGTCAATTCGGATGATCTTGGCGATGTGCTTAGCGCTCTTAGCGGACATATTAAAACGATTCGTGAGCGTGACAAGCTTGTTGCGGCGCGCAGCCGGTGGAATATGGGCGGAAATAGCAATTTGCGCGGTTTGATTGGCGATCACGATATGGATAAACTGACTGAGATCGACAAAAATGTAATTGCAAAAGCGGAAGATGTCTACAATAAGTTCATTGGCGTGGTGCTAGGCGAGGAACTTAACCGCGGCGACAGCGAAACGCGGTTCTCGCCCTACATTACGTCGATCAAGCGCATTTATGGCGTGGAAAATTACGTTAAAATTTTGGCTGCGCTGGGCAAGGAAACCTTTGTGCGCGGCTACATTTACGGTTCGCAAAGCTCGAAAAAGGAAACGCTCAGCCACCTCATCAGTGTTTGCGTGCCGAATGAGGGCGACACCGCCGAGAAGCTGCGTGAGCTAGTCAGGGGCACTGATATTACCGAAAAGCGGCTTATCGAGGCGGCAATGTACTCGCCCGAGTGGCTGGATATTACCGCCGAATACCTCGGCTGGGATGGGTTTAAGTCTGGCTGCTGCTATTTCATGGCTCATATGAACGAATCTTACAGCGATAAGATCACGGCGCTTATCGCAAAATACACGCCGATCTCGGTTGAAGATCTGCAAAACGGTGCTTTTGACATTAAGTGGTTCAAAGATGCCTATGCGACGCTTGGCGAGAAGCGTTTTGCGATGCTTTACGATGCTGCGAAGTACATTTCCGACGGCGCGAAGCACTCCCGCGCGCGTAAATATGCCGACGCGGTGCTCGGAAAGCTCGACCCCGAGGAAGCGAAAACGGCGGCTTCGGTCAAGCGCAATAAGGATATGCTGATGGCATATTCGCTTATCCCATGTAATGATGACGAAATTATGCAGAAATACCTTTTTATACAGCAGTTTATAAAAGAAAGCAAGAAATTTGGCGCACAGCGCAGGGCAAGTGAAGCTGCCGCTGCGGAGATCGCAATGCAGAATTTGGCCTTGTCGGCAGGATCAAGCGACGTTATGCGCCTGAAACTGCGCATGGAGAGCGAACTTTTTGAGAGCATACGTCCACTGTTTGAGCCAAAAAATGTTGGAGAAGTAAGCGTATGGTTGGAAATACGCGATGGAAAGACCGAGATCGCCTGCGAAAAAGGCGGAAAACGGCTGAAAAACGTGCCTGCCAAGCTGAAAAAGGACGAGTACATCGTCACGTTGACCGAAAGGCGCAAGCAGCTGACCGATCAGTACCGCCGCACGCGCACGATGCTGGAGCAGTCTATGGAGGATTCGACGGTGTTCACACTGAGCGAGATCGTCGGGCTGATGAAAAATGACAGTGTGAAGCCTTTGCTGGAAAATCTTGTGTACTGCTTTGACGGCAAATGCGGCGTGCTGAAAGACGGCAGGCTTTGCACAGTCGGCGGCGAGGAGATCTGCGCGGACGGGACGAGCGAGCTGCGAATTGCGCACCCGTTTGATATGTACGCTGACGGAAGCTGGCGTGACATACAGAAATATCTATTTGATGATCAGATCGTTCAGCCGTTCAGACAAGTTTTCCGCGAGCTTTATATCAAGACTGCTGAGGAGCTGGAAAACTGCGAAACGCCGCGATTTGCGGGCAATCAGATACTCGTGAAAAAGACTGTCGCCACTTTGCGCGGTCGCCGTTGGGTATGCGATCTGGAGGACGGTCTGCAAAAAGTGTACTATAAGGAAAATATTGTTGCGAAATTGTATGCCCTTGCCGACTGGTTCTCGCCCTCAGACATCGAAGCGCCGACGCTCGAGCACGTCAGCTTCAGCGACCGCGTGACCGGTAAGCCGATCAAGATCAAGGACATTCCCGACATAATTTTCTCAGAGGTCATGCGCGACGCCGACCTTGCGGTTTCGGTCTGCCATGCGGGTGAAGTTGACCCCGAGCACAGCCACTCGACCATCGAAATGCGCGCCGCGATACTGGAATTTACGCTGCCGCTCTTCAAGCTGAAAAATTGCGAGGTCAAGGGCTCGCACGTTTTGATAAATGGTACGCGCGCGGATTATTCGGTGCACCTTGGCAGCGGAATTTGCCATATTCAGGGCGGCGCGGCGCTCAACATTCTGCCCGTTCATTCTCAGCACCGCGGAAGGGTATTTCTTCCATTTGCAGACGACGACCCGAAAACAGCCGAAATAATCTCGAAAGTGTTGCTTTTGGCGGAGGATAAGAAGATCAAAGACCCATTCATACTTGACCAGATACACTAAATATTAGCAGAATCGCATGGGCGGACGGTGAAGGCTGTCCGCCTTTTTGTGAAAATTCGCGCGTTAGACGAGTTGAGTTCGCAAAAAAAGTTATTGATAGGCAGTTAAAAATGTGTTATAATAATGTAAAGGAAGCTTGGAGGTAGGTCAGATGAAATTGAAAATTTCGGAAAAAATTCGCCATTTGCGCACGGGGCGCGGGCTGACGCAGGAGCAGTTGGCGGAGGACTGAACGTTTCATTTCAGACGGTGAGCAAGTGGGAGCGCGGCGACACCTGCCCCGACGCGGCAACGCTTCCCGCCGAGCCTGACTTGCACACTTCGCTTCTTGCGGAGGGCGGTCGCTGCGATGATTTTTACCAACAGGACGGCTATCATCCCACGCAGGTGAACGGCTTGTTGACATCTCTGTACTTTTACGAAGTAATGACGGGCATCGAACAATAAAATACCATATGAGATATATCGAATTTGTTTAAATACTACATATAGTATTATATTTGTATACATGATAGTGGGAACATATATATGCTTCCCGCTTTTTCATATGTATTAAAAGATATAGTAACAATATGCAGATATATGTCATAATATATGACATAGGGCAGAAATATCTGTCAGAAATATGGAGGTGCTTGATATGGAAGCATTAGACGCTGCATTTTTCGGGAAGATCTACGACCCGAAAGATGAGGACGCGGGCGACTGCGAGGTCACGGCGGGCGCATTTCCTAAGGAAACGCCGATAGCTATGGCATATGTTCCGTTCCAAAAATGGGAGAAACCGTATGACGTTATGACAGCTTTAGCGCGGGGAACGATATTTCCGTCGCTGGATAAGCCGTTTATTGGAGAGGAGGCGGTTCGGCGTGCTGCGAAGTGAATTGTCTGAAAAACAGAAGCTGCTGCGAAAGGTTCAGGCGTCGAGGTTCGCGCTAATCGAGGCGAATTTGTATCTCGACAGCCACCCGACCTGTCGCGAGGGGCTGAAATATTTTCGTGAAAAACGTGCGGAAGCCGATAAGCTTATAAAAGAATATGAAACCGAATTTGGCCCGCTAACAGCTGCGGCAAGTCACGCAGAAGACTGCTGGGAGTGGGTAAACACGGCGTTTCCGTGGGAAAGGGGAGAGAGCTGATGTGGCAATATGAAAAAACGCTGGAGTACCCTGTGAACATCAAAGATCCGAACCCCGCGCTCGCGAAGGTCATCATCTCGCAGCTTGGCGGGCCTGACGGCGAAACGGGCGCGGCGATGCGCTATCTCAATCAGCGCTACGCATCGCCTTGCAGAAAAGTTCAGGGCATTCTGACTGATATTGGTACCGAAGAGTTGGCGCATGCCGAAATGATCTCGGCTATACTTTATCAGCTCACCCGCAATTTGTCTATGAAAGAGATAAAAGACTCGGGATTTGATACCTATTTTGTCGATCACACTACAGGAATTTACCCGATAGCGGCGTCAGGCGTTGCATATACTGCCGATTATATCCAGTCTACCGGCGACCCGATTGCCGATCTGACCGAAGATCTTGCTGCCGAGCAGAAAGCGCGGCTGAGTTACGACAACATTCTCCGTCTTACTGACGATCCCGACGTTCGCGACCCGATAAAGTTTCTGCGCGAACGCGAGATAGTGCATTTTCAGCGCTTTGGCGAGGGTCTGAGATATATTCAGGATCAGCTTGATTCTAAAAACTTCTACGCTTTCAACCCTGCATTTGACAAATAAATTCGTTTTGAGCGGACTGCTGTATGATTGCAGCAGTCCGTTTTATTGTACATAAATATGCAATAGTACGATAAAATGTACATAAAGATCGGCTCAAGAATTTACCGAAAGGTTTTAAGGATGAGTTATTTTCATGTTGATTTTCCTTGTGCCGAGAATTTTGTTGCCCGTGTTACACAGAGCTGGAACGATGAAACCGTACTGCGTGATGCGCACGCCGCCCAAGAACAAATCCTTGATACGCGCGATACAGATAGCGCGCAGTGCGGTTCCTCAACAACATAGAGTAAATCGTGTAAAAAAATAAAACCTACTGCATTTACAGTAGGTTTTGTTAGATTGGCGGAGACGGAGAGATTCGAACTCTCGAGCCTAGTTAAAGGCTAACGCATTTCGAGTGCGCCCCGTTATGACCACTTCGATACGTCTCCATAGAACGTTATATATTATACCATGTAAAAACACGTTTGTCAAGGGTTTGCGTTAGATTTAACATTTTGTTAAAAACTATGAGTGCACAATTGCGTTTGTGTACTAATTGTACAAATTGAAGTTAAAAAGCATCGCGCTATATGTGCAAGTCTACAAAACTAAAAAAACTTTGCGGAAAAGTGTTGACAAAGGGGCAAAATAAGTGTATAATATACAAGTCGGTTGACGAGGAAAACCTCAGAAAGCGACACTAAATATGGCGGTATAGCTCAGTTGGCTAGAGCACTTGGTTCATACCCAGGGTGTCACCGGTTCAAATCCAGTTACCGCCACTTGATGGCCCGTTGGTCAAGCGGTTAAGACACCGCCCTTTCACGGCGGAATCATGGGTTCAATTCCCGTACGGGTCACCATTACGCAATCCCACAGATGGCTTAAAATAGCCGTTTGTGGGTTTTCTTTTTTCTAAAAATCAGGTTTTGGCACTTGTTTGGCACTTATTATCTTTTAACTATTAATTTGGGTATCCGCAGAGCTTTCGCTCTGCGGTACTTTTTTTGCTCATAATGCCAGCACCTGCTGCTCGGTCTCAGTTTCGGTATCGTCCTCGGCAGGACTTTCTTCCTCTGTGCCTATATCGTTTGTGAAGCTCAGGGCGTTGCTTATCGCATCACAGTTGCGAGCCTTGGCTTCCTGCAACATATGAGAATACAGATTCAAGGTAGTTCCTACGACGCTGTGTCCCATATCCGAGGATACCGCTACAACGTCTACGCCTTCAAATATAAGCAGGCTTGCATGGAGATGTCGCAGTGAGTGGATATTCCTGAACGGCACTCCGATACGCTCACAGTAGCCTTTCAGCCACTCGAACGGTGTCTGCGGATTCATAGGTGCTCCGTTCCATTTTGTGAACAGCCTGTCATTGATTTTGTCAATAAAACTTGACACATTGACCGCAAGGATTTGAAGTTAAGCAG
>NZ_JAJCLZ010000039.1 GCF_020559915.1 Ruminococcus sp. 210702-SL.1.03
GCTTCGGATTGATAGCAGTTGCGTTAAGCATATCAAGCTGTGCCTGCCGTCTTGCTCGTCGGGCTGCAAAGAACTTCTCCACCTGTTCCGCAGCAGCTTTTCTCTTTGCGGTTTCACTTGTTTCGGTGATAGTTTCAGGCTCGGCAGATTGTTTCGGCTTTGTCGGTGCGGTGACTGTCTGTGTCGGCTTCGGCTCGGTCTTTGGAACAACAGGCTTCGGCGCTTCGATAAGCATATCGGGAGTGACATTCGCCGCTGACAGCTTTTCCTGTATCTCCGCTATCTGCTCGGCTATGCGTTCGGGGGTGAAGTCTGCGCCCAGGGTGTCGGCTCTTGTAAACTTCTGTTGACCGTCACCTGATAAACGGAATTTCAGCTTGACCTTATTTCTTGGCTTGTAAACATATTTGATACTGCACTCCGAACATTTTTCAAGAAAATCCTTGAAGTCACGGCTGTAAAGCATGACCTCCGCAATCCTGACACGGAGCTTATCTTTCCACGACTTGCCCTCTTTCTGCATATTCCTCTCAAAGTGAGATACCCCATGTCCCTTTTCAGGCTCGGAGATAACAGATATACCGTGTTCAGCACATATCTCGTCCGAAATCTCACGCAACTCTGCCCACGCTCTTTCAGACTTTCTGCCTTGATTATGCTCGGTGGTAAAGCTCAGACCGTTATACAGATTTGTGTTGTTGAAAATGATGTGGCAATGCAGGTGCGACTTGTCATGATGAACAGCAATGACATACTGATAATCGCCTTTCAGATAACGGTCGCACAGCTCCTCTCCGATCTGCATAGCTTGTTCGGGCGTGACTTCACCGGGGGCAAAGCTCTGTATCATGTGGTAGGCAAGGATTTGGGTGCGTCCTGTTCCTGTGTTTCGGACGGCTCGGAAGTCCTCGCTTGCTCCTGCGCTATCGGCTCGGCAAGCATAAGAGTTGACATATAAACCGTCGATGGTCTTATCATCTCTTGTGATGTAAGCGATCGCTGCGCTGACTGTTGCCCTGATCGTATGGATAGAAGTGTATGCCAAATTTCGTTTACCCCTTTCTTTATCTCGGTAATATCCTCGGCATAGATGTGACCTGTGCTGTAAAGTCGGACAAGTATCTGGTTGATGTTTGCTCCGATGCGTTTCATCAGACGGTTACACTCGGCAATTTCGGAACGGTCGGGCGTGAGATCAACCCTCGCCCGAACACAATCACGGATATACTCGGTCTTGTTCTTGTAACCGTACTGCTCACACTTGGAAAGAATGTCCTGCATTTCCGATTCGGTGAAACGAACATTGAGGGTGTAGGACTTCTTCTCCTTCTTGCGTTTCAGGTACTTGCGTTCATCGTCGGTAAGCTGGCTCTCGTCCTTGTCGGCAAGGCACTTGTCAAGGTCGGCTCTGACCTCTTTGTCAAGTGCGTGATTGATTGCTCCCTCGTAGGTCATACCCTCAAACTCCATAGCCTTGTGTTTGGGCGGTCTTCCACGCTTCTTTTTCTCGGTTTTCATAGTGGTGTCTCCTTTGTTTGTATTTCGGCGTTAGCCGATTTTCTTGACCGCTGTGCGGTCGTTTCGGGGCTTGGGGTGTCCCTAACAAGCATTTGGTATTTTCGCTCGCTGTGCGGCGCAAAATACAATGCTTGTTATTTTTGTTGCGCTGTAGCGCTATTTTCCAGCCTGTGGGATTTTCATATCACTCAGGCTTTCGATGCTCCGTCAGCGAATTTGGAGCTATGCGACTTAAACTCTCCGCCGCTTAGGTCGGCGGTCATACTCGCTCACGCTCCTGCGTGATGCACTCAATATCATCACTCTTGAAATTGTAAACTGGCTCAGCGCAGTTATTGCGCAGTCTGGGCGGCAGTCCTATGAAATATGCTCCCATAAGTTAATACCAAATTATTGACCGCTTCGTTAAGTATACCGCAGAAAAATTTTATGATGAAAATGATATGCAGGGGTGCGTGTGATCGTCACAACGTCAAAGCCCTTCACTTTTCTACCGGTGTTTTTGAGAAAATGGCGTTGTTTTTCAGAAAAGTTTACACTTTGTTCATGACGGTTCTCCCTTGTGCCTAAATTCAACAGCATATTTCTATACAGAATGTGAATAGGTCACGGCGGCACTCGGATAAAACCCCCTCTATATATACAAGCACGTTCAATCAGGAAACGGGCATGATTTTTATAAAAATAGTTGCTCCGTGATAATAATTCTCCGTATTGAATAAATCAGAAATGGTGACCTATGCAGTATGCAGTCAATGTGATATGGCTCGGATTTGCAATGCTCGGTCTGCTTTCTGCAAAATTCCCCATAACAATTTCACGAATGAAGAAGTTTTATGGCGCACTCAACTTCTTGCGCAATGCGAATAGACTTTTGCTGTCCGAGAATGCTATAATATTAGCATAGGGTATTATCCCTAAATCCAATACATTGGGAGGTGATGAGAATGAGTAAGAAAGCTAAGACCGAGGTTGATGAGAAGTCCGCTGTTATCATTACGGATGCTGTTCTTGCGGAGAATCAGGCAAAGCTCGACAGCTACGAAAAGTCTATCAAAGCTGTGCAGGAGCGCAGGCGCAAGGTCATCATTGATAGCAAGCTCTACACCTACGATAAGCTCTCACAGCTTTACGGCGGTGCGGAGGGACAGGCACTTCTCGATGCTGTGACTGCGGAGCATACGCTGATCGGCAAGCTGACAGCAAGCGGTATGACCTATGAGCAGATTGGTGAGCTGGCTGACGATAGTTCTGCCGATGCTGACAACAGCTCGGACGAAAGCTATTCCGAAAAGTACGGTAAGCAGATGAGCTTTTCAGAAACAGATCATTCCTATTCGGAGTAACATATATTCCGACAACAAAACGATTGCTGTGTAAGGGACGGCTCTGCCGTTCCGTACAGCACCTGTGCTGGCGTAACGCCCCTGCAACAAAAAGCCATTGCGTGTAGAGATAGATAATCGCAGGCGGAAAGGAGACACTTGCCAAGAAAAGATACAGGATTTACTTTGGCTGAGCTGAATGAGAGATATAAAGATAAGCCGACCAGCAAAGCCGTGTACGAAGTGGACGGTCAGCGTTATGCTGTGACAAGTCATTTCGTGGGTGAAAAAGACCTTGATAAGGTGCTTTATGAACTTGCTTTCAAAAGAGCGTTTCAGAAAACCGAAAAGAACTAAAAAGTTTTGAAAAAAGACTTGCCATATTCGGTTTTCTGCGCTATAATAGTTGTATCATCGAATATGGTTTGCTTTGATTGGAAAGGAGTTATTATGGCAAAGCAAACTACTTACAATGTCGGGATCTATGTGCGTTTGTCGCAGGAGGACGAACGTGCGGGCGAATCCCTTTCGATTGAAAATCAGAAGAAGATGCTGACGGAATATGTCAGCAAGCAGGAGGGGTGGAATCTTATCGAGATATGCGAGGACGATGGCTATTCGGGAACAAGTTTCGATAGACCAGGTATCAAGCAGATTCTTGATGATGCAAAGTCGGGAAAGATAAATCTTATCCTCTGTAAAGACCTTTCACGTTTCGGAAGAAATTATATCGAGGTCGGTCAGTATATAGATTACATTTTTCCTTCATTCAATATCCGCTTCATCGCCCTGAGCGACAATGTAGACACGCTTGACAGAAACAGTTCGGCAATGGATCTTATGCCTGTGATGAATTTATTCAACGAATGGCACGCCGCCAACACGTCAAAGAAGGTACGCAGTGTCATGGCAGCAAATTCTCGGCAGGGCAAGTATCTGGCGGCTTCAGCTTCTTATGGTTACATCAAGGCAGATGATGAAAAGCATACGCCCTTGATTGATGAAGATGCCGCCGTTATCGTAAGACGTATATTTGAGCAGAGGGCAAGAGGGTTAAGTCCGAAGCAGATCGCTATACAGCTTAACAAGGACGGCATCGCAACTCCCTCGGATCATCGTTATCAGCTTAAAGGCAAAGATAATCCCCTTGTGACTTCACATCTGTGGAATGATTGTATGGTGCGTGGCATTCTTAACAATGAGATTTATATCGGAAATCTCGCACAGCAGAGAGTGACAACGGTATCCTACAAAAATCACAAGCAGATACGCAAGGACAGGTCGGAATGGATAGTGATTGAAAATAATCATGAACCTATCATTTCAAGAGAGCTGTGGGACAAGGTTAGAGAGGTTGACGCATCGGTGAGTATCGGCAAGACAACAAAAGAAGGCGTGATTCTTCCGCTGTCAGGATTTATGTACTGCCCAGACTGCGGTTACAAGATGAAAATGAACAGAACCATGCACACCTCTAAGAAGCGTGGAACATATGAGACTGTCAGCTATCGCTGTGGTACTTATGTTAGAAGCGGAATGGACGGCTGCACTCCTCATTCCATTTTGGAAAGAGTAATTTCACAGATTGTTGTTGACGATATTAGAGCAAAGGCACGACTTGCCGTTGAGGACGAGGACGCACTCCGTGAAGCCGTTAGAAAACGCAGACAGGCTACTGCCGATGCGGAGAGCCAGCATAACAGCAAGGAACTCCATGAGGGTGAGAAAAGGCTTGCACAGCTCGAAACGCTTATCAGTAAGACCTATGAAGAAAAGCTCCTCGGTACTGTACCCGAAGAACTCTGCGTGAAAATGCTGAATCAGTATCTTGATGAGCAGAAGATGCTGAGAGAGAAAGTCGCTGTACTGAAAGAAAAGTGCGAAACCGCTGAACAGGCTGAAAAGGATATTGACAGATACATTGAAAATATCAAGAAGTATGTCGATATTCAGGAGCTTACCCGTGAGACTTGTTTGGAGCTTATCGAGTACATCGTGATTGGTGATCGTCCCGAAAGCAAGGACGAGGACAGGCAGATTCACATCTTTTACAAGTTCCTTGACAAAGGGCTTACGGAGAAAAGAAACATTCTGCTTCCGCAGAATGTGGAGTAAATAATATTTGGGTGTACTTTTATGGGGTTCTCCTCACGGAAACCAAGCTCACCGAACGGGACATTGCCGACAGCCACATCAAAGCAGCCGTTCTGAAAACGGTTCTGCTCAAAGCCCTGAATCGCAATATCCGCATCAGGATAAAGAGCCTGAGCGATCCTGCCAGACAGCGAGTCGATCTCCACGCCGTAAAGCTGGGAGTGTGCCTGCATATCTTCGGGCATTCTGCCGAAAAAGTTTCCGATACCCATTGCAGGCTCTAAGACAGCACCGCCGTCAAAGCCGAAATTGCCGAGAGCTTCATAGATGCCGTCAATAACCGTAGGAGAAGTATAGAAAGCATCATTGACCGTTGAACGAGCCTGAGCGTACTCCTGCGGAGTCAGCAGCTCTGAAAGCTCCTTATATTCTGCGGCCCACTTCGGATCGTCCTTGTCAAAAGCCTTTGCCAAAGCTCCTCAGCCGACATATTTCGACAGGGTTTCCTTTTCCTCATCAGTTGCAGGACGCTTTTCAGCTTCAAGTGTTTTCAGTGTTTTGATTGCATCGACATTCGCCCTGAACTTTGTCTTAGCACCGCCGTCACCGAGGTTATCATCAGTAATGGTGAAGTTTTCGCCCTTATCGGGTGCAGTTGCTTCCGGTGTGGGAGCATCGACCTCATCAACAACAGGTGCGACCTCCGGCTCTTTCTCAGCCTGAACAGTCTGCTCACGCTCCAAGCTGTCAATGAAATGGAATGACATCAGCATATCGCCATTATCGAGCCGAGAAGTCAGCTCACCGCCGTCAAAAGTCCAGTTCTTCGCACGGTCGAACTCCATGTGGAGGTCTTTGCCCGTAGGTTCACCGTTTTCATCGAGCTTTCTGGAAGTAAAATCAACGGTGCTTACACCCGTGACGATTCTGCGCTCTCCGATACATTCAGGACGGAGATGATCGCTGATCTCAAATATCATTCCTGGCTTCAATGACTTTTTGAGCTGAGATAGGTTCTTGACCGTAGGAATATCAGTCTTTTCCGTTTCATGCGCGACAGCAGGATTATCCGGTTTGACCTCAGCCTTTACAGGCTCAGGCTTCACAGGTTCAGACTTTTCCTTTTCGGGTTCAGCCCTGCCGATATACTCATACAGACCGCTGTAAAGGAGCTTATCATAGGAGATATTCTCCGTCACAGCGAAACCGCTGCTTTCACGCTGAATGGTGCAATCGTCCGAATAGAACGGGAGTGCGCCCGTCAGCGAAATAACCTCAGAAACCTCGCCAGTAATCTTGTGACGAAATCGGTCACCGACTTCCACGATCTTGTGGCTCTGCTCCTCAGCCTTTTCCGCTTTGAGTGCGGCCCTCTCAGCTTTCTGTTCAGCAGAAAGGTAGGTATCGTCCCTGAGCCGTGATTCGGTCATTGTTGCGACATTGTACCACGAATGACGGAATTTTTCGCCGTTCTCAAAGCTGAATGTGATACCCTGAGAATTATAGTCAACGAGTGAGATCTTGCCCTCACCGCTGTGTCCGCCTGTGCCATACTCCTTTTTCAAGAAATCGGCAAGCTGCTGGATAGTCGGGTGCTTTTCTTCGTAGAAGTCCTGCACACGGAGCTTGCCGTGAACAAAGCCAGTTCCACGGTCGATCTCGGCGGCAAGTGCTTCATAGACCTGAACACCGTCCACCACCGGACCTTTTGCAAACTCGGACTTAGGCTTTTCTTTTGCTGGCTTTGAAGATGTCAGCGGTTCGGGATCGCCAAACAAAGAAAGCTGTTCGCCCTGAATATCGGGCTTCTCCCAAAACGGAATATCATCGTTCTGACTCCGCTGAATTTCCTCAATAACAGCATCATCGGTGAACAGGGGCTTGTCAATATCCTCTGAAACCGTTGGAGCATCATCGACTGCCATTAGACCAAGCTCATAGGCGGCTCCGTCGATCTCAGCATGATGGTTTTCATAGGTGTCGATAGAGATAACGCCCTCGGCATTATCAATGATAACAGTAGCTCCGAGGGAAAGTGCCTTATCCTTGATCTCGTCAAGGCTCTCGGCATCACCCTTGTATTTCAGCGTAATAGACGGCACATCTTCCGCAGGAGAAGAAGTATCAGAAACATCGGCGGCATCACTCATAAGGTCAACCGTCTGTTCGTCCTTGCCAGTGTGCCTGTCGATAACCTCATCGGGAACGGATACAAGGTCAGAGAAGTCCAAGTCAGTCAGACCGTTCTCGATCATATCCTCGATACTGTCAAATTGCTCTGTATCGAATACCTCGCCGTCAAATTCGTGAGTGAACTTGAAATCCACAAGGTCAGCCGTCACCTGAATGGGCAGCTCATCATCGGTCAGAGTGGTAAACGCAAGACCGACATTGTGCAGATCGGAGAAATCAGCACCCTCACGGTACTCTGCTTCGCAAAAATCGTTGATAAGGAACTTTGCCTTATCAAGCGGAGTCTCGAAAGTATGCTGAAAATCCATGATCTCCACGGGCTTGTCGGGGTTATGCTCAAGCATCGCAGTACGCAGGAGTGCGGGGAAAGTGGTCATCTCACGGTAAGGCTCAATCTCCATTTTATCGCCACGGTTATAGATACCGCAGACGGGATCGCCGTCATAGAACAGTTCACCGACCTTATCGCCGTCAGCGATTGCCAGTTTCCATGTGCCACGCTCCGTTTCGGCAGATTCGCAGTCAGTCCCGAAGAACTTGTCAACGACCTGCTGTAATGTCTGGAGCTTCTCAGCTTCACGCTTCGGAGGGTTCAGCTCAAATGCCTGTTCAATCAGGACAGTATATCCAGCTTCTCTCAGCTTGTCGGAGTATTCGTCCTTGACATGAGCCGGAAAACCGACCATAGGCTGCCCATTTTTGGAGAGCATACGCAGTCCGAGGACTTCCGCACCGATCTCCGCATTTTTGCCGTGCATCTCGTAGAAGTCACCGACCTTGCGGAGCGATACCGGACCTTTATCTTCGGGTTCAGCCTTTTCAGCCTGCTGTCCGCCCTTGCTGATGATCTCAAAGCCCTTTTCCTCCATATCCTGCTGCCAGCCGTCATACGCAAGAACATCGGAAGTACCGAGAAGGATACCGCCGTAGTCGGGTGCGTCAAGGTCTTTCAGGGAAATGCTCTTGTCGCTGATCTTCTCGACCTCACGGTGAGCGCCGTCATACATGATAATATCACCGACTGCAAGATCGGACACCTTTGCAGTTTCGGGCTTTTTCTGCACAAGCTCCTTTTCACGGAAGAACTCAGGCATTTTGGTAAAGCCGAAGCTGTCACAGAAATACGCTGTATCCTTGCCGTCAACGGAAATGACGATAACATCGGAAACTGAAAGAGAATGACCTCTGAAATCTTCGGGGTGATTGGTATTGAACTGAGCAAAGAGAGCTTCAAGAGTAGCATTGCCCCTGAACTCTCCGACTTCGCCCTCATAGACAAGCTCATAATCGTCCTTGTTGAGCTGAACACCGTCATTTTTGAGCTGTTCCATACCCTCAAAGCGGATACCGTGATACTTGTCACCGCCGGGGAGCTGATAAATCTGAAAAGTTCCTTTCTGCTCAGGTTCAGGACGTTCGCCCTCCTTGAAGAAAACAAACGGCATATACTTTTCGATTGCTTTTTCCATCGGAAGATGATCTCTGGTGATATTCACAGAAGTAGTCATATCGGCATTGTTAAGCAGTTGATAATACTGTTCTTCTGTTGACAGCCTGTTCCATCTCTCAAAAAACTGCTTTCGGGCAGACTGCGCCTGTTCCTGAATACGCTGCATATCTTTCTCCGAGAGAGTATCGTCATAAATAGATACAACGCCCTCCTCGGAAATATGAGCAACAGTAGGATAATCGTGAGTTTCGGGATCAGTACGGGATACATCATAAGCCGTAATACCATTTCCTAACAGACCGAAGTGGATAGAGCTTTCAGGCTCAAAAGTTACATGATACTTTTCCTTTGCGATGATAGCAAATACCTGTTCGGTCTGAGCTTCATCACCAAGAATACCATAGAGAGCCTTTTTGATACGGTTGAGCTTCGGCTTATTGTCGCCTTTCTCCCAATCTGCCATAGCTGCGCCGCCAAAAGCGTTAAGCAGGTCAGCGATTTTTGTATCTTCAATATCGGGTACAGCCGCCTGAATATCATCACGAACCCACCAGAAAGCGAGGTCATTGAACTCCTCATGGGTGCGGTCAATGAAAGCCTGCCCGATCTCCTCAAAGGAAACAAAACGCTCCATACCGCCGAAACTGCACATAAAGCCGTCCTCAGTCCTCTCCGTATGCAGGGAGTGACGGAGGTTTTCAGCATAATAATAGGTGCGGTCTGAGATCTCGCCCTGTTCAAAGATAAACTCAATATCTGTGGCCCCGCTGCCCTCTAACAGGCCGAGGGCAAGCTCACGGCGAATATCCTCACCGTCATGATAACGCTGGGCAAGGTCATAGAGTGCAGGCTCAGAAAGATGATAGCCGAAAGCAGCCTTGTCGTTGGGCTTATGCTTATCAAGATAACCGCTGTCAAACAGAGGGTAAGCCATGTCCTCCCACTCATCGCTGGACAGTGTACGCTCCGCAATGAACTTTGCAAGGTCAGCCTGGGAGAATAAAACTTCTTCCTCTGTCGGCACTCTGCTTGCGTTCTCTCTGTCGATAACAGCCTGCTTATGGGCAGTCAGGAAATCAGCAACATCGGACTCCTGCAAAGCATTATGCAGAATTTCGTCATACGCCTGAATATCCTCAGCCGTGAAAGTTTCGTCAATGCTGTCGATCTGTCCTCTTGTAACATCACCGACAAACATTGCGGTAATAGCCGCCCTCTGCTCATCGGAGAAATCGTGCTGAGAAAAGAAGTCCGAAAGCTCGATACTGCGGTCAAAACTTGACTTTGCTTCAAGCATATCATTCAGTTTGGAGTTTTCGCCATATCTTTCAGCCGGAGCCTGAGCGATATACGCATTGACAAGTGAGAGCATTTCACCGAACTGAGCTTCATCATATCTGCGGTCAAAAAAGTCAGCAAGATTCAGCTTCATATCCTCAACGGCAAGACGATGAACAACGGGAGATAATGCTACCATCTGTTCCATTGGCAGACCGAGGTCTGTCATATTGCGGAGCATACCGACCTCACGGACAGCGTTCTCCAATGCTCTATGAAATGCAGGAGCATTTTCCTTATCGACCGCAAAAGCTACCTTGCCGTCACGAACAACAGCGTGATAGCTCACACTTGTTTCAAGGAAAGGCTTGACCTCTCCGAACTGTTCAGGCGTGAGTTTGCTCATATAATAATGGGTATCACGGTTCGCTCGATAGTCACGGTTGCCGACTTCCTGCGCCTTATCGGGACTTGCAAACTGCTTACGCATATTCACAACCTCGTCCCTGATGTTGCGGACTGCAAAGAGATCAGCGTGACTAACCGTCAGCGTACCCTTGCCGGACGGATAGACTCTGCCCGAAAACTGCATACCACGGGCTTTCATGATCTCAGCCATTTTCAGCACAAGGTCACGGTCAGCGGAGAGGTACTCCTTCTGCGGGATATAACGATACTCCGCACTTCCGAAGATGTTTTTTTCGGGCGGAGAGTAAGGTCTGTTGGATTTTGTAATGCTCACATTGCCGAGGATATTTCTCAGCCAGTCGGTGTCCTTATCATTTACCGCCATACGAACAGTACCGTTCATTTCATAGGCATAGTAATTGATACCCGATCTTTCAAGTGTGTCTCGCACACGCTGAAAGTCTGCAAGCTGCATAGAAATCAGCGACTTGTCTCTGTTATCAGTCGCATCATTCCACATTCTGTTGCCGAATGTAATAAGGTCAGCCACGCTGTCAACCTCCTTTTTCTCAGTCTCATGTTCTACTGCTTTTGGGATACCACGAAGCATATCATTCCAGTCTTTATATGTATCGGGAGTGATAACACGCTTCATGTCGGGATACTGCTCCTGCAAACGCTGGGCAAAATCATTGCCTGCGGTATCATTGTCGGAGCATAAAAATACATTCTCAGGAGAGATATTGTGCCTGAGCATTGTATCAAGCACGATATTCGGCTTCACGCCCATCATGGAAACGAGCCTGCAATCGGTTAGCTCTTTATCGTGCATTTGCAGATAGGAGAGCATATCAATAGCCGACTCAAAGAAAAAAGCCTTTTCGCCCGTGCCACGGACTACTTCAAAGCCGTGTCCTGCTGCCGAGCCTGTTGCAATTCCTTTGAATTTGTATTCTGTTGATGTGCCGACCTTTTCAGCACCGATGATCTTGCCCTGATCGTCATAGTATTTGAAAAGGACATTTCCTGTCTTTTCTTCCTGAGCGATCACGCCCTGTCTCACAAGTGAAGCCACAAGGTCATAGTGATATAGTATAATAAAACTTGACACTCCAACCTCAAAGAAGTAAAATAGAAAGA
>NZ_JAJCLZ010000004.1 GCF_020559915.1 Ruminococcus sp. 210702-SL.1.03
TTGCCGGAATTTCTGTAATATCTGTCACGCACTTTTGCAGCGGTGCAGCCGCTGTAAAATCACGTTTCAGAAGATCATCGGATTTGCGTGCTTCACGGTCGGCTTTGGTGATTCCATTGGGCTTTCGCTTGGGTCTATGGATCAGGTTTATCTGCTCCATCACGCAGCGAACGGTTGCTTCGCACGGTATTTTTATGTTATCAAGCTTGCCGACTTCTTTTCTGTACTTAAGCGCCTGATACATACGTACTCTGCCGTAATCCGCATTTTCTTCGTCCTCATCATGAATTTTCAGCATCGCATCTGCCAGCGGCTGATACTTCCATGGGGTGTCCTTACGCTCAAGATAACCGTAAAACGCCTGCCTGCTGACTTGCAGAGCTTTGCAGTAAAAGCGGATCTTTCCGGCGTTTTTGCCGTCATCGGTTCGATATGCAATATATTTCAATCGCTGCTCTTTCCGGACTTCTGACGGCATGCAGCGAAAAAAGCCGCCGCATCCTCCAAAAACTCATTCATTTCGCTTAAGCGTTTGTTTTCCTTTTCCAATGCTTTGATCCGCTTCCTCAGCTGCTGGTTTTCTTCGGCGATATTCAGGGATTCTTCCGGGCTGCGTTCTCCACAGCCGATATCAAGGCTTCCGATTTTTGCTTTTCTGATCCAGCCGTACAGCGTATTTACAGGAATTTGAAGTTCATTTGCTGCATTTACCGCACCAATCTTTTTTGCAAGCTTTACCGCCTGCACCTTGTACTCATTTTCATATTGTTTATTTTCTGACATTTCTTTACCTCCATTTTTTCTCTTTCTATTTTACTTCTTTGAGGTTGGAGTGTCAAGTTTTATTATACTATATCAGTGGCAACGACAGCAGAGTGGGAGACACAACTGCAAAGGATAGCAAAGGGGCAGATCTCTGCTGACAGCTTCATTGATGAAATAGAAAACCACGTTAAAAACATGACAAAGAGTTATTCATCACCAGCAGAAAATACAGTCCTCTCTACGCGCTTTGAAGCTATCGGCAAGTGTCCTAGGTGCGGCGCAGAGGTGAGGTCATACAGCAAGGTCTACGCTTGCGAGAAAGGCAAGGAAGCTTGTGGATTCGGTTTGCCGAAAAATATATGCAAGAAAGATATATCTGAAACACAGGCGGCAAAGCTACTCGAAAAAGGGAGAACAGATGTGCTGAAAGGTTTTATCGGAAAATCGGGCAAAAGCTTTTCAGCTTTTTTATCTTTACAAGACGATATGAGCGTAAAGCTTGAGCTGCCTGAGTATGAAACAAAAGTCGTAGGTATATGTCCGCGTTGCGGCTGCGATGTGACGGAAACACCAAAGGCATTTAGCTGCTGCGGCGGTAAGGGCTGCGGCTTCACACTTTGGAAAGAGGATAAAAAGCGTGGCATAAAAGTCAGTGCGGCTTCCGCCGCCAGTCTTTTAAAGGGAAAAACGGCAACTCTGAGTGCAGTAAATTCAAAAGGTGAAAAATACAAAGGGACGTTTGAGCTTGTTGATACGGGAAAGTATGTTAATCTTAGATATGTTGCGAAAAAATACAATGGAGGTTGACAATGATGTGGTCAAATGGTAATTGACAGCGAAACTAAATCATGATAAAATGAGAGGTACTTTAATGAATAAAAAGAGCAAAATGATCGCTGCTAGCAGAAGCGAAGAAAAACGTTTGTTATCGTTACTTGACAAAAGAGAATTCGGTAAGACAGAAATAAATAAACAGCTCATTTCGGAGTTTTTTTCAGAACTTAAGCGCCTTGATATGATTCCCCCTATTTTGAAAGATGATATTACAGAAATAACATTTAAAAACAAGCTGAAATATATGAATGACTTTAGAGAATATTATATTGATGGGGATTATTTCAATGCGATCGGTGCAATAAATGATTTTATCAGATTTTCCCTTAGCTTATTCGAGCCTTCTGCCAAAGCAATGCTTCTAGCTGCATGGAAAATGGTGAATGAAAATGATTTTTAGCAAAGAATGTATGTCTATAAATGATGCCAAAAAGTTAATAGAAATTGAAACTAATAATTCCAAAAAGTATTTTATTGTTTTAAAAGAATTACTCGAAAGACTTAATTGCTTTAGTGAAATAAAAGAAAAATTGATTTTCTTGGATTACAATATAACATTGATCAAGGAATCGGTAATAGCTGAGTATGCCGCCTTGGCAACTCTTCCATATTACTGCAATGCGACAGACGATTACATAATAAGGCTACATAGCTGCATAATGACTTTTTCCTCCTATAATAGCCATGACGGGATAGTAAATTCCTATAAAAAATCAATATTAACGACTGCAGTTAAACCTAAGAGTATCGTTGAGTTTATAAAGAATAAAAAACTTGACAATATTCATCAAGCAGTTTTTGTTTCAGAACTTAACATGATAGCAGCTTACGAGGACGGCTATCACAGATTGGCGGCAGTAAAGTATTTAAGAGAGAGCATTGATATTCCTGTTCGCATAATTGATTTCGAAAATCAGTATGATCATATTTCAACTAACGGAGTTTATTGGTTCGATTTTAATGGCAATTATAAAGAGCTTTCGTCGGATTACAGATTTCCGTTGTTGTATACTCTTTGCAAAATAAAAAGTGTTATATGTGGATCATCTTGTCGGCAAATACTTGATTTTGACGGTATTCACTATAGTAATGATAACACTATAGCCTATGATCCGGAACCGCTTATTACTTTTTCAAAAGATCACAACATAAAGCTTTCGCTTTCAACTATTAACTCAAAAGCTATTTACAATAAAGCAAAAACAACTTTACTAAAAATCAAAGAAAAATGATTTAAAGCAGCTATAAATGGCTGCTTTTTTATATACAAAAAAAGAGAACAGCATAGTGCGAATATGCCGTCCTCAGAAAGAAGAATTAATATGAAAATACCAAATGCAATTTTAACCCAAACCAAAGGAAATGCTCTGAAAGTTGCCTGCAAGCTTTACAGTCTTGTCAATGAGAATAGAAAGAGCCGTAACGGTTACGAGATCTGTGTGAAACAATCTACTCTCTCTAAAGCCTGCGGACTTAGTGTGTCTACAGTCAAGCGTGCCCTTTCGGAACTCGCTGAGAAGAATATAATAGTAAACAGATACAGGACCACTCGTGAAAACGGTCATCAAAGCAGTTATCATTACACTATGGCGTTTTTCAACAAGTTTTTTTATATGCGCTATGATGTTTTTTCATATGCTCTCACGGCGCAGGAATTTACGCTGTACGCCGCAATGTGCAAGCTGCGTACTAATACTATCAATTCATTTTATCAGTCTTTAAACGACCTTTCACGCATTCTGAATGCGGATAAATCAGATATATGCCGCACTTGCAGCAGGCTGATCGAAAAAGGGCTTATAGTAAAGCAGCTAAAGCGTACAAAGCTTGGCGACTATACTGATAACACATACTTCGTGGTAGTACGCTTGCGCGGTACTATAAAAAAGAAGAGACGGTCGCGTTGTCACCATAAATTCACATATATTATATCACCTAAATTTGACTATGTCAATAGCTGCCGCAGAAAATCTATGCATATCTGCTCTGAAAGTTTTATAGGGGGTAGTGGGTAAAATGAACCCTCATTATATAAACCCACTTAGTCATGTCTTTTAGAGAGTAAAAAATATGATCTAAGATATATAACTTTGTTAAGTATATATACATACGAACACTCGGGGTTTGTCAGCTGCGCTGCGCTTTGCATTGTTATGAGTACAAAATTATCTTTTTTTCTTTAAAAGAAATTTTAAATATTGCTATATAATTGACTTTATGCCAATGATGTTATATAATATATGATGTCTGTAAAAAGACTTGTGTAAAAATACTATAAGGAGAAAGAGAATAATGGAAAATCAAATGAAGTCACTAACGTTCGCAGAGCACGCAAAAACCGTGCTAATGATCAAACAGTACAAGGTGCGTGATAATACATATCAGTTGCACTGGGAATCGCTGTGCAGAAATCATCTTTTGCCGTATTTCGGCGCACTGCCTATAGACAGTATCAAGCGCAACGATATTGAGATGTATTTTATCTTGTACCGCGATTATGCGAGAGAAACTCTTAAATCACATTTTTCTGTGCTTAACGAAATAATGGATAATGCGTATGTCAATGATATTATACCAAAAAATCCATGTGAGCATTTCAAGATTCAGGTGGGCGGCAAAACAAAGAAAAAACGCGTCTACACACCTGAGCAAGCTGATCTTGTTTTGGCATACTCAAAGTATCACCGCTTTGGGCTTGAAATTGATCTGTTATTGAATTGTGGATTGACGCGCTCTGAACTGCTGGGTATTAAGTGGGACGATATAGATAATCAAAATCAACTGATATATATCCAGCGAGGTGTTACAGTGCGTCAGGGCGGCAGCAGTGCCGAAAGCAGCCGTGTCGTCATCAACGATACAAAGAACGAGTACCGTGAAAGGGTGATAGCCGTATCTGACGAAACGATGGAGCACATAAACCGCGCTCCGCGTGAGCTGCTGCTAGGTAGGAATGTTCAAAAGAAAACGCCAGGGCACTATGTGTATCCGGAATTTCTCATATATAACCGCTTCGGAAAAGTGTGCAGTCCTGATTCATGGTACATTCGCAGATACAAAGTTTTCATGCAGGAAATGCACAATCACTATCTCAAGCAAGGCGTAAACGTTCCGATGCTTACACCTCACGAGCTGCGACACACACGCGCTTCGATATGGGTCAACGAAGGTAAGAACCCATATGCGATAGCCGCACAGCTCGGCTGGTCAGATCTCGATATGCTCAGCCGTGTTTATGGACATAGGGATATACAGTTGTTGCGAAAGCAGCTGGGGATTTGACTGTAACTACTTGACATTATATTATCAATGTGATATAATATACCAAAGAATTACTAGAAAAACGGGGTAGGAACATGAATCGTATCGATGAAAAACAAAAAGTCAAAGTCATAGTCCATAAGGAATCAACATTTGATAATGTAATAGCCATTTTAGCATTTTTGGCAGTTGTATTTTCTATATTTATGATCGTGACATTTTGGCCGACAATTTTCTCGCTAATTGATTCACCAAAAGATTTTTTAAAATTTTTGCCTATGCTATTATCATTTACTGTTCCGGCAATATTTTTAGAAGTGAAAAACAAGATTCCTGTTTTATTAAGACCTTTGATAGTGTCCTTAGTTGTAACATTTTTTACGGAACTAGAAAGGGTTATAAAAAGTGGTTTCTCAATAATACGGATCGAGGGCATAGAGAAAATAGCGTTATATTATCTAATCTTCCTATTTGGATCAATTCCACTAGTGCTAGTATTATTTATTATTGGTTTTATAGTAAGAAGCATAATCAGAGCAGTAGAAAAACATAAGGAAAACTAAAGGAGCTGCACTTCTCGTGCAGCTCCTTTTTTTTGCCTAAAGGCAGATATTCTACCAAAAAAATTCATAAAATTTACTGTGACTACTTGACATTATGCCGCCAATATGTTATAATATAAGAGTAAAATAAATAACAAAACGGGCTGCTCAGTGTTACCAGCACCAAACAGCCCATCACCCTAAACGATACGGTCATATCGTCAGGACTTAGTTTTGCGTTCATTGCTACCATTATAGCATGAATAATAGATTTTGTCAAGGCCATACCTAGTATCTTTTAGGTATGGTTCTTTATTTTATCACAATATCTTCACAGTGTGGTTGACAGCTTGCAGATATTAGAATCTTGAAAATTGAATCCTCATGCTCTCCGGACTAATGATAAGGTAGATTGGAAGTGTCCGGTATTAAGCTGATGATGGCCACCCGATGACAAGGGAGTGACCTAAATGCGTATGAACATCATATGCTCCCACGAGGAGCTGCGCACCATGTGCAACGCCCGGAGCATAGCAGCCTATGCAATGATATACAGTCTGCAAGAAAGACCCACACCGGTTAGGTGATTTTAATTTTTTTCTTTCAAAGAAAGACTGTGAGCATACAGCGCCGCCGCGATCCTGAAACGGCTGTGCCGCCTATGAGCCTGCACGCTGATCCAACTGAGATCACAAAAGCTTAATTTACAATACAAGCAAGCCTGTATAAGCCCTTTCGGCTGCTCGACATAGAGTGCGATACAAGCTGTAAGAGCAGAGGTCGAAAATGCGATCCGCAGTTTATACTGTTTATATATTACTCAACCGATTATCGGTTGAGATGAACGCATCAGTTTTGGTGCTTTCATCTTTGCCGATAATGGCTTATTAACACAATAGCGTGACCACTTTTACAATGATCACGCATTAGTTGTTGGTCGGAGTGACGGGACTTGAACCCACGGCCTCTACCACCCCAAGGTAGCGCGCTACCAATCTGCGCCACACCCCGACGACTTTAATATTATAGCACATAATTTCACCCGTGTCAACAATTTTTGCACGGAAATTTGTTAATATTCAGTAAATAAAAATAGAAGATATTATTAACTACGGTTTTTGCAATACTTGTGCGACAAAAAATAGATTTTGTCCGTATAAAGTGTGTATTTTTTATTGTTTGTAAGAAAAAATACATAAATTCATAACAAAATATGCCCTATCTTGCTGATATAATGTATATATAAATATAGTATAGCGCTGGTTTTGTCGCTTTTTCAGACTTTTTACAAACATTATACAGCGCTCTGCCTTGTAACATGCGCATATTTGCGGTATAATAGCATTATGCACCGCTTTTACATAGCGCGGCGGCAGTTCAGGAGGAGATAATATGCCAAAAAACACCGATAAATACATTTGTTATGTCAATCGAGAGCTTTCGTGGCTCAAATTTAACGAACGCGTGCTCGAAGAAGCTGAGGACGAAAGCGTGCCACTGCTCGAAAGGCTCAATTTCATCTCGATTTTTCAGAGCAATCTTGATGAATTCTTCATGGTACGCGTTGGCGGTCTGCATGACGCCATGCTCGTTTCCGATCGCTCGCGCGATAATAAGACGGGCATGACCCCGCAGGAACAGCTTAGCGCTGTTCTCGCACGCGCAAAAAAGCTGCTCAAACGCAAGGACGAGGCTTACTCGCGTATCATGGCGGAGATCGACACTCGCGGCGTGCGCGTCGCCCGATTTTCCGAGCTTAACGAGCGCGAGCAGGAGTATGTTCGCCTGAAATTTGAAGCGGATATTCAGCCGCTGCTTTTCCCCGCGCTTATTGGCAAAAAACAGCCTTTTCCATTTCTGAAAAATAAAGAGGTCTACGGTATCGCCGTGCTCCAAAGTAAAAACGGTAAACGCCGCCTGGCCATCGTTCCCTCGATAACCCTGCTTTTCCCGAACGCTATTGAGATACCGCCCATGGCTTCCTCAAAGGGCACTGTTTATATGCTCACCGATGAGATGATCCTGCACTTTTTTGCCAACATTTTTCCAGGCTATAAGGTCATCGAAAAGTCGCTGATAAAGATAATCCGCAACGCCGATATAGATGAATCACGCGTTTACGATGAAGATCTCGATTACCGCGACCATATGGCTGAGGTCATCAAAATGCGCAAAAAGCTCTGCCCTGTGCGCCTTGATATGACTCGCCGACTTAGCGACGGCGTTGTGGAAGAACTTTGCGAATACCTACACCTCGAGAAAAAGTGCGTTTTCACCAGCGATTCTCCGCTCTCGCTCGACTTCGTAAAGATTATTCGCGAAAAGCTTTCCGACGACCCCGAGCTTAGCTATAAGCCCCGCACTCCGCAGAAATCGCCAGCTCTCACTGATTCCGCGATAATCCCGCAGGTGCTGAAAAAAGACGTGCTGCTGCACTATCCGTATGAGAGTATAACGCCTTTCCTTAATATGCTCAGTGAGGCTGCACGTGACAAAAATGTTATCTCTATCCAAATGACTCTTTACCGCCTTGCCCGCCATAGTAAGGTAATAGAAGCGCTGGTCGAAGCTGCCGAAAACGGCAAAGAGGTCAACGTTTTGGTAGAACTGAAAGCGCGCTTTGATGAAGAAAATAACATAAATTGGTCTAAACGCCTTGAAAAGGCGGGCTGCCGCGTTATTTACGGCATAGATAGGCTTAAAGTTCATTCCAAGATCTGCCTTATCACTCGCAAGAGCGGCAAGAACGTTCAGTACATCACGCAGGTCGGCACCGGCAACTACAACGAATCTACCGCGCGGCTTTACACCGACCTTTGCCTTATCACCGCGAACAGCGATATTGGCAAGGAGACCGCCGAGGTATTCCGCCGCCTGCTGATGGGCGAAACTATCTCAGAAACAAATCTGCTCATGGTAGCGCCGCACTGCCTGCAAGATAAAGTAATAGACCTTATCGAGCGTGAAACGGCAAAGGCGCGCGAGGGCAGGGAAGCCTACATCGGGCTGAAGCTCAATTCGCTGACCGATAAGAAGATAATGGAAAGCCTGATAGAAGCTTCGCAGGCGGGCGTGAAGATCGAAATGGTCATTCGCGGTATCTGCTGTCTGCGCCCGGGCATCGAGGGCTACACCGAAAATATCCGCATTGTGAGCATCGTCGGCAGACTTCTCGAGCACTCGCGTATATACATTTTCGGCAGCGGCGATGACCGCCAGATCTACATAGCCTCCGCCGACCTCATGACACGCAACACTTTGAAGCGCGTAGAGGTGGCCGCGCCGATACTTGACGAGCAGCTTAAACGCCGCGTTGAGCAGATTTTTACCGCCATGATGAGCGACAACACTTCGGCGAGAGTTATGCTGCCCGACGGTACTTACGAGCGTCAAGAGCCTGTCGGCGAGCCTTTCAACGTGCAGGAATTTCTTTATGATACCGCTTATAAGGCGGCAGGATCTCGAAAATCTAAATAATACCAAAAGCGCGGCTTCGGCTGCGCTTTCTTTTATTTACAAAAAGTTTTTTTGTAATCGTTATTGTAAACGTTTAAGCCCGCGCGCGCCTATTGCATTTTTTTTCGCGATATAGTATAATATATTTATCACAAATAACCATGAAAGGAAACGTAATATGAACGAATTTGAAACAAACAAAGCTTATGTTACCTCGAGATATGAGGAGCTTATCAACCGCAAAAACCGCAAGGCGGACAGCTATAACGGCATTTACGACCGCTATGTAAATCCTGTGCTTACCGCCGAGCACGCGCCTATCATCTGGAAATACGACCTTGACCCCGCGACCAACCCGCACTTTATGGAGCGCCTCGGCATAAACGCCGTGCTTAATTCGGGCGCTATCTATCTCAATGGCAAATACTGCCTTGTAGCGCGCGTTGAGGGCAGCGACCGCAAGTCTTTCTTCGCAGTTGCCGAAAGCGACAGCCCTACCGAGGGTTTCCGTTTCCGCGATTATCCCGTTATCCTGCCCGATACCGAGCCTGACGAAACCAACGTTTACGATATGCGCCTTACTCAGCACGAGGACGGCTGGATATACGGCGTTTTCTGCTCTGAGAGCAAGGATACTTCCGTCAACGACCTTTCCGCGGCTACCGCGCAGGCGGGCATAGTTCGCACTAAAGACCTCGTTACATGGGAGCGTCTGCCGAATTTGAGATCTAAGTCGCCGCAGCAGAGAAACGTAGTTCTCCACCCGGAATTTGTTGATGGCAAATACGCTTTCTACACCCGTCCGCAGGACGATTTTATAGAAACAGGCTCGGGCGGCGGCGTTTGTTTCGGTCTTTGTGATGACATCACGAACCCCGTCATCTGCACCGAGGAAAAGGTCATATCCCCCCGCCGCTACCACACCATAACCGAGGTCAAGAACGGCGCGGGCGCTGTTCCGATAAAGACACCCAAGGGCTGGATACATATAGCGCACGGTGTAAGAAACACCGCCGCAGGTCTGCGCTACGTTATCTACGTTTTCGCGACCGACCTTAACGACCCCTCTAAGCTTATCGCCGAGCCTTCGGGACTTTTCATCGCTCCGCACGGCGCTGAGAGAGTCGGCGATGTTTCAAACGTTTGCTTTACTAACGGCGCTATCGTCCGTGAAAACGGCGATGTTTACATCTACTACGCTTCCTCCGATACCCGCGTGCACGTTGCTTCGACTACTATCGAGAAACTGATGGACTACACTTTCAACACTCCGTCTGACCCGCTGCGTTCGGTAGACTGCGTAAAACAGCGCTGCGAGCTTATCGAGAAAAATCTGAAATTCATGGGCAAGTGACCTCGTAAAATAGTAAGACCTCCGAGCTTTTCGGAGGTCTTTTTTGTTTGTTGAGTTTTTATTCCGCGCTTTCAGCAGCGCTTTCCGCCGCACTGTCCGTATCGCTCTCCGCGAATGAAGAGGTTATCTCCATATCGGGCGTGATGATTCCCGGCTCGTATTGCAGATTGAAAAGCTTCCAATGTCTGCCGACCTTGCCGACGTAGAAATTCATGCGGAAAGTTTCTTCGCCTTTTGAGCCTTTGAACGTAACGTCGGTGACTACCAAATTCGCCTCGCTTATGTCTGGAACAGTGCCGTAGGCTTCCTTGTAGCCGTCTAAACTGTACTCGGTAAGCTCGTCGGCTCTCTGTATTTTCCAGCCGATGGTGAAATCGTCGCCATAGGTATCTGCAAAATCGGCGGCAAAAGTTTCCATGTATTTCTTGTCGCCAATTTCGGAAATCTTGAGGTCGCTCTCATAGTCTTTTTGCATCTCTTTTGGGAAGCATGAGCTGTATTTGTCGAAATCGCGTTCGTTTATCGCCGTCAGGTATTTGTCCACAACGTCGCTGCTCTTCTCGCTAAAGCCTATAACGCCAGTGCCGAAAAGCGTGCCTACCACGATAAGCATCGCCGCGATAGTCAACACAATCAGTAGGCGCACCATCTTCGGGTCGCGCTTTTTCTTGCCGTTTTTATCGCGCTGAGCCTCTTTCAACTTTTTGTAATGTTCTTCCTTTTCTTCAGCTGTCATAAAGCGCACTGGCTTATTGGTCTGGTATTTCTTGACGGCTTTTATTTCGAGGTCAGGGTCGCCGTAGCCGCAGTGCTCGCAAAATTCGCCCTTGTACTCTTTGCCGCATGATTTACATATTTTAGACATTTGTCAAATTTCCTTTCGCTAAGTATAGAATTATTATACCACGTTCCAGAATTTTTTTCAAGTGTGCACGGCAATTTTTCTGCAAAGACTTGTAGCACTGCGATCTATCTCAAATTTTCTTTCATTTCGCACTTGACATATCTGCTAAAATATTGTATCATAAAATCAATTATCTGAAAAGCAACTATTTGTCATGCAGATCATTGCAATTGCAAATGGAAAGGCGTTACAAAAAATGTTCGAGCGCCGTGCACCGTACAGAATTTGCACAAAAAGACAATCGGCGCAAGCAGGAAGAGATATATGTTTCACTCTGCACGATGAAAAATCCGCACCGCTCGCCGTGCAGCGTTTTGCTGAATATTTAGACCACAGAAACGATAAAAACGACCTAGATAAGGAGATGGAAAAATGAAAATAGGCTCGATCGGCTACAACCACAGCCACGACAGATCATTCGTAATGGACAGACCCGCAGGCCCGGGCGCATGGCTGTTTTTGCTAGTAAAATCAACGGCTTTGTTCGAGTTAGACGGCGTTCGGCAGAACGTTGCGGCGAACTCCTGCGTGCTCATTTCGCCCAACACGCCATGTATGTACACCGCCCTAGATGACAACTACACCGACGATTGGTTCTACTTCTCGGAAGAGGTCGGCGACATGGATCATTTTGCAAAACTAGGGCTGCCGATCAACCAGATTGTGCACCTCGGGGCGGTGGAGGAGCTGAGTCAGATAATGCACATTTTGACCTATGAGCACTACTCGGCAGACGCTTTTCACGAAGAGATCGAGCAGCGCTATCTCGATATACTTTTTATGAAGATCGGCAGGTTGATCGCAGACAAAAAGCATCTCTGCACACGCGCGTTCGCAAAGAAAAATGACAGCTTCACGCACATTCGCAGCCGCATTTACACCCAGCCCGATTTGGTCGGCAGCGTTGATGAGCTAGCCGCAGAGGCGGGGATGAGCCGTTCGGGCTTCCAGCATATGTATAAAAAAATGTTCGGTGTGAGCGTTATTGCCGATGTCATAACCAGCAGGGTCGAGCGCGCAAAACGTTTATTGACATCGACCACGCTGACGGTCGATGAGATCGCCGCGCGGTGCGGGTACTCCGGCTCGTATACCTTTATTCGTCAATTCAAACAGCGCTGCGGCAAAACGCCGACAGCCTACCGGAAAGGTCTCTGACATATCGCCGTCCGTTTGCGCTGGTGGATTTTGCACAAAATGATACTAAATTGAGCTTTTTTTGATATTACAATCGTGCACAAAATGTAGTATACTATTTGTAGAGAAATTATATTGAGGTGATCAATATGCCAAATCCTATCCTGCCGCTTTGGGAATATATACCTGATGGAGAACCGCGCGTTTTCGGCGACCGCGTTTATCTTTACGGCTCGCACGACAGAGCAGCCAGCGACGTTTTTTGCGATTTTAAATTGAAAGTTTGGTCGGCGAGCGTGGATGATCTTAATAACTGGACTTGCCACGGCGACAGCTTCAAGACCCGCAGCAGCGGCGACCGCAAGCCTGATACGCCATGGACTGACCACGAACTTTTTGCCCCCGATGTTATAGAAAAAGACGGTAAATACTACCTTTACGCATATATTGTGGGTTCTAAAGGAGCAGTTGGTGTTTCAGACCGTCCTGAAGGCCCGTTTGAACTGCTTTCCAACTATAAATATGATACAAAAGTGGGCGATGATGGTATTTTTAACGATGCTGGCGTGTTGGTAGATGATGACGGAAAAGTCTATATCTACTACGGATTTACCGAGTCGAACATGAACGAACTTGACCCCGCGAATATGTACGAAATCAAGGCGGGCAGTTACAAGCGCCCGGTGATTGACGACACAGAGAACGTTCCGCGGGAACAGCGCTTTTTTGAAGCCAGCTCGCCGCGAAAGATCAACGGAAAATATTACATGATTTACTCGCCCTGCGTCGGCAGCCGACTTGCATACGCGACCTCCGACTCGCCGAGAGGCCCTTTCATATACCGCGGATACATCATTGACAACGGCGTTGATTACCCCGGCGGAAATAACCACGGCTCTGTCTGCTGCATAAAAGGTCAATGGTATGTTTTTTACCATAGAATGACAAATGGCACAATAATGAGCCGCCGTGCCTGCGTTGAAAAAATCGAGATCCTGCCCGACGGAACTATCCCGACGGTCGAAATGACCTCGCTCGGGTTTGAGGATTCGCTCGATCCGTATAAACTCACGCCAGCCGAGATCGCGTGTGTACTAAAAGGCGGCTGTTTTGTTACTGAGAAGGACATTTTCACGCGAACTGTTACCGACATCACCGACGGCTGTGTTATCGGATACAAATATTTTGATTTTGGTGATGATTTTACCAATGATGGAATGACAATAGCAATGAAAGTCAAAGGCGGCGGAGCGAAGTGCCGCGTGCGCGTTCTGCTAGACGATCCTGAAAATGGCGAGGAAATCGGAAGCATACAGATCGGCACGGGCGACGGCGTTTACACGGCAAAAACTGCGAAAGTTATTGGCAGACACGCACTTTATTTCGTTGCCGAGCACGGCGTTGAGGGCTGGACGGCGCAGTATTTTGAGGGCAGAAAGCTATTTGAACTGGAAGAATTTGTGTTTATGAAATGACGAAAAGAGGAAGAAGATCTGTGCGCTGACGGCTTTGATGGCAACAACAGCCTTGCCGATTTGCTGTTTATCCGCTCCTTGCAGAAGTACGCTGAGAACGATTTGATGACTAGTAGTATAATATATAAGACCGTCTGCAATATATCAGACGGTCTTTATACTTTATATTGATGTGCATATTTCATTCAGAATCTATATGTGGTATTATATTAACAAATATGCGATTGCTGAGATCAACATCAACCCAACTCCGCATGACAATAAAACTATCCCTGCGGTCTTTGCAGATGTCACTACCTTATCTATATATGCACATTTCGGCTTTTTCGGGTCATATATCACCTTTACATCGCTGCCGATATGCCATACCTGCTCCCCAAGCACCCTGTAATTGTGATATATGCCCGTCGTGTGGATATGAAATATATCATTTTCGGATATATAAAAACCGTCGCCCTGCCCAAATACCTTTTCCATTTCGGGCGTGCTTATATTAGTCGAAACTACGCCTTTGTAATGTCTGTAAGCCGTGTATGTCCTGCCATTCACGCTGAATTCTGCGACAGGCGCGACAGACTTTGCGTTAGATCCGCCAGCTATGCGGTGTTTTATAACTTTTCCGACCGTTTCAGCTGTGCATCTCCTGCGCAATGATCTGCCGCGCATGAAAAACGGCATCGACAACAGCGCTGCAACAAGTCCTGCCGCGCCTACACATATGCAGCCGATAGTATTTGCGTCCATATATCTTCACCTCGAAGTTATTATATCACAAACTTGCCTTAGTGTCAAGTTTTTATGGGTTGACAGGCACAAAAAAATGTGCTATAATAGCTTTTGAAATTCGGGATCGGATGATCTGATGATATTAAATAAACGTTCGGTACCTAAAATAGACCATCACAATATCGCTTTAAAGTGATATATATATTTGAAAGGCGTGATATATTGAATGATCCTATAAAAACATTGACGAAAATGGATCGGCTGCTTTGGATATGCTCGCTTGTCGCTGTTTTTTTATCTAATATCCTGCCGGGTCAGCTTGACATATTGACATTGGCGGCGGCGATGATAGGTGTTACATCGCTGATATTCGCGGCAAAAGGCAACGTTTGGGCGCAGATATTGATGATAGTTTTCAGCATATTGTACGGCATAATATCGTACAGATTCAGATATTGGGGCGAGATGGTAACATATCTTGGCATGACATTGCCTATGGCGGTGTGGTCTATGATAACGTGGATACGAAATCCCTCTGCGGAAAACGACTCGGAGGTAGAGATACAGCGGCTCAATCGAAAGCATATCGTGGGGCTTGTGATATTCACCGCGGCGGTATCTGTGGTATTTTACTATACTTTAAAAGCGCTCGGTACACCAAATATGGTATTCAGCACTATTTCAGTAACCACAAGCTTTCTGGCTGCATCGCTTACGATGCTTCGCTCATCGTATTACGCGCTGGGATATGCCGCAAATGATATAGTCCTAATAGTTTTGTGGATATTGGCGTCGCTGAAAGACCCTTCATATATACCCGTTGCGGTCAATTTCAGCATATTTTTCCTAAACGATATGTACGGTTTCATAAGCTGGAAGAAACGTGAGATAAGGCACGCGCAGATAGCTTGATATACATGAACGCAGTCGAAAAAGGCTGCGTTTTTTTGCTTAAAAATATAGTAATGATCGTTGCTTGATTCTCTTGATTTTCACATTGCTTTGTGCTATACTATAATATGGCGGAGTGGGGCGCTTCGCTATTTATGATACAATTTTTAGGAGGTATTTTCTATGACGCTTGAAAATGTCATTAGAAGAACTGCCGCGCTGATAATCTGTGCGGCGGTGTGCGTCGGCACAGCGGCCTGCGGCAAGTCCGATAAAAAGGCTGACGAAACAAAGGAAAGCGGCCCTTCGGCAAGGGTCACGGTAGACGGCACAAAATTCATGGTCGATGGCAAACAGCTTTGGATCAACGGTGTAAACACCCCGTGGATCAACTGGAACGACTTTACAGGCTCGATGGACACCGATGCTTGGGAGCAGACTTTTACTCAGCTCGAGGCTGACGGCGTGAACTGTACCCGTATCTGGGTCAACTGTGCGGGCGAAAATATCGTTCGCTTAAAAACAACGGGCGCAATTAAAAATATCAACGAGAACCACTGGAGCGACCTCGATAAGCTTTTCGAGATGGCTGAAAAGCATAAGATCTACGTTATGCCGACCATCACATCATTCGACCACTGCAAGGGCGAGAACGGCAGCGGCGAAAAGTGGCGCACTCTGCTCACCAGCAAGGAGAATGTTGACGATTTCGCTGAGCAGTACGTCAAGGAATTTTGCAAGCGCTACAATGACAATGAGTACATCTTCGCGGTCGATATTATGAACGAGCCCGACTGGGTCCACGAAAATGAGGAGTGCGGCCAGCTCGAGTGGGACGACCTCAGCTACTTCTTCGGCAAGTGCGCGGCGACTATCCACGAAAATTCTGATATGCTCGCGACCGTCGGCATGGGTATAATCAAGTACAATTCCGCCAATTACGAGGGCAACGTTATCGCCGACGATACGCTCAAAAAGCTCACCGGCGATGATAATGCTTATGTGGATTTTTATAGTACACATTACTATATGTGGCAGAAGCCGTACTTTGGTTTCCCTTTCAACGTTACCCCGCAGGAGTTCGGTCTTGACGATACCAAGCCTTGCCTCGTCGGTGAAACTTCCAACGATGATTCGGGCGAGTGCGGCTACGAGCTGACTGAAAAATATGAAATAGCTTACGAGAACGGCTGGCAGGGTCTTATGGTCTGGATGGAGCGCAAGGAGGACGGCACATGGTATGAGTATGGGCTGACTCAGGCGGCTACTTCTGCCTTTGCTGAAAAGCATAAAGACCTCGTTTATCCGCTCGGCAAATAATAAAATTTGAACATACTTTTCAGACCCTGCAGAGCTTTTTGCGGGGTCTTTTTTAGCCCTCTGAGATAATAAAATATTCACAAATTGTTATGAATATACTGCTTGTTTCATTCGTCAAAAGTGCTATAATGTGTCTTAGAAAAATGTTGTTTTTTTACGTTTTTCATAATAGATCGGAGGTTGATTTTTTATGATGGGAAGACTCAGAGCAATGCGCGAGCCGCTTAAATATGTTCAGGGAAGAGATGCGCTGCTGAAATTTCAGGAAGAAATGGGCTATATGGGCAAGAGATGGCTCTTTGTATGTTCAAACAGCGGTTATAAAGCCTGTCATGATAAGATAGAGAAAAGCTTTGGCACGCTCGATGATTACAGACGTTACGAGATCTTCGGCGGTATCTCCAGCAAGGGCGAGATCGCTAAGATGGAGGCTATCGTTAAGGAAGATAAGATAGATACCGTTGTTGCGGTAGGCGGCGGAAGCGCTGTCGATACCGCTAAGGCTACGGCTTACTACACCGGCAAACACATCGTTATCCTGCCTACCGTTGCCGCTACCGACGCCCCCTGCACAGGTCTTTCGGTAATTTATAATGACGACCACAGCTTTGATAAATACCTTTTCTACCCAACTAACCCCGACGCCGTAATGGTAGACACTACCGTTATCGCAAACGCTCCCGTTAAGTTCCTTATCGCGGGCATGGGCGACGCGCTGGGTACATATTTCGAGGGCAGAGCTTCTATCCGCACCGAGTCTGCCAGCCTTGAGGGCACGGGCATCACTCGTGCAGGTCAGGCGCTCGCAAGACTTTGCTACGATACCCTTCGCGAGTACGGCAAGCAGGCTGTTGAAGCTTGCAAAGTTCACGCCGTTACCCCCGCCCTCGAAAATATCATCGAGGCGAACGTTTATCTCTCGGGCGTTGGCGCTGATAACGTCAACTGCGCCGCTGCACACTCTTTCTACAATGGCGTTACGTCGCTGGGCATCAAGCACGCCGACCATGGCTGCTGCGTAGCTCTCGGCACGCTCGTTCAGCTCGTTCTCGAGGGCGCGTCCAAAGAGGAGTTCAAGGAAGTTCAGGACTTCTGCATCGAGGTAGGTCTGCCTGTAACTCTTGAAGAGATCGGCGTTACTACCCCCGAGCAGGTCAAGACCATTTCCGAAAACGCTTGTATCCCCGGCGAAACTATCCATAACCTCGCGGGCGATGTTCAGCCCGTAGAGCTTTACGACGCTATCATGCAGGCTGACGCTATGGGCAAGCTTGCTCTCGGCAAATAATTTTTCAAACAGCAAAAAATTTCGGGCAGAGGTCAATTCCTCCGCCCGATTTTTTATTTTGTCGTAATAAAGAAGAACCGCGGAAATCTGAAAATTATCTCGCCGTTTGTCAATAAAAAAAGACCTCCGTCAGTAACGGAGATCTTCAAAAAGGGAATAGGCGCTTTTAAAAATGGGGTATCATAAGTCATTTTCTCGTTGCGCCAAATTATCAAAAAAACCTGTCTTGCTAAGTTGTTTTCTTTCCCTAATACTATTGTATAATTTTTTCGTGCGTTTGTCAATAGCAATGTCATGAACTGCTGGGGAAATGTAAAAACTCGCACGAGTCGCTGGCAAAATTATAGAAAAAGCACTGCTTCTGTCTGTCAAAAGCAGTGTCTATGTACTATTTCTTATAGTCCTTTACAGGTCTTGGCATATACGATAAGACCCACAGGTATCGTTATAAGCTGAGAGATCGTGAACGTAACGTTCAGCGAAAATGAGAATTTTAAAACGTAAAGATCTATCGCCACGTTATCTATTCCCATGCTTTTTCCCCAAGCCAGCCAGCTCAAAAAAGCTACGTTCCTGCCAAGGTAGGCAAGCGCCGCGCCCAAAATTATCGCCGCCAGCATGAAGAAGATGAATGCAAAAGTTTTTTTCAATTTTCTCTCCGCTCCTTATTTTCTTCTTGAGGAACTCCTGCGCTTGTTGTCCATGACGTGCTTGAGGTCGGAAAAACGCTCCTCGCTCGAAGCCTTGAATTTCGCCATCATGTCCTCAAAGTCCGCGTCGCCCGAATTTGTTCTCACGTCGTATACAGGGGGCGGGTTTTTAGCAAAGTCCTGCGGCTGCGGTCTTTCGTAAGTTCTCGCGCGGCGTTGACCCTGTCCCTGTCCTCTTGCGCCGTCGTTCTGCTGGCGGTGATCTCCGCGTTCGTTTCTGCCGTGGTTCTGTCCGCCCTGTCGCGCGCCATCTCTCTTGAAATCGCCTCTGCCGCCGCGGTTGTTGAACTGCTTTTTCTCGGGCATAGGCAGCGCTTTCTTTATCGAAAGGCTTATCTTTCCGTTTTCACCCAGCGCCAGTACCTTCACCTTTACGGTCTCGCCTTCGGTGATGTGGTCTTTTATTTCACTGACGTAAGTATTGGCGATCTCGGAAATATGTACCATTCCCGTCGTACCCTTCTCCAGCTCAACAAATGCACCGAATTTCGTAATGCCGGTTACTTTTCCTTCGTAAATTTTTCCTACTTCAAGCTGCATATTCTTTTTCAATACCTCTCATATTTATTTAACGCCCGCCGCTACTGTAAAAACGGGTCGGAACGTGCTTCCCAAGGGGTTCACTGCGCTTCTACTACGTAAAAGCGTCTTTCGTTAGGGTAGGCGTAGCCCAGCTTTTCCACGGCTATCCTCTCCATATATTCCGTTTCGTCCTCGCTCGCCAGCCTGCGCGAATACTCGTCGTTAAGCTGTTTCGCTTCTGAGATCTGCGCGTTTATCTCGCTGCGCTGCTGCTTTAGCTGCGCTATCTGCACCTGCTGCGAGATTATGGTAACTATCGAGTATATCACGAGGATAAATGCTGCAAATCCCGCAATAGGCCCGAAAATTCCCGCACCATCTTTTTTCTTTTTAGCGGACCTTACAGCGTCGTCCGCGTAAGTTTTACTTTTCAATTTTTTTCAACTCCTGAATTTTTACACAAAAAGCAGCCGCGCATGAAACGCTTCTGCCGTACTGCCGCTTGTATGTAGATACAGTTTCTCCGTCAGTACCTACATCTATAATTATATCTTTTTCGCGGCGAAGTTTCAAGTGCTTTTTTGCACTTTTTTTGATTTTTTTGAATTTGGGTACTTTTTCACAAACATTCGTCTGCTTTTAGCTGATATTTTGTGCATAGATCTGACTGCCGGCTTAGCCGCTGCGCCAAAAACCGCCGCTGCCCCGCGCACGGCAAATCTGCCTATCGCGAAATGCCAGCCCGCCGCGCCGCCTATCATGCCCAGCAGCACGAATCCGCGCAGATAATTCGTCTGCGCCAGCGTGAATACAAAATACACCGCGCCGAACATCAGTGTGTAAGTCAGGTCGCAGATCAGCCGCACCGCTGCAAAGTTTAGCAGTCGCGCCACTATCTGAAAAAGCCCGTATATTAGCCCCATAGCCGCGCCCGCCGTCACCGCCAGACCCAGTATGTCCAGCTCTGCCTGCGTGCCCAGCTGCATTGGCGTCATGCCGCGCCTCCCTTACTTAAAGAGCTTGCCCAGCAGCCGCAGCCGCTTCGTGGCATTTTTGTCGCCGTATATCAGCGCCGTTATGCTTCCCTCTATGGTCAGGCTGCCGCTTTCTACGCTCATCTCGTTGACGTGCAGGTCTTCGCCGTATATGCAAAGCTCGCCGCACTCGGTAAATACGCGTATCTTTTTTTCGTCAAAGCTGTCCGCGTCCGTAACGCCCGAAATGCTCAGGCTTCGGCAGTTTTGTAATATCAGGCTGTGTCTTTCTCCGCTGTTTTCGTTCATATGATTCACCTCAGTTTATCATATGCCGCAGCTTTGAGATTCATTCGGTTTTTTCAGCTTAGCTTTTGCCGATATTCTGGTGATATTTCTTTATGTGCTCTTTCAGCCTGTCAAATGATGTCGAGCTGATGGCGTGCTCCATGCGGCAGGCGTCCTCCGCGGCGGTCTTTTCGTCTACGCCTAGGCTTACCAGCCAGTCGGTCAGCACGCGGTGGCGCTCGTAGATGGTCTCTGCCACCTGTCTGCCATCTTCTGTAAGCGTTATGTATCCGTTTTCGTCAATGAGTATAAATCCGCCCTCTTTTAAAATTCCCATAGCGCGGCTTACGCTTGGCTTTGAAAGCTCCATCTCGCGCACGATGTCTATCGAGCGCACCTCGCCGTGTCGGTTAAAAAGTACCAGTATTGTTTCCAGATAATTTTCTCCGGATTCATACAGCTTTTTCATTTCTGTTTCCACCGTCCTTTCAATAGTGGTCTTTTATCCTATGATATAAAATTCTACCAAGAACATATGCCTCAGGCAATAACGCACAACTACCGCCTTCGGCTTTGTGCACGTCTTGCTTGCGTTTTTGCGAAGCCAAAACAATTTTCCTTCATAATGCCCTAAAACTCCTTGACTAACGCCAGTTAGCCTGCGTCGCTTTAAAACACTTTTACGAAAAATTTGACGGCGCAATACGCACACAATAGTTGTGCGTTATTGCCTTTATATTTTAACATATTTTTCACTATTCGTCAACCATTTAAACGATAATTTTTTTGCTTTCGCGACATTATTCGCCATTGAAAGCCTTGATGATCTCCGCCGTGCGCTCAATGTCCTCCGCTGTGTGCGCGTATGATACGAACATCGCTTCAAATTGCGAGGGCGCGGCGTATATGCCGTTTCTCAGCAGATGCCTGTAATATTTCGCGTATTTTTCTGTGTCGCAGGCGCGCGATTCGTCGTAGCTTACTACCTTTTTGCTGTTGGAAAAAGCCGTCATGAGCGAGCCGCAGCGGTTCACGTTCAGCCCCGCCGACTTCATAGCTTCCTCCAGCACTGCCGACTTTTTGTCCAGAGCTTCGTAAATATCCGGCGTGCTCTCTATCTGCTTTAGCGTCGCGATGCCCGCCGCTACCGCGCATGGGTTGCCCGAAAGCGTGCCCGCCTGATATACCGAGCCGAGCGGCGCTACGCACTCCATTATCTCGCGCCTGCCGCCGTAAGCCGCCAGCGGCATTCCTCCGCCGACTATCTTGCCAAGCGTTGTGAGGTCGGGCGTTACGCCGTAAAGCTTCTGCGCGCCGCCGTCTGAAAGGCGAAAGCCTGTTATAACTTCGTCGAATATCAGCATAGCTCCGTGCTCGGCGGTAATGTCGCGCAGGAACTGCAAAAAGCCCTCCTTAGGCGGCACAACGCCCATGTTCGCCGCGCATGGCTCGACTATCAGCGCCGCTATCTCTCCGCCGTGTTCGTCAAAAAGCGCGCGTACCGAGCTTTCGTCGTTGTACTTCGCCAGCAGAGTGTCCCGCGTACAGCCCTCGGTGACTCCCGCACCCGATGGTATCGACTGCGTCATAAGTCCAGAGCCTGCTTTTACCAGCAGTCCGTCCGAATGTCCGTGGTAACAGCCCTCGAATTTGATTATCTTATCCTTGCCCGTAAAGCCGCGCGCCGCTCTTATCGCGCTCATCACGGCTTCCGTGCCCGAGTTTACCAGCCTCAGCATTTCCATAGAGGGGAAGTGCTTTCTGATGAGCCGCGCCAGCTCTATCTCGCTCTTGTGGCAAGCGCCGAAAGTCAGCCCCTTTTCGCATGCGGCTTTCACGGCTGATATGACTGGCTCGCAGGCGTGCCCGAGTATGTTCGGCCCCCATGAGCAAACGTAGTCGATAAATTCGTTGCCGTCCTCGTCCCATATCCGCGAGCCTTTCGCGCGCTCGATGAATAGGGGAGTAGTGCCTACCGAGCGGCAGGCGCGTACAGGGCTGTTCACTCCGCCGGGCATATATCCGCAGGCTTCGGCGTACAGTTTCTCCGATCTTTCAGTTATCATCTTAGTCGTCCTCCCTCAGCCATTTTGCAGCGTCCAGTGCGTGGTATGTGATGATTATGTCCGCGCCCGCGCGCTTTATAGCCGTCATGTTTTCCATTACTATCCGCTTTTCGTCTATCCAGCCCAGCTTTGCCGCCGCCTTTACCATCGAAAATTCGCCGCTTACGTTGTAAGCCGCCAGCGGCAGGTCTGTCATGTCGCGCGCCTCGCGCAGTATGTCGAGGTAGGGCAGTGCGGGCTTTACCATCACCATGTCTGCCCCCTCTTCGATGTCGTCAGCTATCTCGCGCAGTGCTTCGCGGCGGTTGGCGGGATCCATCTGGTAGGTCTTTCTGTCGCCGAATGAGGGCGCTGAGTCTGCCGCGTCGCGGAAAGGCGAGTAGTAGCCAGACGCAAACTTCGCGCTGTACGACATTATCGGCACGTCGATATATCCATTCTCGTCAAGCGCCGCGCGTATCGCCGCCACTCTTCCGTCCATCATGTCTGAGGGCGCAATGATGTCCGCCCCCGCTTTTGCCATGCTTACAGCCATCTTGCTCAGCAAAGGCAGCGTTTCGTCGTTGAGTATCTTTTCGCCGCAGATAACTCCGCAGTGTCCGTGGTTAGTGTATTCGCAAAGGCAAACGTCGGCGATCACTATCAGCTCGGGATAATTTTTCTTGATGTACCGTATCGCCTGCTGGGTAACGCCCTCGTCGCAGTACGCTTCGGTCGCAAATTCGTCCTTGTGCTTCGGTACGCCGAATATCAGCAGTCCCGCTATCCCGCTCTCCGCTATCTGCGGCAGTATCTCCTCCAGCCTGTCGATAGAGTAGCGGTAGACCGTCGGCATAGATTCTACCGGCGCGGTCAAGCCCTCGCCCTCCTCGACGAAAATCGGGTATATCATGTCCGCCGCGCTCAGCCGCGTTTCGCGTACCATTTTTCTCATTGCGGGCGTAGCCCTCAGCCTTCTGAATCTTCGCATTTTACTTCCTCCAAGATCTTTTCGATTATTCCGTCAGCCGTGCTTTCGCGCGGTATCGCGATGTTTTTTACTCCATGCCGTTTCAGCTCCGCCGCGGTCACTTCGCCTATCGCAATGGCTTTCGCACCGCCTAGCGTGCCGTTTCCGCTAAAGAAATTCCGCGCGCCGCCCGCGCTCGTAAATACCGCAAAGTCTGCCGAAACAGCTGTTCCGCCGCCGTAAATCGGCTCGTAGATGTTTACGTCGTCAAATTTTATACCTTTATAAATAAGCGGCGCTGTAAGCTCGGGCGAGCCGTCGCTAGAGCGCATTATCAGCAGTTTTTCGCCGTCCGTCAGCCGCTCCGCGAGCGTTTTGCCCAGCTCCGCCGCCGTGAATTTTTCGGGAACTATGTCGGCGTAAAGCCCCGCTTCCGCCAGCCGCTTAGCCGTGCCGCTGCCGATAGCCGCGAGCTTTATCCCGCTCAGCCGCCGTATATCTATTCGCTTTTCGCGCAGTTTTTTGATGAATACCTCCGCGCCGTTCGGGCTTGAAAGCGCTATCGCCGAGTAGCTTTCCAGTTCTGCGAACGCCCTGTCTATCTCGCCGCCGAAAAGCTCGCGCGTGTCGAAATCCGCCGCTCTGAATGCATATGCGCCGAGGTCGGTGAACGCGCCGATAAGCCGTGTGGAAAGCGCAGGTGTCGCCGTTATCGCGATGCTCTTCCCGTAAAGCGGCGGCGCGCTCTCAGCCGAAAAGTCAAAAGCCGCTGTTTCGCCGACTACGATCACAGCGGGCGCTTTCATCTCTAAACGCTCGCTCTCCGTCGCGATGTCTTTCAGCATAGCCCTTGCCACACGCGACCTTGCCGTCGCACCGCTCGATATTACCGCCGCGGGCGTTTTGCCGCTCATGCCGTTCTCGGTCAGCCGCCGCGCTATCTCGGGCAGATGTTTCAGCCCCATCAGAAATACCAGCGTGCCGCCGCATTTCGCGTAGCTTTCAAAATTCTCGGGCAGCAGATCGTCTGCCGTGTGCCCCGTTATTACATGAAAACTCCGCGCCATTCCGCGGTGTGTAACGGGTATCCCCGCAAGGTCGGGCACTGCCACGCACGATGTCACCCCCGGCACAACGCTGTACGCTATCCCCGCTGCCCTCAGCGCCAGTATCTCCTCGCCGCCGCGCCCGAAAACGAATGGGTCGCCGCCTTTCAGCCGCGCTACGTTTCGCCCCTCGCTCGCCTTGCGCACCAGCAGTTCGTTGATCTCCTCCTGCTTGCTCGAGTGCCGCCCCGCACGCTTGCCGACGCATATCTTCTCCGCCCCCTCGCGGCAGTTGTCCAGCAGGCGCTCGTCTATCAGCGCGTCGTATATCACGGTGTCGCACCTCTCTAGTGCACGCTTTCCGCGCAGTGTTATGAGGTCGTAGTCGCCGCAGCCTGCGCCGATAAGCGTTACTTTGCCATTCATAGCTTCTCCGTCAGCTCCTTTGCAAGTGTGTATCTTTCGCCGATGCCGCTCTCGCCGCGCACTTTTCCGCCGCGCCCGTCTGAGATGATGCCGCTTATCGCGCCGCCGCGCACCTCGCTGAATACTCCTATCGGCGAAGTGCAGTCAGCGCCCAAAAGCCGTATAACTTCGCGCTCGAATTCAAAACAGCGCATGGTCCTCTCGTCTGAAATTATCGCTAGCACTTCCGCCGCCCTGCTGTTCGCCTTGCATTCCGCCGCGATGATCCCTTGACACGGCGCGGGCACAAATTCGTAGCTGTCCAAATATTCGTACTTGTAACCGCTCATATCCAACCCCAGTCGTTCAATTCCCGCCGCGCATAATATTATCGCGTCGTACTCGCCCGCCGTCAGCTTTTTCAGCCGCGTGTCAACGTTTCCGCGTATGTCGGCAAACCGCGCGTTCGGGTACACCTCGCGCAGATTAGCCCGCCGCCTGCCGCTTCCCGTGCCGACGGTGAAGATTTCGTCCCGCGCAAATTTCCTGCCCGCGCTTATCAGCATATCTCGCTGGTCGCCTCGCGGCAGTACGCCGCCTATCTCCAGTTCCGCTCCAAGCTCCAGCGGCAGGTCTTTCGCGCTGTGCACCGCTATGTCTATCTCGCCGCTTTGCAGCGCCGCCTCTATCTCCGCAACGAATACGCCTTTGCCGCCTATCTTCTCGAGCGGCTTGTCGAGTATCCTGTCGCCGCGCGTGGTAAACGGCACTATCTCTGCCTCCGCGCCCGCCTGCTCTAGCGCCGCTTTCACCATTTCCGTCTGCGCCATCGCGAGCGCGCTCCGCCGCGTACCTATTTTAAATGTCATCTTCTGTCCTCTTTGTTTCACAAGATTTTTCAAGCTTCGCAAGGCTCGGCAGATCGCCTTCGCTGCTCATGCAGATCTCCAGCGCCGCGCTCATAACGTCCCTGCGCTGCTTTTCCGTCGGAAAATTCGTCTTTACAAATTCTCTCAGCTCGCCCATCAGCGCGCATATCTCCGCCGTCCGTTCGGTGATCTTTTCCTCTAAGCGCCTGCGTATCTCCGCCGCCAGCGTAGGGCAGTTGCCCGCCGTCGATATGCCTATGGATACCTCGCCGCGCTGTACCAGTGCAGGGAAGTAGAAAGAGCAGTTTTCGGGGCTGTCTACCGCGTTGCATAGCAGCCCGCGCTCACGGCAAAGTGCCGAGATGCGCTCGTTCAGCCGCTCGCCGCCCGCCGCCGCTATTACGAACGCTGCGCCGTCAAGGTCGTTCTCGCAAAACTCCCTCTCGCGTATCTCTATCCCGCCGATACCGCGTATCTCTGGCAAGATCTCGGGCGCGACGACCGTTATCCGCGGATTGAAAGGCATCAGCTTTTCGATCTTCCTCAGCGCGACTTTTCCAGCGCCGACTACTAAACAGCGCGAATTTTCTATGTTCACAAAAAACGGGAAATATGGCATATTTCAGTCCTCTTGATATGTTTTTACTGTTTCGACGACCTGCGCGAAAGCCTCGCTCGTCAGCCGCGAGCGCAGACGGTAGAAAAATTCCTCCGCCCCCGCCGCTTTCAGTTTCGGCGCTATCTCTTTGAACTGCGGCATAAGGTCGTGCATGGCGAGCTGCTTTTTCAGCTCGTCCATATCCTGCGCTATCATCTCTTTCGAGCGCTCTACGCTGCCGCGTTTCAGCTCGTTGTTCTCGGCGGCGAGTTTTGCAAAATGGTCTATCGTGATAAGCTCCGCACCGCGTATCTCCACCGCTTCGGGGTCTATGTCGCGCGGCACGGCGAGGTCTATCAGCAGCCGCTTTCGCCAGTCGCCGCATACTTCGCCCAGCCTGTCCGCCGTGATGGTAAAGTGCGGGCCGGCTGTCGCCGAGATGATGCACCCGCTCTTAGCTGCATATTCGTACCTCTCGTCATATGGCACTACTTTCATGCGCGGGTCGCCCGCCGCTATGCCGAAGTCTGCGCCGTGCTTTCTTTCGGTGACGTACACCCTTACGTTTTTGTACGAGATAAGATTTTTCAGCAGGCTTCCGCCGATCTTTCCGCTTGCGCCTATCAGCGTCACGCTTATCTCCTCGCCGCCGTAAAATCTTGCCGCTTTCTTAGCCGCCAGCGTCGCCGTCGATACCGATGTTTTTGAGATCTCGGTCTGTGTTTTTATCCGCTTAGCCGCCGCTGCCGCCGCCTGAAATATCATGTGCGCTTCGGGGCAAAGCTCCAGCCGCTCTTTTGAGAAAGCGTAGGCGCTCTTTACCTGCCCCAGTATCTCGTCTTCGCCGACAACCATCGAGTCTATGCCGCTGCAAACGTTAAAAAGGTGCTTCGCCGCACCCTCTCCGCTGAATATCATCACCTTTTGTTTCAGCTGCTCGCGCGGTATGCCGCCCGCTTCGCTCAGCAGTTCTATGCCGCTTTCAGTCCCGCCAAAAAAGTAAAGCTCGGTGCGGTTGCAGGTGCATACCAGTACGGGACTGCTTTCCCGCACGGAAAAAAGCAGCTTTTCACGCTCACTCTCGCCGAATGTGAAAAGGCTGCGAAAGGCTTCGTCGCAAAGCCTGTGGTTTATGCTCACGCAAGTGAAATTTTCCAAAAAGCTCACCGCCGTTTAGTTTTCAAAAATATTTTCGTAATCCTGCTGCGTAAATCTGTGGTAGGTTATCCCGCCAAGGTCGTTCGCAAGGCAGTATTTGTAAGCGTCCGGCTCGCCGTCGGGAAAATACGCCAGTACGTCAAATTCGTCGTCGTCCATATCTTCCAGTACGGTATTATCGCTGTACTTTTTGAATATAGCCTTAGCCTTTTCCATAGTGCAGCCCTCTTTCACCGCGGCTATGAACTCGGTGAGGAAAGCGCTCGCCTCGGTGTTCTCGTGTATCGCGCGCACGCTCTCGGCAGATACCACAACGCCTATCTTGTCCTCGAAAACGTTGCAGCTAAGACCGCTCAACACGCCGCTCTTGAAGGCCGAGATAGCCGCCGTCATCTCGCTCATGCTGAGGTCAGCGCCCGTCAGCAGGTTTAGCGACTCCAGCGGGTAGAAAAGCGTCACGGGGTTCGGCGTAAAGCCCAGCTTCAGCTGCGATTCTTTTATAGTGTCAACTATGTTTTTCTCAAGCGCTTTGAGGTTCGGTTTGCTGTTCATATATATCACTCCTGTTACATCATTTCATATATTTCATACTATCTATATATAATATCACAAATAAACATAGTTGTCAATCGCTTACCGCATAAACTTGTTTCATGCGTTTCATAAATTTAGCACACTAAATCATTAACATTTTATTCATCAAATGCCGTTGCAATATACTATATTTTGCAATATAATGTTCTGTATATTGCAAATTGGGCGCTGAAATGCCCGTATTTCTTATGAAAAGAGTGGAACTATGAATAATTACTGCATGACTCTGCCGAGTTACACTATCGGCGAGAGGGCTTACGAAGATATTTACCGCTTTTGCTCGCCTTTCGGCAAGACCGCTGTCATGATAGGCGGCAGAACTGCGCTTTCCGTTGCTTCCGAAAAGATAATCGCAAACTGCGGCGGTATAAGCGTTTCTGCTAAGATATGGTACGGCGGTGAGTCCAGCTACGAAAATGTCGAGATACTCAGCGGCGTTGACGAAGTGAAGTCGGCTGATATGATCTTCGCGGTCGGCGGCGGCAAGGCGCTCGATACCTGCAAGTGCCTTTCCGATAAGCTCGGCAAGCCCGTGTTTACTTTCCCGACGGTCGCTTCAAACTGCGCCTGCTGTACCGCCGTCGCGATAATGTACCGCCCCGACGGCAGCTTTATAGAGCCGTATTTCTTCGAAAACGCCCCCGTGCACGCTTTTATCGACACTGATATTATGTGCGAAGCGCCAGAAAAATATCTATGGGCTGGTATGGGCGATACTTACGCTAAATATTACGAATCGCAGATCTCGGCGCGCGGCGAAGAGCCCGAGCATTTCAAGGCGCTGGGGCTTGCGATGTCCTCTATGTGCAGCGAGCCGATATTCGCTCACGGCGTTTCCGCTTTCAGCGCGAACAAGTGCCATGTAAATTCTGAGGATTTTAAAGAAACCGTCCTTGCGATAGCCGTTTCCACGGGCTTAGTTTCCATAATGCTCACCCGCGACCATACGCCCGATTACAACAGCGGTCTGGCGCACGCGGTGTTCTACGAGCTGACGACCATCGGCATAGAGGAAGAGCACCTGCACGGCGAGGTGGTAGCTTTCGGCACGCTCATCTGCCTGCTGTATGACGGTCAGGTGGACGAATATATGCGCGTCCGCGAATTTAACGAGCGTGTTGGTCTGCCCACAGCCGTCAGCGACCTCGGTCTAGAGCCTGCGCAGCTCGACTCCCTCGCTGAGATGATAGCGGGTATGTCCGACGTTCGTCATTACCCCTACCCGATCGACCCCGAAAAGCTCAGAAGCGTTTTCGCAATGCTCTGATCTATATAATCTACAGTAATTTTTGATAGGAGAAATCTTCAATGAAAAAAGGTATTTTGAAAAAGGCTGCCGCGATAATTATCGCCGCGGCTATCGGCATGGCCTCCGTTTCCTGCGGAAAAGGTTCTGATAAGGACACCGTTTACGTTGTAATGATGGTTGAAAACGGCGCTTTCGTTGATATGAAAGACGGCTTTATTCAAGAGCTTCGCGATAAGGGCTACTCTGAGGATAAGCTGGATATAGTTTACAAATGCGCTCAGGGCGACGCCACTAACCTTAATACGATAGTGCAGGAGGCTGTAAACGCCGAGCCTAAGGCGATTGCTACCATCGGCACACCCGCTTCGCAGGCGGTAGTCGGTATGAACAGCGATGTTCCGAACTTCTTCATCTCTGTTAGCGACCCCGTAAGCGCGGGTCTTATCAGCGATATGAATAAAGCCCCCGATAAGAACGCTACCGGTACTTCAAACTATATCCCGATAAACGATATTTTCGAGTTTGCCGATAAGCTCACCCCCGGCATACAGACCTACGGCATACTTTATAATACCGGCGAGGTAAACGCCGTGACCACCGCTCAGAACGCTATGAAGTACCTCGATGAAAAGGGCATAAAGTACGTTGAAAAGACCGTTACCTCCGCAGGCGAGGTTCAGACCGCGGCAGAGTCGCTCGCTGGCAGCGTAGACGCTATCTTCGTTCCGAACGATTCTATTATCCAGTCGGCAATGCCGATAGTTTCGCAGGTAGCGCGCGATAATAAGATACCTGTTTACGGCTCCAGCGCTGTAATGGTAAACAGCGGTGCTTTCGCTACTAAGGCTATCAGCGATAAGAAGATAGGTGCTATCACCGCCGATAAGTTCATAGATTACCTTGAGGGCAAGGCTATAAAGGACATCAAGGCTGAGGTAGTAGACGCCGACGATATTGTCGTAAATTCCGACGCGGCGGCGGCTATCGGCGTTACCATTCCCGACGATGTCAAGAACGAAGCGACTATCGTAAAGGATTCTAACGGCTAAGGAGTATCTGCACATGAGCTTTATTTTCGGAACGCTCCAGCTCGGGCTTATCTACGGTCTGCTGGCTGTGGGCATCTATATCTCTTTCCGCGTGCTCAATATCCCTGACCTTACCGCCGAGGGCTCGTTTACTTTCGGGCTTGCGGTATCATCAGTAATGGCGGCGGGCGGTCACTCGTGGCTGGGCATACTCTGCGCGGCGCTCGCGGGCGCGGCGGCGGGCGCTGTAACGGCGCTTCTCCAGACCCGCCTAAAGATCCACCCCGTCCTCGCGGGAATACTCACCATGAGCGGGCTTTACTCGATAAATATGTACGTCATGGGCGAGCGCGCGAACGTTACCCTCATCGGCTGCGACACTATTTTCACATGGTTCGCGGGACTTTTTCCTTCGGCGGATAAAAATGTGCTGAAACTTATCATCGCTGCCGCGGCGGCTGTTATCGGCGCGGCTCTCGCAATACTTTTCTTCCGCACACATCTGGGTCTTTGCGTTCGTGCGGCGGGCGATAACGAAACTATGGTGCGCGCTTCCTCGATAAACGTTGACCGCGTGAAGCTTATAGCCCTCGCCGTTTCAAACGCTTACATCGCGCTCTGCGGCGGAATAATCGCGCAGTATCAGTCATTTGCGGATATAAACTCGGGCGTGGGCATACTGGTAGTAGGTCTGGCTTCCGTGATAATCGGCGAAGTCATCGTTGGCAGGAGGGGAGTCACCGCGGGCGTTATCTCGGCAGTGGCAGGCTCGCTGGCGTACCGCATAATAATAGCGCTTGCTACCCGCTACACCCTTCTGCCCGCGTATATGCTCAAGCTCATCTCGGCGGTGATAGTAGCGGCGGCGCTCTCAGTGCCCGCGATAAAGCAGTCTATCTCGCTGTACAAGACTAAGAGAGGCGGTGTGTGAATGCTTAAAATAGAATCAGCCGTAAAGACGTTCTTTAAGGGTACGCCTAACGAGCATACCGCGCTCGACCACGTTTCCCTCTCGCTCGAGAACGGCGAATTCGTAACGCTGGTAGGCTCGAACGGCGCGGGAAAATCTACCCTCTTCAACGCGATATGCGGCAGCTTTATGCTCGACGGCGGCGCTGTTATGCTCGATGGCAAGGATATTACTTATCAGCCCGATTACCGCCGAGCCGCCGATATAGGCAGAGTTTTCCAAGACCCCATGAAAGGCACAGCGCCGAATCTCACTATCGAGGAAAACTTAGCACTTGCCTATTCGCGCAAAAAGAAGCACGCTTTCTCGCTTGCGGTGAATAAGCGCGATATTGCCTACTTCCGCGAACGCTTAGCCGCTATGGATATGGGGCTTGAGGACAGAATGAAAACAAAAGTCGGTCTGCTTTCTGGCGGTCAGCGGCAGGTGGTAACGCTGCTGATGTGTACGCTCAATATGCCGAAGCTTCTGCTTCTCGACGAGCATACCGCCGCTCTCGACCCGCAGACCAGCGATAAGATAATGAAGATCACCAACGATATAGTTAAGGAAAATAACCTTACAACGATGATGATAACGCATAATCTTAACGCAGCCCTGCGCACGGGTACGCGCACGGTGATGATGGATTCGGGTAAGGTGATCCTAGACATCAGCGGCAGCGAGCGCGATGGTATGACGCTCAATGACCTGCTTGAAATGTACTCGCAGAAGTCTGATAAGCAGTTCGATAATGACAGAATGCTGCTTACAAAAGACCGCAGTGAATAATTTTGCAATCTAAAAACGGCATAACTTGCTTCGGCGCAGGCTATGCCGTTTGCTGCGTTAATTGTTTGTTTATAAAATAGTTACAAAAACACGCAAACTTTTTTAGCATAGTTTTAGTCTTTAATATTAGAACTATCTGCATTTTTATTATACAAATTCTGTAATATAAATGGGGATATAAGAAATTAAAAGGGGTTTTTTGCAAATGTCGCAGGAAAATATGACGGTATTGGATAGTGAAAAGGAAGAAAAAGTAACCGAAAGCGAAAAGATGATTGAGTGCCTAAAAAGCGGGGACGACGAAGCTTTCGGCAAATTTTACGAGAGCTATAAAGCGCCGCTTTACGATTTTCTTTCAAAACGGACTAAGCACACTCAGTACATAGAGGATATAATCTCGGAAACTTTCATGGCTGCCGTGAAAAATATCGACTCGCTGAGGGACGCGCAGAAATTCGAGCAGTGGCTAAAAGCGATCGCTGTCAACGAGATGTACGCCTATATCAAAAAGGAAAACAAACATTCCGAAAACAGAATGTCGGGCGATTACAGCGAGATAGCTGAGGTAGTGGACGATGAAACTATAATGCTGCCCGAGGATTTCAGCGCCGATGAGGAGAAAAAGCAGCTTGTAGCCGACGCGGTCAATTCGCTCAGCGAAACTCAGCGCGAAGCTATATACTGCTACTACTATATGGGTATGTCGATCTCTGAGATAGCGCAGACTACCGGCGTTTCGGAAAACACGGTAAAGTCGCGTATGCTTCTCGCAAAAAAGTATCTGAAAAGACGGCTGGAGAAGCTCAGAAAGCAGGGCTATGTGTTCTCCGCTTTCCCGATCTCCGTGCTCTTTGTCGAGCTTGGCGATATGGTGAATGTCAGCTTTCTTACCACGGCTTCGGTGGCTTCGCCCTCTTCGGCAGGCTTTATCGGCGGGATATCGGTGGTAGGCGTTAGCGCGGCGGTGCTGATAGGCGTTACGCTGCTTTCAAATTTAAGCGATGATCTCGATATAGATAACACCCGCGGCGATAAAAAGCCTACCGACCATAGCTCGAGCACCGACACCATGCCCGACCTTACCGACTCTATGGTGATAAATACTTCAAACAGCAGCTACCTTCTCTCGATGACCGATACCAGCAGCGATATTGCCGTTACCGCGCTGAACAGTTCGGCAAGCAGCGGAGCGGGCGCTAACACCAATACCAACAACAATAACAACACTAACAATAATACAAATAACAACGGCGATCAAACTGACTATAACGATAATAACAGTGATAGTGATACTGCCTCAAATGATGATTGGGATGTAATACCTATAGTAAACGAAAATGGCGAGCAGGTGCCAAAAAGATATTTTAGCCCTGATAAGCTAAGACCATTTTCATTTTTTTATGTTATTTATGATGTCAGATATAAAGATGGAAAGCTTGCTGTAAAGTATTCATTTGAGCCGTTTAAGTCAGGTCAAACTATTTATCTCGAACATAGCTTTAGCTTTTGTATATATGACTCTGGTTCTGATCCGGAGCATAGGATCTATCAAACACCGTATTCGACCACTTACGATGTAGATGGCTATAATACAGCACTGGCTATGTTTACTGTGCCATCGTCTATGTCTGTTGAAGAAGCCGCAAATCATCTTACATTCTTGGGCACGTCCGAGTATTACAGCGGTGATGATTACGGCTACTACCAAAAACAAGGCGATTGTATTTATCCTTCTTATATTAAAGTGCCTTTAGACGGCAATTTTGTTGCAAATGAAAAACTGAGCTTTTTCCCCGTATATGGTGTATGGACGAAAGAGATCAGCTCTGATTCCACCGGATACAGTAGAGCAAGACCGGTATTCTCTAATTATGCGTCTGAAATAAAAATTGTTACGCTTGATAACTGCAAATATTTGCACTTTACTGATGGAGTTTTGTATAATACTTCTGAACATGATACCGAAGATCCAAACCGTAAAGCTATCATATGGGCTCCCGAAAACTTTAACGTCGATTCTCTTTCGCTCGAAGATAATGTAACGGTGTTCGAGAAGTATGCTCTCGACAGACTGCATTCTACTGATCTTAACGTCGGAAGAAATGTTATGCTCTTGGAATATTTGCCCGATAATTTTCAGAATATCACGGTTAAACTGGGCTCAAATGAAGACGGCAAATATTTTGATGTTAACGAGCATAGTGATTATAATGAACTATGTATAGAAACTCTCCGCATTCATAACATGAACGAGTTAAAGACATTGACTATAACATCTGATGTCGGAAATCTTTGCAATTTACAGATACAGGATTGTAAAAACCTTGAAACTATCACAATAGATAAAGATGTTGAGATGTATCAATATGGCTTTTTCCCTATTATGAGAAATTGTGATAACCTTGTTTTTCGTGTCTACAGAGATTCAAGTGCAGCAAAAGTGCTGGAAGAGTGGGCATCAGGACTCGACCTCAAATACGAATACATCGACTAACATCTATCTTTTAAACCGCCTTTTGGTATAACACCCTAAAGGCGGTTTTTTTATTCGCAAAATCGCAGAAACTTAATAAACTATTTACAAGTTAATCAAAACTTTTTGCGCTTTTTCTCCCTCTATATATGTAGAACGGTTTTTAATAATCCGTTAAATTTACATGATATGGCAATAAATTGTAGGAGGAAAAATTATGAAGAAAATCATTGCAAGTGTAGTGGCTGTAACTATCGCGTTCGGCGGACTGGCTCTGCTTGCGGCGGAAAGCGGGCTTTCATTCTCCGCGGCTATTTCGGCTAGCGCGGACGAATCTACCGCGGCTGATTTCAATTACACCGTGCTCTCTGACGGCACTCTCAAGATCACGAAGTATAAGGGCAAGGCTAGTAACGTAGTTATCCCCGAAACTATCGACGGCAAAAAGGTGACCGTCATCGGTACGCGCGCTTTCTACGATTATACGAGAAAAAACAGCCTTACTATCCCCTCAACTCTGAAAACTATCGAGGGTGATGGCTTTCATTACTTCTCGTTCGACAGCGTATTTATCGGCAGTCTGAAACAGTGGTGCGAGCTTGGTAATAACCCCGAGTGCGGCACTATCTTTATAAACGATGTCAAGCTGACAGGCGCGGTAACTATCCCGAACGGAACTGAATACATAGGCGACAGCGCTTTTAATAACAGAGGTGAGATCACCAGCGTTTCTATACCCGACAGCGTTACCAGCATCGGCTATCATGCTTTTGCGAAATGCGGCAACCTGACGAGCGTGAAAATGTCCAACAAGGTGCAGACGATAGGCGAGGGCGCATTCAGCAACTGCGAGAAGCTCACCGCTATAACGCTTCCGAATACGCTTACTGATATGGGGAGGGACGCATTTCTCAATTGCTATAAGCTTGAAAAAGCCAACATTCCCTCAAAAGTTAAGGTGCTCAAAGCGAGTACGTTTGAGAGCTGCGGTTCTCTTAAAAACGTTACACTTTCCGAGGGTCTTACCGATATAGAGAAAGAGGCGTTTTACAGCTGCTACTCTCTGAGCAGCATAAAGTTCCCGAGCACCCTTAAAACTATCGGTTACCACTCTTTTTACCGCACAAGCTTAACAAGAGCAGAACTCCCCAGCGGTCTTACTACTATCGGACAAGAAGCGTTCTATATGTGCGGTTCGCTACAGAGCGTATTCGTTCCCAAGAGCGTTGATTCTATCGGTATGTGGGCATTTAGTGCCGGATCAGATGATTCTAAGCTTTTCTATGAAGGCTCGGAAGCTTCGTGGATAAAGATAGGCGGCAGTAAGGCTTTTCCCGATGGCTGTGAATTTAATGTAGTTTACAATTACGACCCCAACCACAAGCACAGCTACACCACTAAGATAACTAAGCAGGCTACCTGCACCGCCGCCGGCGAAAAGGTTCTCACCTGCTCCATCTGCGGCGACAGCTATACTCAAACTATCCCCGCTAAGGGCCACAGCTACGGCGCAGGCAAGGTCACTAAACAGCCTACCTGCACGGCTACAGGCACAAGAGAATACACCTGCTCCTCCTGCGGAAGCAAAAAGACCGAAACTATAAAGGCTAAGGGTCATAGCTATAAGACCAGCGTGGTAGCGCCTACATATGAAGCGCAGGGCTATACTCTGCACAAGTGCTCTTCCTGCGGCAACAGCTACAAGGATAACTACACGGCTAAAAAGACCGTAGGCAAGGCTGCGGGCAACGGCTTTACCTGCACCGCAACTTCTGTAAACTTCGGCTGGAACAAGGTCGCGAACGCAAGCGGTTATAAGATCTACGCTTACAATACCTCTACCAAAAAGTGGAAGCTCGTTACTACCGTTTCCGCCAATACCTTTACATACAAGCAGAGCGGATTAAAGTCTGGCACTACTTACAAGTATAAGGTCAAGGCTTTCGTTAAGGAAAACGGCAAGAAATACTACGGCGAAAGCTCTGACACCATCGTTACCACCACCAAGCCCGCCAAGGTGACTATCAAGTCCGCTTCCGTATCAAAGACCGCTGTAAAGCTCAAGTGGGGCGCAGTAAACGGCGCTAACGGCTACCGCGTGTACAGATACGATTCCGCTTCCAAGAAGTGGGTCACCGTATCTACCGTAAAGAATGGCAAGACTGCTTCTTATAAGGAAAGCAAGCTGAAGTCAGGCACATCGTACAAGTACAAGGTAAAGGCGTACCGCAAAGTAGGCGGCAATACCTACTGGGGAACAGCCAGCGCAGTAAAGACCTACAAGACCAAGTAATTAGAATGGAGAAAAGATCATGAGTAAAAGAACAACAGCATTTATAGCAGCTGCCATAATGGCATTATCCCTCGCGGCTTGCGGCGAAACCTCGGGCGAGAGCAAATCCGACAAATCGGCAGTAAATTCCACTGCTGAAACCACCGCCGCCGCCGATAACGCAGAAGAGGACTCCGCCGCCGAAACGACTACAACAACTACCACCGCTGAAAGCGCGGCAGAAAGCGCGGAAACTTCGTCGGCTGAGGAAGCGACAAGTGTTGCAGGCATGAGCATGACTTTGCCCGAGATCGACACTTTCTTTTCGGATATTGACGGAAAAACTTTAGATGAATTAAAAGCATACATGGACGAGAAATTTCCTAACACACAATACGAAGAAAGCATCAACGCATACATGATTGGCGGCGAACAGGTGGATAATTATTATTGGCATTTTCCCGAAGGCTTGGACATCGAAGGGGAAAAATTCGATTACATTGGAGTATCTTATTTAAGTAATAAACTAGACAATGCTTCGTTCGCCAAACAAGAAGGCAACGAGATCAATAAGGCCATCGGAAAGCCTGACAGTGAGTATAATTTAGAGAACAAGGCTAGAGAGTATGGGTATGAACAGATCTTTGATAATGATATTCAACAATTCTATCGTCAGATGAACTGCGGGCGCGTATTTATCGATACATTGAATGAAACTGGCACGCTCAGTATCACTCACTCTTATTATCAGCAGGAGATAGATAGCAATGAATAAAAGAACAACAGCATTTATAGCCGCCGCAGTAATGGCACTATCCCTCGCGGCTTGCGGCGAAACATCGGGCGAGAGCAAGTCTGACAAATCGGCAGTTTATTCCACTGCTGAAACCACCGCCGCTAACGATAACGCCGAAGCAAATACCAATGACGAGGAGGACTCCGCCGCCGAAACTACTACAACAACCGCCGCCGAATCTAGCGCGGCAGAAAGCGCTGAAACTTCGTCGGCTGAGGAAGCGACAAGCGTTGCAGGCATGAGCATGACTTTGCCCGAGATCGACACTTTCTTTTCGGATATTGACGGAAAGACATTAGATGAAGTAAAAGCCGCCGTTGAAAGCAAATTCCAAGTCGGCGAGTGCGAAGAGAAAATCGACGCATTCAGACTGCCCGACGGAACAGACTTGACCGCGATACAGGTCGATATGTATACTTGGAATTTCTCCTCGGGCTTTAATATCGAAGACGTATCGTTCGACAGCCTTGGCGTAAGCGTGGCAAACGGCGCGGTATACAGCTTTTCGTTCTACAAAAGTGATGCCAGCTTTTCTGACGAGTCAAGCTTGCAGAAAAAAGCTGATTCATACGGATATGAAAAAACATCGAATGGATATTCTGAATACTATATCATGAACTGCGGTGAGGTGACTATCGAAAGATATACCGATGATACGTTGATCGTCAGCCGCGATTATCAGTAAACATATACAAAAAGATTTCTTCATAGATCTCCTAGTATAGTTGCGAAAGCAATTTCAGAAACAGCAGGCGTGCACAAAGCATACCTGCTGTTTTTGTATTGTACGCCCTTAAATTTCTCTTAAAAAATCTGTATTTTGTTGACGTTTGATTTTATGTATGCTATAATGAATGTGCGGGGGGCGTACTACGCCCGCGCGATAGAAAGAGCAAAAGCTTTTTAAGGAGGAACAAAAAATGGCAAAAGGTAAAAAGATAGCTGTCACGCTGGTGGCGGTGGTGGTAGCCGCAGCGGTAGGTGTTACAGCTTACAGACTTTGGAAAAAGAAAGACTCTTCCGCTTCCAAAGGAAAGGTTTTTGTAACGCAGGTCTCCGACGTGAATACGGCTGCGGGCGTTAGCCTCAGCGGCAGTAAATTTTCAGGCGTTATCGAGGCTCAGAAAACGGTAGATTATAAATACGACAGCTCGAAAACGGTGAAATCACTCGCGGTAAAAGAAGGCGACGAGGTAAAAAAAGGCGACCTGCTTTTTACATATGATGTAGAAGCCATGCAGCTAGAGCTCGATCAGGGCAAGATAGAAGTAGAGCGCATGAAGAACGAGGTAGAGACCAATAAACTCCAGTTACAACAACTCGAGGAAGAGAAGAAAAAGACCCCGCAGGACGGTCAGACCTCGCTCAATACGCAGATACTCTCGCTGCAAAGCGACGTTGCAAAGGCTGAGTACGATATAAAGACCAAAAAGGCTGAGAATAAAAAGATAAAGAAATCTATAAAGAACGCCAAGGTATACTCAGAAGTTGACGGTACTGTAAAATCTACCCTCGACCTTGAGAATATCCAAAACGCCGAATCGAACGTTATGGTAAGCATTTCCCGCGGCGGCAGCTACCTTGTAAAGGGCACTGTAAACGAGCAGATGATAAATAATATCTACGTCGATATGCCCGTAGTTATCCGCTCGCGCGTTGACGAAAATACCACATGGACAGGCAAGATCTCTTCTATAGAGACCAGCCCGCAGAAAGATAATTCCGATATATACTCCGACGGCGACAGCGACAGCTCATCTAAATCTTCTAAGTACGCATTTTATGTAGAGCCCGACTCGCTCGACGGACTCATGCTCGGTCAGCATATCCTTATCGAGCCTGACCTTGGCGAGGAAAGCGGCATAGATAAAAAGGGCATTTGGCTTTACAGCGATTATGTGTTCACCGAAAAGGGCAAGAGCTACGTTTGGACGCAGGATAAGAATGAAAAGATAGAAAAGCGCGAAGTAAAGCTCGGTCAAAAAGACGAGAATATGGGCGATGTAGAGATACTTTCGGGTCTGAAAAAGGACGACTATATTGCTTACCCCTCTAAGAATATCAAGGAGGGCATGGCTGTTACTACCAACGCGGAAGACCCTGATCTTATCGAGGACGATACAGATAACGATGCTGACGGCGATGCTGGTAACGATGGCGATGATGAAATCATGCCGATGGACGGCGATACCGATGGCGATAACGCCGACGATCCTTTCGCAGGCTACACGATAGACGATGACGGCAATTTCGTTGACTCAGAGGGCAACGTGCTCTCTGACGAGGAAGTAGAAGCGATGATGGAAGAGGCTTACGGCTCGCTCGACGCCGACGCTGACGACGCCGATATAAATACCGCAAATGAAGCAGATATGGACACCGCAGGTGCGCAGGCACTGCCCGCAGATGAATAAAGGCGGTGGAAAATATGCTGTTGCAGTTAAAAGATATAGATAAAGATTATATGCAGGATAAACTGCCCGTGCCGGTTCTAAAAAAGATAAATTTCAATGTCAGCGACGGCGAATATGTCGCGATAATGGGGCCTTCCGGCTCGGGAAAATCCACCATGATGAACATTATCGGCTGCCTGGATAAACAGACTGCGGGCGAATTTTTATTCGACGGTACAGATATAGCGCAGTGCAGCGATAAACAGCTTTCTATAATAAGGAACAAAAAGATAGGCTTTGTATTTCAGAATTTTAACCTCATGCCCCGCCAGAGCGCAGTGGAAAATGTAGAACTTCCCCTGCTGTACGCGGGCGTGAAAAAGAGCGAGCGCAGAAAGCGCGCGAAAGAAGCTCTCGTTCGCGTAGGCCTTGAAGAGAGAATGTATTTCAAGCCCACGCAGCTTTCTGGCGGACAGAAACAGCGCGTTGCGATAGCTAGAGCGATAGTAAATAAGCCCCGTCTGCTTCTCGCCGATGAGCCTACCGGCGCGCTCGATACAAAATCGGGCGACCAGGTAATGGAGCTTTTTAAGGAACTGAACGATGAAGGAGTAACAATAGTAATGATAACCCACGAACCCGAGATAGCTCAGTGCGCGAAGCGGATAGTATATATCCGCGACGGTGAGCTTTTCGCCAGAGAGGGGGAGTCGCTTTGAAAACTGCTAAGAGAATAGCGATAGCCTCCGTAGCGGTAGTAGTTGCGGGCGGCGGATGCTTTGGCGGATATACAAGATACCAGAAGAAAAAGGACAGCAAGCGCGTAGTGGACGTAGTTCCGGTAAACCTGCTCGTTACCGATTACTGGGCGGACGAGTCCACCACCGATGCTACCGTGGCTTCCGGCGGCTCGCAGAACGTTTATCTCGACAGCGAAAAGCTTGTGAAAAAGCTGTATGTCAAGGTCGGCGATAAAGTCAAAAAGGGCGACGTACTGCTGAAATACGATATGACGGTGGTAGAGCTATCCGTTCAGCAGAAAAAGAGCCAGATAGCCCTCGTTCGTCAGCAGATAAAAGAGGAAGAGAAAAAGCTCGCGAAGCTCAAAACGCTGCGCCCCTCTGAGGAAGCGCCTGCCGAGCCGACCTACCCCGATGATCCCGACGTTCCAGATGATCCCGATACGCCCGATACCCCCGATGTTCCCGTAAAGTTGCTAGATAAAGTAAGCAGCCTTGCGCAGGCGGAGGAAGAGGACGAAAACGGCGCACTGGTATTTTATTGCAGCGAAAAGGCAGCGGTAGATAGAAATTTCATGGGCGCGCTGATAATCTCGCACAAGACTGCGCTTCTCAATGTCTGCGACGAAAGCGGCACTCTGCTTTACACATGGTATCTCGACGGCGCGAATACGCCTAAAGAACTTATCGAGGATTGGAACGTCGCCGACGGCGTGGAAAAGACGGACGAAAGCGTTTCGTTCAACTCGCTGAAATTCAAAGCGCACGGCATTTTCCAAGTGCCTGCCGATACTGCCGAGCCCGACGACGGTGATGATGGTGACGACAGCGGTATTGACGATACCGACCCCGATGACGGCGACGATACCGATATAGACGATACAGATCCCGGCGGCGATTATACGCCGGATGATAATTCCGGCGACGACGGCGACAGCGGCGATGAGAACTATATGTACTCGCGCAAAGAGCTGGCAAACATGATCTCGGAAAAGGAAACAGAGATAAAGTCACTTAAACTTGACCTGAAATCTGCCAAACTGGAATACAAAAACAGCCTAAAGCAGAAGAAAGACGGCAAGGTGGTAGCCGAGCAGGACGGTATAGTTACCCGCGCGGGCGATGATGACGATACCGACAGCGGTTCTGACGCTTCAGATGATAATGGCGAAGGCATGGACGACGGCTCGGATGCTTTTGACGCTATAGATTCTTCTTACTCCGATGGCAGTTACAGCGACGATGAGGATTATTCTGACGAAGAAACATCAGATAATGGCGATAAGCCCTACATCACGGTGCGCGGCAGTAAAAAGACCCGCATAAATATCAACGTCGGCGAAATGAACCTCGATAAATTCCAAGAGGGCGCGGTAGTGCAGGGAATGTCTTACGATACCAGCGAGAGCTTCTCGGCTAAGGTTCTCAGCATAGACCCAGAGCCCGTTTCCTACTCCTCTAACAACTACTCAGATAACCCCAACAGCAGTACATACAGCGTGCTCGCCGAGGTGCAGGAGGACGACGTTACTTTCAGCGTGGATAACTACCTCTCGGTAACTATACCGCAGACCGATACCGATAACGGTGGAATGTACCTGCCTTTGCAGTACGTTCGCAAGGACGGCGCAAATTATTACGTTATGAAAGCGGACAAAAAAGGCAAGCTGAAAAAGCAGTACGTTGCAACCGGCAAGGTCATCTGGGGCAGCTATATCGAGATCAAAAAGGGCATTTCTGACAGCGATATGATATGCTTTCCATACGGCAAAAACGTTAAAGAGGGCGTAAAGACCCGCGAGACCGACAGCGTGGAAGAGTAAGGAGGCATGGCAGATGTTTGAAAATATAAGATTATCTTTTCAGGGTATTTTTTCGCATAAGATACGCTCGTTCCTCACCATGCTTGGTATAATAATAGGTATAGCGGCGATCATCGCGATAGTATCTACGATAAAAGGCACGCAGGAGCAGATAAAGAACAACCTCATCGGTTCCGGCAACAACACGGTAACGGTAACGCTAAAAAAAGGCGACGACCAAATAGATTACCAGTGGGAGGGCGTGCCGGACGGCGTGCCTGTTATAACTAAGGACGTAAAGAAGCAGATAGAGGACGTAGAGCAGGTGCAGAGCTGCACGGTATACCGCTACCGCAGCTATATCGACAGTCTGTTTTACAAAAATAAAATGCTCGACTCCGGTTCAGTCTACGGTATCGACGAAGATTATCTCGATACGGCGGGATATCAGATAGAGCGCGGCAAGGGCTTTTCGCCCGCCGACTACAAGGGTACTTCTAAAGTTTGCCTTGTGGACGATACGGTGGTAGCCTCAGTTTTCGGCGACGTAGACCCTATCGGCAAGATACTAGACATTCGGGGCGAGCCTTTTACGGTGCTCGGCGTTGTCACAGAATCTACAGACTTCGAGCCGGTGATCAACTCGATCGAAGATTACTGGATGTACAATCAGCAGAGCGGCGGAAAGATATACATTCCCAGCGAGGCATGGCCGATAATTTTCAGCTATGACGAGCCGCAGAACGTTATCGCCAAAGCCGTAGATACCGACAGCATGACGCAGGCGGGCAAAAAGACCGCCGATATACTTAACGAAACGCTTTCGGTAAACGATGATTCGGGCATAAAGTACAAGAGCGAGGACTTGCTGGACCAGGCAAAATCGCTCCAAGACCTTAGCTCTTCCACTAATAATATGCTTATCTGGATAGCCAGCATCTCGCTGCTCGTCGGTGGTATCGGCGTTATGAACATAATGCTGGTTTCCGTTACCGAGCGTACTCGCGAGATAGGTCTGAAAAAGGCTCTCGGCGCACGCCGCGGCAGGATACTCATGCAGTTCCTCACCGAAGCTTCCGTGCTGACGAGCATTGGCGGACTTATCGGCGTAGCGGCGGGCATAGGCTTGGCGCAGGTGGTGTCGAAGATGGCGGAAGTACCCGTTGCTATCTCTACCCCCGCGATAATAGTTTCAGTGCTTTTCTCGATGGTGGTCGGCATAGTTTTCGGACTTATCCCCTCTATCAAGGCGGCAAGACTTAACCCTATCGACGCACTGAGATACGAATAACAGCATAGTTTTGATTAAGCAAAATGCACAGATGTAACCGTTTACATTTGTGCATTTTGTGCATTTCAAAAGAGCGAAAATTATGTTATAATATAAAATAATGATACAAAAAAGAAAGGGCTGTTATACAAAATGAGCGCAACAATAAAAGACGTTGCTAACGAAGCCGGACTTTCGGTCGCTACCGTTTCGCGTGTGCTGAATAATAGCGCAAACGTTTCTGAGGACGCGGCGCAGAGGGTAAATCAGGCGATAGATAAGCTGGGCTACTCGCCAAACTTTCTCGGCAGAAATCTGAGAAAGCGCGAGACCAACGTTATCCTCGTTATAATGCCGACTTCCGAACATTCATTTTATATGAAAATAGTTGCGGGTATACAGAAGTATGCCCAAACACGCGGCTACGACGTTATCTGCGCTTCCTCAAACTCTACTTCCGAGATAGAGGTGCGCCAGATGAATATGCTTTTCAACCGCACGGTAGATGGCGTTATTCTGCTGGGTACTCAGTACGACGCCGATACGCTCAATAAGCTTTCTAAAAATTATGATATAGCCCTCTGCTGCGAGGGCGTTGACGGCGCTGACGTGCTTACTGTAGTGGTTGACGATGAGCAGGGCGGTTACGACGCGGCTAAGGCGCTTATTCGGCTGGGCCACCGCAAGATAGCTTTTGTCGGCGCGAATGAGAATGCGGTGTCTTCCTCGAGAAGGCGCGACGGCTTCCTGCGCGCTATGAAAGAATACGGCATCACAGTAGACCCCGACTATATTTACAGCGGCTCGTTCGAGTACGAAAACGGCGAGGCGGCTATACGCTATTTCATGAGCCTGCCCGAACCGCCTACGGCTGTGTTCTGTGTTTCAGATCTGCTGGCTATCTCGGCGATACACGGCGCGGCAGACCTCGGGCTGAAAGTCGGCAAGGATATTTCCATCATTGGTTTTGATAACATCACAATGTGCGAGATGATGCTGCCGAGCGTTTCTACTATAGAGCAGCCCTGCGAAAAGCTGGGCGAGATGGTAGTTCGCAAGCTTATAGCGAATATAACATCGCCTGCGGGCAGTAAGGACAACCGCACATACACCGTAGAGCACCGCGTTATCCTGCGCGACTCAACGGGAAGCGCATGATGCATTGACTGAATGATCTTGAATATTTGAACTTTAAATCGGCTTTATTTCCAAAAAGCCGATTTTCTTTTGTGCATAATACCTAATTATATATCCGGAATGTGAAAAGTTAATCGTTTTCATTGACAAATAGCATAAAGCGTGATATAATAATGATGATAAGATGAAGCCTTTATGGCAATTATTTGGAGGTGAGTTCATATGTTTAAGGCAAAAAAGATCGCAGCAGGGGCTTTTGCTCTTTGCTTTGCAGCGGCGGCAGTAGGTTGCGGCGGCAGTAAAGACGACAGTTCTTCTCATGTAGATCAGGTGAAAATAGAAGATACTGACAAGATCGAGGCTATTCCCGACGGCGCTGATAACGAGCTGGAATGGCTCTCTTATTTCGACATCAATCCCACTAAGGGCGCTGAAAAGAGAGCAGACCTTACCCTTTTCGAGAAGAAGGGCGGTAAGATAAATTACACAAACACCACTTCGATGACTAAGTACGATACGCTCGCTAACCGCGTGCTGGCCAACGATGTTCCCGATATGTTCTGGTATGAGCAGAAAATGACTTTTCCGAACTACTGCGTAAAGGGAATGTTCCAGCCTGTCGACGATATAGTTGATTTTGACAGCGACCTTTGGGCAGACGTTAAGGACACCGCAGATCAGTTCACGCTGAAGGGCGAGCATTACGTAGCACCTGTAAAGTACGTTGCGAACTCTGTTCTTACATATGATAAGGACGTTATCGAAGCCTGCGCGCTCGATGATCCTTATGAGCTTTACATGAACGACGAGTGGAACTGGGATACTTGGTACGATATGATGGACGAATACGTCAAGGGCGCTGAGGGCGATGAGCAGAGATACGGCGTAAACGGCTGGTTCGCACCTTTCATCTTCCAGTCTACCGGTCACACCCTTATCGAATATGATGCTGACAAGGACGAATATGTTTCCAACATCACCGACCCGAATTTCGACCGCGCTACCGATCTGCTTTACAACATCTCGAAGAACGGTATGTATTACGGCGATTGGGTAGGTCAGGCTTCCGACTGCTTCAAAAAGAATATCCTCTTCTTCGCTATGGGACCTTGGGCTGCGAGCGATACCCACACCCCGAGAGACGGCTCTAACTGGGGCATAGTTCCTATTCCTTCCGACCCGAATGCAGACGCTAAGTACACCAGCGTCGAGATCAACGCTTATATGTGGGTAAAGGGTTCGACAAAGAAGGAAGCTATGAAAACTTGGCTGGAGTGCGCTAAGCTTGTCAATACAGACCCCACCTACATCGAAGCTGACAAGGAAAAGTTCTTTGTAAACAACCCGAACTGGACAGAAGAAATGTACCAGATGGCATACTCTGAGCTTTCTAGCAGCAACTGGGTACAGCTTATCGACCCCGGCTACGGTATCTCCACCACGCTTTCCAACGACGACGCGGCGGCGAACGATACTAAGGAAGCGGTAGTTGCTTATATGTACTCGTCGGTAATGAAGACTGATGATGACGGTGCGCAGTATACATGGACTCAGCTCCGCGAAACTTACAGCGGCACTATCGACTCCGAGCTGAAAACTTTCAACGAAGAGTACAAGAAATTCATAGGCAAATAATTTCAAAGCATAAAAATAAGCGGTTCGCAGTAAAATGCGGGCCGCTTTTGTGTTACGCAAATCCAGACAAAATAAAAAAGCCGCCTGAAAAAGACGGCTTTAATAATCAATTACTTGTTAAGGGACTTAGCAAGAGCAGACTTCTTTCTGGAAGCGTTGTTCTTGTGAAGAATACCCTTCGAGCAAGCCATATCGACCTTCTTGATTGCGGTCTTGATAACGGCTTCCTTATCGTCAGCATTGTTAGCAACAGCGAGATCAGCTTTCTTGAGCGCGGTCTTGAGATCAGACTTAACAGCCTTGTTTCTCATAGCCTTAGCCTCGTTGATCCTTACTCTCTTCTTAGCAGACTTGATGTTTGGCATTTGATTACCCTCCCTTTATGAATAATTTTCACTTATTCGTATAAACTAACTGCGTGACTGAGAGGGAAACGCAATCAGCTATTAAACAAGCATTGTAAATATTATAACACATACAGTCACAAATTGCAAGAGATTTTTTGAAGATTTTAAGAACATTTCTGAAACTTTATTTATACATTTTGCACAAAAAGGGGCAGTAATATGGCACTTGATACAGATCTCGCGCTGGAATCATATGTAAGCGAAAGGGCAGGGAAGCTTGAGGGAGTTCGCACTCGCGAGCGTTTCGATGAAGCGGCGGAATTTACGATAACCGAGATAACGGTAGAGAGCGAAGCGGCGGCAAAACGTCTGCAAAAACCCTGCGGAACGTACATCACTTTGGAAACTGAAGCCCCACTTTACGAGTATCACCCGAACTTTTCGGCGCGGTGCGAAGCCATTGCGCGCGAGCTTTCCAAAGTCTGCAAGGGCGGGAGCACGCTTTTTGTCGGGCTGGGCAACCGCAGGATAACTGCCGACAGCCTTGGCCCGCTCGCCGCCGACAGCGTTTTTGCGACCCGCCATATCAAACGTTTGGCGCGCGAACTTGACACTTCCGAGCTTACCGAAACTACCGTGATCTCGCCCGGCGTGATGGCGCAGACGGGCGCGGAATCCTCAGAAATTGCGGCAGCGGTGTGCAGGGAAGTGCGTCCTCAGCAGGTGATAGTCTGCGATGCGCTCGCCTGTTCTCAGCCCGCACACATGGGTCATACTATACAAATAAGCAGCGCGGGGATTGCTCCGGGCAGCGGTGTTGACAATTCTCGCGCCGAGCTTTCTGAAAAGTACCTAGGCGTGCCGACTGTCGCGATAGGCGTTCCGACCGTTTCGCGCCTTCTTTTTTCGCATGAAGGCATGTCTGATCTGCTGATAACCCCGAAACCGATCGACAAACTGGCTGCGCAGGCGGGCACGCTGATCTCTGCGGCGGTAAATATTTATTTGCATCCGAGCCTTTCGGCAGAGGACATCGCGTCACTAATAATGTAAATATTCAGTTAATTAGTACAATGTTTTTTAGGTAATCGTTTTCTGTAAACGTATTCTATGTTCATTTCGTGAGGGTTTCGTTAAAATTACTAAAGAAGAGCTTTGTTTATATTGCAAAATGCCGATTGAAATTGAAACTGGATTTTGGTATAATATTATTAGTTGAAAAGGCTAGTTACGCAATTTTTCTATTTTTTTTAATATTTCTAGGAGGTTTTTTCACATGAAAGCAATGAAAAGAATTTTTGCAGGTGCTCTTGCTCTTACAATGGCGGCTGCAGTTACCGCATGCGGCAATTCTAAGGGCAACAGCTCTTCCGATGCCGGCGGAAAAGATCTTACTGACGACCAGAAGAAGCAGGTAGAAGATATCGGTGCTTCTCTTGAGGACGTAGATCTTGCTAATAAGACTATAAAGTGGATGGCTCACTACGACATCAACCCCTCTAAGGGTCAGGTAAAGTCCCCTGCGCTCGAGCTTTTTGAGAGCAAGTACGGCGGAAAAGTTGAGTACGTTCAGACCACTTGGGATAAGAGATATGATGACCTTGCTACAGCAGTTATGGGCAAGAAATCACCTGACTTCTTCCCGGCTTCTGATATGGATACTTTCCCTAAGGGCGCTATCAAGGGAATGTTCCAGCCGATAGATGATTATATTGATCTTGATTCCGACCTTTGGTCCAGCACCAAGACTGCTAGCGACTCCTTCATGTTCCAGGGCAGTCACTACATAGCTGTTATCGATGTATCGCCTAACTATGTTTGCACTTACAACAAGACCACCATCACTGAGAACGGTCTTGACGATCCTGCTGAGCTGTTTGCTGACGATAACTGGAATTGGGATACTTTCAGCGATATGTGCAACGAATTCGTTGATCAGGATAACGATAAGTATGCTCTCGACGGTTACTGGTATGTAAAGGCTCTTTCTGAGACTTCCGGTAAGCCTATGATAGGACTTGCTGATGGTAAGATCGTAAACAATATGTCTGATCCTGATATAGAAAAGGCTCAGAATTTCATGTATAACCTCGAAAAGAACAATGTAGTATTTGACCGTTCTTCTAACGATTGGAATACTCGCGGCGACGGCACTACCGGTAACGGACTTGGTACTTACCAGACTCTGTTTATTCCTGTTGGTCTGTGGGCTCTCGAAGCTCCTCTGGAAACTACTGCTCCTTTCGGCGATATGGAAGCGGGCGAGATCATGTTCGTTCCTATGCCTAAGAATCCTGACAGCGATACTTATTATATGTCTTCGCACGTTGAGGGCTACAACCTTTGTAAGGGTGCTCCTAACCCCGAGGGATTTGCAGTATACATGAACTGCCTCCAGGCTTGCAAGGATAAGGCTTCCAGCATCACTGAGGATACTCTCGTTAACGAGTACAAGTGGAATCAGGATATGCTCGATATGAGAGCTAAGGTATATGACATGGCTGCCGAGAACCCTGTATTCGACATTCAGGAAGGCGTATCTGATGACCTGTCCACAACTATGATGAGTGTATCTCAGGCTACCATGATCACGGGCGGCGGCGCTACTACTTGGACTGCTACACGCTCCGAGTACGAGAAGGCTGTTGACTATATCGTTGAAGAGTGCAACGCTAAGATCGAAGGCTAATATCTGAGTTAAATAGTTTTGATATAAGATATAAAAGAGCGTCGCGTATATGCGGCGCTTTTTTGTGTATAGCAAAAAGCGGAGTCCAAAAACTCCGCTTTGCTTTTATTCTTTACTCTTTTCTTTCTGCTCGATCATCGAGGTCTTGTCTGAATTGAGCTTGAATTCTATCTCGAAATACTCGCCGTCCTCTAGCTTCGCGCCCTCTTTCTGCGAGGGTCGGTAGACTTTGCAGGTCATGCTGTCGCCCGCTTTCAGACCGCTCATGATCCCCGTCACAACGTCCGTGTCGGTAACAGCCTTGCCGTTCATCTCGGTGATTATGTCGCCGACTTTGAGTTCGGTCTTTGCAACGTTGCAGTCGTCGCTGATGTCCATGACGTAAATTCCCGCCTCGACGTTGTTCAGCTTCGCCGCCTCCGCGCTCACGATGTAGTACGAAATGCCGATGCGCGGCTTGTCGGGAATGTAGCCCTTCTCCATCAGCTCCTCTATTATCGGCTTGGCGGAATTTACAGTAATTGCAAATCCGATGTTGTCGTAGCTTGTCGAAACAAGCTTAGAAGAAGTTATGCCGATGACCTGTCCCCACATATTAAAGAGCGGGCCGCCCGAGTTGCCGGGGTTTATCGCCGCGTCGATCTGTATGCACTGCATCGGCGTGGCGCTGTTTTCCGCGTGTATCTGCCTGTTCAGACCCGAAACGATGCCCTTTGTTACGGTGTTTTCGTAGCCCGCAGGCGCACCCACAGTGATAACTTCGTCGCCCAGCTCGCATTTGTCCGAGTCGGCAAACTGCGCGGGCGTAAGCCCCTCAGCGCCGATCTTGAGCACCGCGATGTCCGTCGAGTCGTCCGAGCCGACTATCTTCGCGGCGTATTGCGTTTTGTCGTACAGCGAAACCGTTATCCCGTAGTCCGAATCGCTGATAACGTGAGCGTTTGTGACGATATAGCCGTCCTCAGAAATGATTATCCCGCTGCCTTGGCTGGTCGGCACAAGCGCGTTTTTGTTGTAGACCTGTATCTGCACCACGCTCGGCAGCACTGCCTTAGCCGCGCCCGCCGATGTGTACGAGCCGTCGGCATTGTAGTATTTGTCGTCAAGCTCGGGCGTTTCGGCGATGGGCAGCGTGAAACTCATGTTTTCCTTGCCCTTGATTATGTTGCTGAACCACCCCTTGCCTCGCCCAAGCATCACCGCGTATGTGCATATCGCGAGCATCAGCACTATGGCGCAGATCAGAAAGGGGAGTTTTCTCAGCCGTCCTTTGCCATTTACCGCAGCGTCTTTCCAAAAGCCGCTGTCGCCGGGGTCGGGAGGTATAAAGTTGATGTACGTTATCTTGTTGACATTGGCAGGCTCAGCGCTTTCCTCAGCGTTTTCAGCCGTTTCCGCAACCTCGCCGCTGATCTCCTCAGTCTGTTCAGTCTGTTCGATATGGTTTTCGTTCTCCAAAATTATCCCACCTTTCGGGTCAGCTTATGTCCTTGTTAGGCAGCGAGAACATGAATTCAGTGTATTCGCCCAGCACCGAGCGCACCTGTATCTTTCCGCCGTGCAGCTTGATTATCGAGCGCACGATGTTCAGACCCAGACCCACGCCCGTAGCGTCCATGCCGCGCGATTTGTCTGTTTTGTAAAATCTGTCAAATACCAGCGAAAGCTCTTCCTGTGAAAGCCCCTCGCCGCTGTTTCTGATGTATATAACGGTCAGATAGCCAACTTCCTCAAAATGGAAGCTAATATATCCACCCTTGTCAACAAATTTGATGGCATTTTCCAGCAGGTTGTAGATAACTTGGTGTATAAGGTCGTTGTCCGCCCAAAGTCTGTAAATTTTGTCGGTGTCCAGCCCGCGTATCTCTATCTGCTTTTCTTCAAGCCGCTTTTCAAACGTAACAAGTGTGTCGACTATAGGGTCGAGCACCGAGAACGATGTGAAATTGGGCTTCAGCTCGCCCGCTTCGATTTTCGCAAGGTTGAGCATCGAGCGCACCAAACGCGTCAGACGGTGTACCTCAGAGGAGATTATTTTCAGATAATGCTCCTGCTCCTCGGGCGGTATGGTCTTGTCCAGCATTCCGTCAACAAATCCGCCGATAGATGTCATAGGCGTGCGCAGCTCGTGCGAAACGTTTGCGATGAAACTGTTACGCATCGTGTCATAGCTTTTCAGCGATGCCGCCATTTCGTTGAAAGCTGAAGCAAGGTCGTTGAACTCGCTCTCCGAATATTCGGGAAGCTGTATGTCAAAGTCGCCGCGGCCTATCTTCTTAGCCGCCGCCGCCATCTCTTTGATAGGCGCGACCATGCGTATAGTCGTGAAATAGATTATAACGGTCGAGATAACAAGCACGATAACGGCAGATATTATAAATATTTCCATTATATTGCTTGTGTACCCGTTCTTAGATGTCTGCGATTCAATAGCTACTACCAGATATTTCGGTCCATTGCCCGTAAAATGCTGACCGATAGTCATCACGTTTGTGGCGTATAGCCCATTCATATCCGTGTAAACGCAGGTGGGGTCCTGCCCGTACTGGCTGAGAAATCTCTTATCTGCTTTAAAATCCGCCAGACCGCTCGTTTTGCTGTCCAGCTCGGAGTGCAGTATTATTTCACCGCTGCTGTTGAAAAGCAGAATCTTGCTTTCTGAATTTTTAGCATATTCGTTTATACTGATCTGGATACCTTTCGTCCATTCGTCGGGCGTGTTCTTCATCGTGCGTGCTATTCCTGCAGAGAGATTTTCCATATTTTTTTTCAAGGCTATCTCTTTTTCATTATTAAAGTACCGTGAAGAAATAAGCAGTAATACTGCGCCCAAGCATATGAAGCTTATCAGTATTACTGCTGTACAGATCAAAAAGTATTTAAAGAATATGCTCCGGCGATCAGTCATTATTCTCGTTTACTTCAAATTTGTATCCAACGCCCCAAACGGTCTTGAGCGACCACTGATCGGATACGCCTTCGAGTTTTTCACGAAGTCTTTTTACATGAACGTCGATGGTTCTGGAATCTCCGTAATATTCAAAGCCCCATACTTCGTCAAGAAGCTGATCTCTGGTATATACGCGGTTCGGGTTGGAAGCGAGGTGGAAGAGCAGCTCCAGCTCCTTAGGCGGTGTGTCGAGCACTACGCCGTTTACTTTCAGCTCGTATCTCGTCATGTTTACCGAAAGCTTGTCGTACTTTACTTCCTTGACCTCAGCCTCGCTTGCAGACTGACCTACGCGGCGGTAAACAGCCTTTATTCTTGCGATGACTTCCTTAGTGTCGAAAGGCTTTACAACGTAGTCGTCGGCGCCAAGCTCCAGACCCAGTACTTTATCAAAGGTCTCCTGCTTAGCGGTTATCATGATTATCGGAACATTTGACTTTTTGCGGATCTCGCGGCATACCTGCCAGCCGTCGATACCGGGCAGCATGATGTCGAGAAGTATGATGTCGGGCTTCAGCGCGTTGAATTTTACAACAGCCTCTTCGCCATCGTGCGCAAGTATTACGCCGTAGCCTTCTTTTTCGAGATAAAGACGAAGCAGTTCGCATATATTTTTGTCATCGTCTACTACAAGTACTCTGCCTAATGACATAAAATTCCCTCCTAGAATACAGCGGCATTTGACTAATGATATAGTATATTTTTCATCAGTCATGCCAATTTTGAATATTTCCTATAATAAATTCTAATTGATAATTTCATTATAACAAATTCACAAACAGCTTTGGTGAACATAAATAAAACTAATTATTAACTAAATGTAAAAGTTGCTATAAAATCGTAAACAAAAAATATTTGTGTTTATAATTATTTCATTTAGCAGTTAGCGCACGCTTACTTTGTTAACATTTGCGTCAGATAGTGCTATTTTGTTAAAAGTATTCTGATGGAACTAATTACAATACAAACCAAATAATTATGATGATGCTTGTTGAAAGTGGCAAACTGCTTAATAATATAGGCTTAAAATTGTGCAAGTATACAAAAATAAAAAAATATTGCAAATACCCCTTGCATTTTTCTGAAAAGGTGCTAAAATATAATTAGCACTCAAAGAGATTGAGTGCTAACACTTTGGCAGCTCGTCTGCTAAAAGGAAAAGTAAATGTAAAAAAGCCGCAGTAAAAGCGGCAGCAAAAATTTATTCCGTAAATTTGGAAAAGGAGCGATTTATTATGGCTATCAAACCATTACAGGACAGAGTAGTTGTAAAAATGACAGAGGCCGAGGAAACCACCAAGGGCGGCATTATTCTCTCGGCAGCAGCTAAGGAAAAGCCGCAGGTAGCGGAAGTAGTTGCAGTAGGCCCGGGCAAGGCTGACGTTACTATGGGCGTTAAGGTCGGCGATAAGGTGCTTATCTCGAAGTACAGCGGCACCGAAGTCAAGCTCGATGGCGCTGAGTACACTATCGTTAAGATGGAAGACGTGCTCGCAGTAGTAGAATAAGCTATTTATAATAGTATATAGAGATAATATTGGAGGTAATTTATCATGGCTAAGGATATTAAATATGGCGAAGACGCCAGAAAAGCTCTTCAGGCAGGTATTGATAAGCTTGCAAATACTGTAAAGATCACACTAGGCCCTAAGGGCAGAAACGTAGTTCTCGATAAGAAATTCGGCGCACCCCTCATCACTAACGATGGCGTTACCATCGCTAAGGAGATCGAGCTTGAGGACGCTTTCGAGAACATGGGCGCTCAGCTAGTTAAAGAAGTTGCTACCAAGACTAACGACGCGGCGGGCGATGGTACTACTACCGCTACCGTGCTCGCTCAGGCGCTTATCAGCGAGGGTATGAAGAATATCGCAGCAGGCGCTAATCCGATGATCGTTAAGAAGGGTATGCAGACCGCAGTTGACGCTGCCGTTGAGACCATCATTGCTAATTCCAAGACCGTTTCGGGCAGCGAAGATATTGCCCGCGTAGCTACTGTTTCTTCCGCTGATGAAAAGGTCGGCGAGCTTATCGCAGAGGCTATGGAAAAGGTGACTTCTGACGGCGTTATCACCATTGAGGAGTCTAAGACCGCTGAAACTTACAGCGAGGTAGTAGAGGGCATGCAGTTCGACCGCGGATACCTCTCGCCTTACATGGTCACCGATACCGATAAGATGGAGGCTGTTCTCGACGACGCTTACATTCTTATCACTGATAAGAAGATCGCAAATATTCAGGATCTGTTGCCGCTTCTCGAGCAGATCGTTAAGATGGGCAAGAAGCTGCTCATCATCGCTGAAGACGTTGAGGGCGAGGCTCTCTCCACCCTTATCCTTAATAAGCTGAGAGGTACTTTCACCTGCGTAGCTATCAAGGCTCCCGGATTCGGCGACAGAAGAAAGGAAATGCTTCAGGACATCGCTATCCTCACCGGCGGTCAGGTCATCACTTCCGACCTCGGTCTTGAGCTTGCTGATACCACCATCGACCAGCTCGGTCAGGCTCGTCAGGTAGTTGTTCAGAAAGAGAACACTATCATCGTTGACGGCGCAGGAGCAAGCGAGGACATCAAGGCTAGGATCGCTAACATCAAGGCTCAGATCGAAAACTCCACTTCTGATTTCGATAGAGAGAAGATGCAGGAGCGCGTTGCTAAGCTTTCCGGCGGTGTAGCTGTTATCAAGGTCGGCGCTGCTACCGAAGTTGAGATGAAGGAAAAGAAGCTGCGTATAGAGGACGCTCTGGCTGCTACTAAGGCTGCTGTAGAAGAGGGCATCGTAGCAGGCGGCGGTACAGCTCTTATCAACGCTATCCCGACCGTTAAGAAGGTTTGCGACAAGCTCAGCGGCGACGAAAAGACTGGCGCTCAGATAGTTCTGAGAGCGCTTGAAGAGCCTGTTCGCCAGATCGCTAAGAACGCAGGTCTTGAGGGCAGCGTTATCATCGACAAGATCATTCGCTCCAGAAAGATCGGCTACGGCTTTAACGCTTACACTGAAGAGTATGTTGATATGATACCCGCAGGTATCGTTGACCCGACTAAGGTCACCAGAAGCGCGCTGCAGAATGCTGCTTCCGTAGCGGCAATGGTGCTCACCACCGAGAGCCTTGTTGCAGATATTAAAGACCCGCAGGCTGACGCGGCTATGGCTGCCGCAGCAGGCGGAATGGGCGGCGGAATGTACTAATTCCTCAAACATCAAACCGATAAATAATAAGAACGCTGTGAGCATATCGCAGCGTTCTTTTTTTATTCGCACTTTTTCATACATATAAAAAATCCGCCGACCGACTTTTGCCGATCAGCGGATAAATCATATTCAGTTTAAATTACTGAGCGGGAGTAAAAGCGTCAACTTCGGGGAAAGTCTTAACTTCGCCAAGACCCTCGATGGTGAAGGTTACTTCCAGCGACTCTGCAAAGTTGATAGCGGTGAGCGGATCAAATGCAGGATCTTCTGCGGTAGAACCGTAGGAGTTGTATATCTCGATTCTGTAGCAGTTGTTGTTGTCCTCGATGTTGCCGTATCTGATCTTGCTTGCGTCGAATTCAACTTCCTTGCCGTCGCACTTGATAGAGGTTACTTCTACTTTGAGGTTCTCAATATCGTAGTCACCAATGGTGCTGTTATCGTAGTGGTTGTCGCCCTCTTTGAGCTTGTTCTTTTCGTTAGCAGAAACTTCCCACTCGCCGGTCTCCTTGTTTTTGCCGGAAACCTTGTTGCCGTCGCAGATACCGATAATATCTACGCAGAATACTACTGTACCGGTAGCAGGGGAGTCAGTTCCAAGAGTAGCGTCCATGTTGGGGTTGGTGTAACCGTTGTTGCCGCCTATAGAATCTTTGGTAATAGCAACAGTGTACTCGCCGTCGCCTACGATGTCAGCGTCAACGCCGTAGCCGTAAGATCCGGGATCAGTCTCGTCAAAGTCAGACTCGTTATGTACGTTGCCCTGACCCTTCCAGTTGCCCCAGAACCAGTTGGTATCTGCGAACATAAGGAAAGCGTCGTAGCCCTGATATTCATACTGAGGAGTGTAGGTGCTTGCAGGCTCTGCAGCAGCGCTCTCATCAGCAGCAGCGCTCTCATCAGTAGCAGCGCTTTCATCGGTAGCGCTCTCATCAGCGGTGCTCTCGTCAGCCGCAGCAGCAGACTCAGCAACCTTGATCTCGGTCTTAGAATCGTCCTTGCTGTCGTTAGAATCTCCGCAGGAAGCCATCATGCCGCAAGCTAAAGACATAGCGAGAATAGCGGCAGTAATCTTTTTGATTTTTTCCATTTTAGTTCCTCCAATAAAAAAATTAATCATAGTGATCTGTGATCGGTCGGCAGGTGCTTTTTCAGCGCACCGAAAAGTTTTAGGAAACGTTTTCATGCTTGTTATCACTGAATATACACATATCCGATAATACTATAATACTAAATTTTCGTGATTTTTTCAATATACATTTCGCACGAATTACCATCTTGTTTTTTGGCGTTTTTACACAAATAGATCGTGCCGCGCGGGGATATGTTTGTGCATGGGTTTTTCTTGATATTAAAATATGAAACTTTATTTGAAAACGCCGGTTTCATACATCTATTATTTGAATGTATAATGCTTTTTTAGCCGACGCCGACTTTTGTACAGTAAAAAAGCTTCCGAAATAGTACGAAAACTGTTTCAGAAGCTTTGTAAATTTTTTGTTAAGGCTTAATCTTCGCCGAGTTTCAGCGCCTTTGAAATGTTTATCTTCTGTATCAGCCTGCCCAGTACGGCGAGCGAGATCAGCAGCATTACGAGTATTATCGCGTAAACTTTCAGGTAGTCGCTGCGCTGCGGTATCACCACAAATCCCGGTACCTGCTCCTCGCGGCTGTACAGATACTGGAACAGCGGCACGAATAGGTCGCTCGCGATACCGCCTATGAATATCGCTGCAAATATCGCCGCGCCCGAAACAAGCAGCTGCTCGTACATTATCATCGCGATTATCTCGCGGTACTTCATGCCCATCGCGCGCATTATTCCGAATTGCAGCGTGCGGCTCTTTATCGAGAGTATCCAGTACATCAGGAAGCCGATTATGCACATTATCATGATGATCAGAAAGCCCAGCGTCAGTGCGCCGTTCATGCCCTGCAGCATCGGATCGTTTTTTTCGGTGATTATCTCCTGACTTGCCACGCGCAGCAGGGTAGGCTCTATGTCAGATTTTTCGATTGACTTGTAGAGGTCTTCCGTCAGCGCGCCGTTCTCCATGTTTATCCATACTTGATACGGCTCGATGTTCGTCATTACGTTGACGTAATCGAGGTTCATTACTGCGAAATTCATGTATGTGCCGTCTTTTGCAACGTCATACGGATTCATCGAGGGCCAGTATTCTACGAACGCCAGCACCGTGGCTTCAAAGCTGTCGTTAGCGCCCCAGCTAACGTTTACCGTGTCGCCCTGCTTCAAGCCGTATGTGTCGCGGAATGCGGTCGAGAGTATTATGCCCTGCTGATATTCGCTCAGCGCTTCGAGGTAGTTGTTTATCTGAACGGGAAGCAGCCTGTCGGCAAACCAGCATACCTTAGAAAATTCTCCCGGCGACACCGCCATCAGATTAACGTTTGACGTTGTGTTTGAAGAGCTTTTAGCGTCCGCTTCGTTCGCCGCTATCTCGTAGTCTGTCTTGTAGTCGTCCTCAAAACCGCGCTTGCCCGTGTTTTTCTGCACGGCGGGAACTCTCATCCTGTCGCTCTGTACAGTAATGCCCTCTTTCACGAAAACTCTCGCTACGTTCTTTACGCCCGCAAGTTTTTCGTACCGCTCTATCGGCGGTTCGGTGTACTGTATAACGCTCTCGCTGTCGTCGCTCTCGTCAGAGCTGTCGGCGGCAGTGTCCTGTGTCGAGCCGCTCTTCTGCGAATTGAATTTCGCCAGCGCTTCGTCGGCCTTCTGCGCCGCGTCAGAGGCTCTGTTTTCGCCCGATGTGTTCTCCCACTGCTCCTGCATTACCACGTCAGCGCCTATCGCATATGAAACTCTTTCCTCAGCGTTGCGGTTGAGAGCGCGTGCCGTGTTGGCAAAGTACAGTCCCAGTGAAACGGTGAGTATCAGGAATATCATGAGAAATCTTTCTTTGCCTGAAGCTGTTCTGCCTATGTTGTTGAACGAAACATACGCCGCAGGCGAAAGCACGCGGCTGAATATCTTAGAGATAAGTCTGATTATCAGCGGGTGTATCCTTATTATAAATAACCCGCAGCCGAGTATGAACGCCGTAGAAGCTACGAACATCATCGGGTTTATAGCCTGCGCTTCTCCGCCGCCCTCGGCCATAACGTCTGCCTGCTGCTTGTTGTAGTAGATGAGCCACGCTGCCGAGCCGCCTATCAGTATGAAGTCCAGGCATAGCTTTTCCCATAACGGCAGCTTGCGCTTTTTCGCTTTCGACTGCTTGTGCTCTACTATCGTGGTCTTTGTGGCGGGGATTATCGGCGCCATGGTGGTTATGAAGAATACTACTACCGCTGCCAGCGCGTAGATGAATGCGTCGAGCGCCAGCTTTACGGGCAGCGATTTTCTGTTTACAAATTCGAGGAAGCCGTTTGAAGCGCCGAGTATCTTGCAAAGTCCAAGTCCCGCAAAAGGCGCGGCAACAGCCGTCACAGCGCCCAGCAGCAACGATTCCAGCGCGTATATGAATATTATCTGCCCTCTGCTCGCGCCGCGGCTCTTGAATACCGCTATCTCGTTGCGCTCCTGCTCGATATTTAGCTGCGATACCATAAAGAGGTATACCAGTATCATCAGAATTACTGGTATCTGCAAAAGCCAAAGCGTGTTCCTAAGCTGCGAAGCGCGGCTCGCATAATCGGTGAATATGCTTTTCGCAGGCAGCGAGAGCGTAATGTCGTTTTCGTCAAATATGCGCTCCTGCTCGCTGATTCGCTCGCTTATTCCGCCCAGCCCGTTCATATCCATATTCGGGTAGTCCATAGCGTAGCGAACAGCCATCTCAGAAACGTTCACAGCGCCCGTGTCGAGTATCTCGCCGTACATGGTATCGTAGTCGGTGAACATGTTTGAAACGTATCCGCTTAAGCCCTCGGCCCAGTATGCCTCGCAGCCGTCCTTTACGTCGAATATGCCGACTATCTCTATCTTTATGGTCTTGTCCGCGCCGAAAACGTTGCCTATCTCATAAACGGTGTTCATGGCAAGCTCTGAAACTTTCAGCGCTTTTTCAGTAGCCACACATTCGTAAACGCCGTCGCTGCGCTTGCCCGGCTCGTACATCCTGCCCGATTTTATCTCTATCTTGTCGTCAAAGTTGCTCATTGCCGAAAGCGAGAGGCGGGAAGCCGATTTGCCCTCTGAAACGTCTATCGAGGTAACGTACAGATATGTGTCTGAAATAAATGTCTTGTCGTATTTCGCAGGACAGCCCATCTCGTCGTAGCCGTTCTGCACTATATTCTGAACTTTCTCTATCTCCTGCCGCTGTTTTTCAGCGGGTATGTCTAGCGTTACGTCGTGCTCGGCGCTGAATTCGCCGGGGTAAACGTTGTTTTCCGTCTGGTAGCTCTCCATGTCCTTTACCAGCATACGCTGGAGCGAGGCGTTCATGTATATAGGTATGGTGCTCGTCATAGCCGCAGCCATTATGAAGCCGATGAGCAGACACAGCACCATCCACTTTGTGTTGCGCATCTTGCGCAGTAGCAGTGTAAGCATTTTACTATGTTCTCCTTATCTCAATGGCTCAGCGTATCACAAGCTCGTCGCCCTCGTTTATACCAGAGGTTATCTCCGACTGCGAGCCTGTCTGCAAGCCTATCTCGACGGGCACGGCTGCCTTCTCGCCGTCTTTCAGTACATAAACTACCTTCTCGCCGTCTACTGTTTTGATAAGGTTGTTCGATACGCAAATAGCGTTCTCGGCCGTGTCGAGCACCAGTATAGTGTCTGCAAGCTGACCTACAGCGTCTGAAGGCAGGTCTTCGGTAAAGCGGATGTATACCATCTCGGCTTCGTAATCTATCCCGCCTTGTTCGAGCTTATCGTGGCTCTCGTTCTGCTTTTCCATGTAGTCTGCCAGTTCGTCGGGGTTCATGAAAACTTCGCCCTCGTAGTAATCTTCGTCAAGGCGTATCTGCACTTTTCTGCCGATGGTGAATTCAGTGCAGTCGTTCGGCTTTATGGCTATGTAAAGATTTTTCGTCTGCATTATCGTCGCGATGGTCTGTCCGGGGTTCGTGTAGTCGCCCACGCGCACGTCCGCCAGCGCGGATACCGTGCCGCTCGCTGGCGCTGTAAGCACCGCGCCATCCCGCTGATCGTAAAGCTTTTGCAGCTCTATGTCCAGTTTTTCTACGTCTACATACGCTCTGTCGTACTCCGACTGCGTAGCGCCGTTGTCGTAAAGCACCTCGGTGTACAGAAAAGCGCGCTTGCGGTCAAGCTCTTTCATAGCTATCTGGTACTCTATGTCCTTAGTGTCTATCTCGCAGATCTTGTCGCCCTTTTTCACCTTGTCGCCCGCGTGAACGTAGAATTTGCTGATAGTTCCGCCCTGCGTTTCGTATGAAAGGTTGTACTGCTTCTCGCTGTTTACCGTGCCGCTGTTTACTATCTTTTTCTCCAGCGTCTTGCGTTTCGCGGTAACGGTGGTGTAGGTCACTTCGCTCGCTTTTACGGTAGGCGCGGCGAGTACTTCTTCCTCGTCGGGCAGCAGATAGCAGCCGCTCATAGCCGTTGCCGTCACAGCGCAGCAGATCAGCGCCGCCGCCGCTCTCTTGGTTCGTCTGTTAAAATTTATATCTTTCATGTCATACTCCTGTTTTAAAAACATACTTGTACCTTAATTATATCAAATTCCACGAAAAATTTCTATGTATTATTCTACAAAATTTAAAGCGCATTTCTGTACCATTTCACTATTTCAAAAATTTCTGCACCGATATATCAATTATAGTGTGTAGTAATTGCGAAAATTTTGTAAACGTGCTTGCAAATCACGGCGATGTGTGGTATAATTCATTGATATGATGTTTTTCGCAATAAACGAATATCAGTTTCATATTTTTATATATCACAAGCATTTTTTTGTTGGAGGGAACAGCCGTGTATATCTGCCCCGTGTGCGGTTCGCCGCTGAAAGAGAATAAAAAAGGCTTTTGCTGTAAGAAAGGTCATAGGTTCGATACCGCCGCGCAGGGCTATGTCAACCTGCTCACCTCATCTCACCGCAACCCCAAAACTGCGGGGGATAACGCTATGATGGTAAAGGCGCGCACCGATTTTCTCTCGCGCGGGTATTATGAAAAGCTCGCGAACTCCGCCGCCGATGTGCTGGCGGATATTGTCGGCGATAAGCCGGCTGCCGTTATAGACAGCGGCTGCGGCGAGGGGTATTACACCAATATCTACGCCCGACGCCTGCCGCAGGCTCAGCTTTACGGCGTGGATATTTCCAAAAACGCCGTAAAGCACGGCGCTTCTCAGGCGAAGCTGCTGGGGCTTGAAAACGTTCATTACGCCGCCGCTTCCGGCTTTGAGCTGCCTTTTCCTGACCGCTGTGCCGATGCGCTGATATGCACTTTCGCGCCCGTTTCCAACGATGAATACGCACGCGTGCTCAAAAAAGGCGGCAAGCTCGTAATAGTCTGCCCCTCGCCGATACACCTCTTCGGCATGAAGTCGGTGCTCTACGAAAAGCCTTATCTCAATAAGCCGAATGAGTACGGGCTGAAAAGCTTTGCGCCCTGCGGCTCTCAGCGTATAGAGTATAACATCACGCTCGAAACTAACGCCGATATTATGAACCTCTTCGCCATGACGCCGTACTACTACAAGACCCCCGCCGAGGGCAGGGAACGCCTAAGCGCTCTGCAAACGCTGGATACCGAGTGCGGCTTTGATATTCTGATATTCCGAAAAAAGTAATGGAGGAAAATTTTATGAATAAAGACTTGTTTTGTAAGGGCTACACCTGGGGCTTTTTCTCGGGCAGCGGCGCTTTTCAGACCCCCGAAGCCGAGCGCTCGATGGAGCTTCTCGCTGCTAATGGTCTGAACTGGATTTGTATACCCGTCAACTGTTTTCAGGAAACCTACTATTCGCTCAGCGTGTTCTCGCTTTTCGGCAGAACTCAGACCGACGACGACGTTATCTTCGCGATAAAGAAAGCTAAGTCACTGGGGCTGAAAGTCTGCTTGAAGCCTATGGTCGATTGCCTTGACCGCTCGTGGCGCGCGCGTATAGATTTCCCGCCCGAAAACCCCGCCTACTGGGAACGCTGGTTCGCGAGCTATACCCGCTTTATGCTGCACTACGCCGAGATAGCCGAGCGCACCGGCTGTGAAATGCTCTGCACCGGCTGCGAGATGGCTGGCATGGATAAGCAGTCGGATTACTGTAAAAAGCTAATCGCCGACGTCCGTGAGGTCTACAGCGGAATAGTTATGCACAATATAAATCACGGCGATGAATTTCGCTTCGATTGGCTCTCGGCTGTTGACGTTATCGGCGTTTCGGCGTATTACCCCTGCACTTCCGAGAGCGAAACGGGTCTTGCGCATATGAAAGAGGTCTGGCGTGGCATTGCCGATAAGCTCGAAGAGATGCATCGCCATTATGACCGCCCGATAATGTTTGCCGAGATAGGCGTGCGCAACGAGAGCGGCTGTACCCGCTACCCCTGGGATTTCAAATACCGCCCAGAAGCCGTGCTCGACGAGCAGGAACAGGCTGATTTTTACGAAGCCGCTATCTCTGAGTCGATAGACCGCGAATGGTTCTGCGGCTACTTCTGGTGGGATTGGAAAGCTATGCTCCCGCCGATAGAAAAGGCTAAGGAAAACCGCGATTTCACCGTTTACGGCAAGCTCGCCGAGCAAACGCTGAAAAAGTGGTACACCGATGAAAAATATTGCTGATAAAGTGCAAAAGACCGCCGAGGTTCGTTTCCCTCGACGGTCTTTCTTATTCAGTAATTATTTTGTCTTGCAGGTCTTGGTGTCGCTCGCTTCGCCCGTATAAGTATTGCCGGCCGCGCCCTTTACCGACTTCCACTTTACAGTAGCTGCGTAAAGTTCCGATCTTGTCGTGCTCAGCTTAGGCGTATCCAGTTTCGCTTTAAATTTCACCACGTTTGAATACTTGCTGTACTCTGTCTTGCCGTCGTTCACAACGCACGCGCGCACGCGGTATGCGGCTATATCACCATATCTCAGATTTTTGTCGGTATATGTCAGTTTGTCCTGGTTCGGCTTGTTCAGCACAATCGCTAGCAACTCTTAATTGCCGCCGTTCAGCCGCCTTTCTACGATGTACGAATAGCACTCCTGCGTGTTCCATGCTATCCTTATCGTGGTCTTGTTCGTCTTTTCTATGCTGAGCGTCGGAGCGCTGACGGCTGCAATGTAGATAGACTCGCTTTTCTGCGCCTGCTGCTCGTCGGTAATGCTTTCCTCTGCGCTATCGTAACTGTCATAGCTGTCATCGCTCTCAGCCGTCGATGAGTTCTCCGCTGAGCTGTCGTCGATAATCACATCGTCTATCGGCTCGGCAGGTTCGGCAGGTTCATACTCTTCGCCCATTACCACCTGCTTCTGCGAGCTTTCGGGAAACACCGCCTCCTCAGCGAAAGCGCTTTGCGATCCCGCCGAAAGCATTACCGCCGCTGCCGCGAATGAGATCGTTTTTTTCAAGTTGTGATTCATATTCTTTTCCCCTTTACTTGATATTTGATTATCATAACAGACTATCTGTCCACTTATTTAAGACTATTTTAAAGAGCGGAATATTGTAAACTTGAAACAATCAAATTGTAAATACTTATTGTTCAAGTGCAAAAAAGACCACGCAAGAGCATTTTTCATATCCTGCGTGGTCGATTTATTCTTGATTTTATTCTTTCATCTCAGCCCGTACAGCTTCAAATTCTGCAACTATCTCTTCGTCGGGGGCTTTGGTAGCCAGCGAAACGATGATTATTACAGCCAGCGCGAGTATGAAAGCGGGGAGCAGCTCGTAGATGGCGAATACGCCGCCGAGCTTGCTGATGCCGAATTTCCATACGAATATCATTACGCCGCCCGTAACCATTCCTGCGATAGCGCCGTACTTGTTGGTGCGCTTCCAGAAAAGCGCTGTCAGCATTACGGGGCCGAATGTCGCGCCGAAGCCCGCCCATGCGAATGATACTACGCGGAATACCGAGCTGTTGCTGTCCCATGCCAGCGCTATTCCCAGTACCGCGATTATCAGCAGTACCGCGCGCGCCGCCAGCATCGACTGCTTTTCGGTCATCTTTATCTTGAATACGCCTTTCATCAGGTTCTCAGACATACTGGATGATGCCGCGAGAAGCTGCGAGTCTGAGGTGGACATCGTGCAGGCGAGTATTCCTGCGAAGATAAGTCCTGCCACCAGTGCCGCCGCTACGCCGTGCTTGCTGAGTACGGTGGCGATCTTGAGTATTACCGTCTCAGATTCGGAAGAGGTGGTAAGCTGCTCGATGGTGCCGTTAGCGCTGAGCGCTCTGCCGATTATGCCGATGAATACCGCAACGCCCATCGCGATAACTACCCATATGGAAGCTATGCGGCGCGAGATCTTGATCTTGTTCTTGTCGTCTATCGCCATAAATCTCAGCAGTATGTGCGGCATACCGAAGTAGCCGAGTCCCCACGCCAGGGTGGAAACTATGCTCAGTCCGCCGTATGGTATAAGCTCGCCATCCGCCGTGCGGGTCTGGGTGAAGCTTAGATAGTTCTGTATGCCCTTTGCGTTTTCTATTACGCTGTTAAAGCCGCCCGCTGTGTGCACGCCGTAAATTACGAGCACTACCAGCGCCGAGGTCATAACTATGCTCTGGATAAGGTCAGTGAAACTCGCCGCCAAAAATCCGCCGAGGCAGGTGTATGCGATTATGATCACCGCGCTGATTATCATAGCCATGTGGTAGTCCCAGCCGAAAAGCTGATTAAAAAGCTTGCCGCAGGCTGAGAAGCCCGAAGCGGTGTAAGGCACGAAGAATATCAGTATTATCGCCGCCGAGATACCCATTATAACGTGCTTGTCGTCGCGAAAACGGTTTGAGAAAAAGTCGGGTATGGTTATCGAGTTGCCGCAGCGGTGCGAGTAGATTCGCAGCCTTTTGGCTACCAGCAGCCAGTTTAGGTATGTGCCTATCGCAAGGCCTATCGCCGTCCAGCCTACCTCCGCGCAGCCGCTTATGTAGGCAAGTCCCGGCAGACCCATAAGCAGGTAGCTGCTCATGTCAGAAGCTTCGGCGCTCATTGCCGAAACTATCGGGCCAAGCTTTCTGCCGCCCAAGTAGAAATCGTGGACGCTGCTGTTTTTCTTCGAGTATACAACACCTATTATTACCATTCCTGCCATGTAGACCAGAATGGCTATCAGTATGCATAATACAGATTGTGTCACAAAAAAACTCCCTTCGCTATATCATTTTACTATCGTAAAATTAACGCATAATATTCTTTATTATAACACATTTCTATCAAATATGCAAGCCCTGCGCCGCGATTTATTTGATAATAGCAAAAAAACTGCCGCGAGTTTTTGTCCCACGGCAGTCTATGCGCATATTTTATTCGGTTATTCGCTGCGCAAAGAAAAATCCCGCAGTCATGTTGAGGTAGTTGCCGCCGCTGTATCCTGCGCAGCGCTCCTGAACCTTTGCCTTGAAGCTTTCTGCGTCCGTGCTCTCGGCAGCCAGCTTTTTCAGCTCTTCCAAATAGTCTATCTTGGTCTGAGCGTCCTTGAGGTCTTCCGGCGTGTAGTGCGAGGTGAGTATCAGCCCTATGTTCTTGTTGATATAGCCTTTAAGCTGCGCGATGATCGCGTCCGCGTGCGCAGCTCCCGCAACTATCGAGTGGCAGTCGTGACCCAGCATATGCGTGTATACCGCGCCGATCTCGGGTATCTCGATGTCGAAAGCCTCAGCCGTCTGCGTGATGATGAATTCTATTCCGCCGACGTTCACGCTGCCCTCGCCGATGATGTTCGTCGCCTTGTGCACGCTCTTGTCAAAGCTTTCGCCGAAAGCCGCCGTGAAGTTGTTTATCAGCGTCTTTCCGCCGCCGTTAGCCGAGTATTCCACCGCGTTTGCTGTCGAGTATTTAGGCACGTCGGGCAGGAAAGTGCCGCCTGCCGCGTGGTAAGCTATAAACACGCCTTCTACCTCGAGGTCTTTCAGATATTCCTCAAGTTCGGTGTTGTTGTCGAAAAAGCATGGCGACTCTATCACCGCGGCTTTGCCGTTTTTCTCTATGATGAATACTTCGTCGTCGATGGGGTCGTTAGTCTTGTATGCGTGCAGCTTTACTGCGCCGAAGTCATATACGTTTACTTCGCCCTTTGCGAGCTTTACTGTTTCAAATGCGTTTTTGTTCATGGTCTTATACCTCCTGAAAAATATTTGTGTTTTCGGAAGACCTGCGCGCCTGATCTTTTCTGTGATCTTATCTTAACACACTTTCGCAATGCTGTAAAGTAGGCACAATTTTGTGGCATAGTTACCGCGCGGAAACCTTTGTGAAAGATCAAGGACTTTTTCGTCGCATTTTATTTGTAAATATTGTATGAACACAAATTGACCTCTCTCGAACGCATAAAAAAGCGGCAAAGCCCTTTCGCAAAGACTCTGCCACCGTATTATTTGGTTACTTTCTCAAAGGCGCTTTCAGGGCAGCCGCAAGCTCTCCCGCTTTCTGCGCTTCCGCTCCGGGGTTTTCGTTTATCGTGCGAACTATCGCGCTGCCTACTATAACTCCGTCGCTGTAAGAAGCCATCTTAGCCGACTGCTCGGCGTTGGATATTCCGAAGCCTATGCAGTACGGTACGGGCGATTTTCCCTTTATCGGCGCTAGCAGCTTGTCGAAGTCGGTGGTTATCTCGCTGCGCGAACCCGTTACGCCCAGCGACGATACTACATACAGAAATCCTTTCGATTCCGCAGCTATCATAGCTACTCTGTCGGCAGATGTAGGCGCTACCAAATTAATCTTGTATACGCCGTACTTGTCGGCGGTTTCGGCTATCTCGTCGCGCTCTTCAAATGGCAGGTCGGGCACTATCACGCCGTCGATCTCGTGGTCGCGGCATTTTTTGAAGAATTTTTCAGTGCCGTACTTGAATATAGTGTTGATGTACATCATCAGCAGAAGCGGTTTGTCGGTCTTTGTGCGCAGGTGCGTTACCATGTCGAATATCTTATCCAGCGTTACGCCGCCGCGAAGCGCTCTCTGCGAAGCCATCTGTATTACAGGGCCTTCGGCTATCGGGTCGGAGAATGGCACGCCCAGCTCTATTATGTCCGCGCCTTTGTCAAGCATCTCCAGCACGCATTTTTCTGTTGTTTCAAGGTCGGGGTCGCCCGAGGTAACAAATGTTATCAGCGCCTTCTCGCCCTTTGCCTTTAGCTGTTCGAAACAGCTGTCTATCCTATTCTTCAACTACGTCTACCCCCCTGTATCTTGCTATCGAATAAACGTCCTTGTCGCCTCTGCCCGAGAGGTTGATGACAAGTATCTGATCTTTGCTCATGGTGGGCGCTATTTTCAGCGCCGCCGCCACCGCGTGCGATGACTCTATCGCGGGGATTATTCCCTCGGTCTTTGAGAGATATTCAAAAGCGCATACCGCTTCCTCGTCGGTTATCGGTATATATTCCGCTCTGCCTGTTTCGCGCAGATATGCGTGCTCAGGGCCTACGCCGGGGTAGTCCAGACCCGCCGAGATCGAGTATACGGGGTCTATCTGTCCGTATTCGTTCTGTAAGAATATCGACTTCATTCCGTGGAATATGCCCAACGTTCCTTTAGCCATGCTTGCTGCGTGCTTTTCGGTGTCTATGCCCAGGCCGCCCGCTTCCGCGCCTACCAGCCGCACGCTCTTGTCCTCGATGAAGTTGTAAAATGCACCCATAGCGTTCGAGCCGCCGCCTACGCAGGCTACTACGCAGTCGGGAAGTCTGCCCTCGCGCTCAGCAAGCTGGCTCTTTATCTCTTCCGAGATTATTTTCTGGAAATCACGCACCATAGCGGGGTATGGGTGCGGGCCCATTACCGAGCCGATGCAGTAAAAAGTGGTGTTGATGTTAGAGCACCAGTCGCGCATAGCCTCGTTTATAGCGTCTTTCAGCGTAGCCGTGCCGCTGTCTACCGCATTTACTTTCGCGCCCAGCAGATTCATTCTGTATACGTTCAGCGATTGTCTGCGGCAGTCCTCAGCGCCCATGTATACCTCGCACTCCAGCCCGAAAAGCGCGCATACCGTAGCCGTAGCTACTCCGTGCTGTCCCGCGCCGGTTTCAGCGATTATCCTCTTCTTGCCCATCTTTTTGGCGAGAAGCACCTGTCCCAGTACGTTGTTTATCTTGTGCGAACCCGTGTGGTTGAGGTCTTCGCGTTTGATGTATATCTTAGCGCCGCCTAAGTCTTTTGTCATTTTCTCAGCGTAGTAGAGCATCGAGGGTCTGCCCGCGTAGTCGCGGTAAAGCTCTTTCAGCTCGCTTATAAATTCGGGGTCGTACTTGTATTTCGCATAAGCCGCTTCCAGCTCGTGCACCGCGGTCATTACGGTCTCAGGCACATACTGCCCGCCGTACTGACCAAATCTTCCGATATTTCCCATCAGTTATCCTTCTTTCAGGTAGTTGTTGATAGTTTCTATTATCTCGCGTATCTTGTTTTCGTCCTTGTATCCGTTCACCTCTGCTGAGCTGGAAAAGTCCACCCCGTAAGGGTTCACGCGGTCGGCGGCTTCGCAAACGTTTTCCGCCGTAAGCCCCCCCGCGAGGAAGAATGGCTTATCTATCTTCAGTTTGTCAAATATTTCGAGGTCTACTCTTTTGCCCGTGCCGCCGTACTGCTTCTCGCTGAAACTGTCTATCAGCAGCTTGTCGGCGGGCAGCTTGCACGCGGTTTCGATGTCGTCGGGGCTTTTTGCGCGCACCGCTTTCCATATCTCAGCGCCGCCGCATATCCCGCGCAGTTTTTCGATGTACTCCGCGTCCTCGTCGCCGTGAAGCTGTATTACGTCCAGCATATCGCAGTATCTTGCGAGGCTTTCGAGCGGCTCGTTCACGAATACTCCTACGGATTTTATCCCGCCGTCCAGCATATCCCTCAGCCTGCGGAAATCGTCGAAAGCTGCGCTTCTCTTGAACCCGCCGCTAAGTATGAACCCCGCGTAGTCGGGGCGCCATCGATTGATATAGCCGATGTCCTCGCGCCGCCGCATACCGCATATCTTGATCTTCAGCGTGCTCATTTTAAACGCCCTCTCTCAGCGCCGCCAGCGTTTTGCCAATGCTCTCGCTGCGCATAAGCGTTTCGCCGATAAGCACCGCGTCCGCGCCAAGCGAGCGTACAGTTTTCATGTCGGCGTTGTCGCGTATGCCGCTTTCCGAAACGAATACCGCGTTCGCGGGCGCGAGCGGTCTTAGCCGCTGTACGGTAGTAAGGTCAACGTTGAATGTCTTGAGGTCGCGGTTGTTCACGCCCAGTATCTCGGGCTCGATGAAGCTTATCGCCTGCATCTCCTGCTCGTTGTGCACTTCGCAAAGCACGCTCAGCCCCAGTTCGCCCGCTAATTTGTAAAGCTCGGCGAACCTCTGCGGCTCGAGCACCGCGGCTATCAGCAGTACCGCGTCCGCGCCTATCGCCGCCGCTTCAAATATCTGATATTCGTCAAATATGAAGTCCTTGCGCAGTATCGGTATCTTCACCGCCTTGCGTATGTCGGCGAGATACTGCGATGAACCTTGAAAATAGTGCTCCTCCGTAAGGCATGAGATAGCGTTCGCGCCTGCCGCTTCGTACTCTTTCGCAAAGTCTGCGGGGCGGAAGTCGGGGCGTATCAGCCCTTTCGAGGGCGATGCTTTTTTTACTTCGCATATGCAGCTCAGCGTTTGCTTTTTCAGCGCCGCCGCCAGCGAAAGGGGAGTGCGCTCGCTCAGCACTTTCTCGGCGAGTTTTTTCATCTCGCTCTCGCCGATCTTCGCTTTCTCGCGCGCAAGCTGCTCTTTTCTGTGTGTGATTATTTCGTCTAATATCATGCGCTTAGTCCCTGTTCGTAAATTCTATCATTGCGTTCAGTTTTTCCATAGCCGCGCCGCTGTCGATCGCTTCCGCAGCCATCTTTACGCCCTCTGCTATGCTCTCAGCCTTGCCGCAGGTGTAGAGCGCCGCGCCCGAGTTGAGCAGTACTATGTCGCGCTTCGCTCCCGTGATCTTTCCGCTGAGTATCCCGCGGGTGATCTCTGCGTTCTCGGCAGCCGTGCCGCCTACTATCTCAGCCTTAGTCGCGCGCTTTAAGCCTACCGATTCGGGCGTTACCTCGTAGCTCGTGATCTCGCCGTTTCTGATCTCAAAAACGTTCGTGTGCGCCGAGATCGAGAATTCGTCCAGTCCGTCGCTGCCGCGGATAACGAGGGCGCGCTTTACGCCGAGGTTTTTCAGCACGTTCGCTACCAGTTCAAGCAGTCTGTCCTCGTATACGCCTACTACCATGTACTCGGCGTTCGCAGGGTTTGCAAGAGGGCCTAGGATGTTGAATACTGTGCGTATGCCTATCTGCGCTCTTACAGGGCCTACGAATTTCATAGCTTTGTGGTAGCTCTGCGCAAAGAGGAACGATATGCCCGTTTCGTCGATGCAGGCTAAGGCTTTTTCGGGAGTCGAAGCTATCTTTACGCCCAGCGCTTCCAGTACGTCGGCCGCGCCGCTCTTTGAAGATACGCTGCGGTTGCCGTGCTTCGCAACAGCCTGACCGCAGGCTGCGATGACGAATCCCGAGGTGGTAGAGATGTTGAAGCTGTTCGCAAGGTCGCCGCCCGTGCCTACTATCTCCAGCACTTCCTGCTCGTGCGGTACGGTCGTCATCTTCTCTCTCATGCCCATAGCGCAGCCCGTTATCTCGTCTGCGTTCTCAACGTTCATGCGCATAGCCGTCAGCAGTGCGGCGGTCTGCGCGTTGGTGGCGCGGTCGCTCATTATAATGTCTACTGCGCGGCGTGCTTCTTCCTGCGTGAGGTGCTCGCCCTCTACCGCCTTTGCAATGAGCGGTTTCAGCTCGGTCTTTTTCGCGTCGGGTATAGCGGGCGCTGCCGCCATGTCGGGCTGTATACCAGCTATGCGCAGGAAGTTCGCCAGTATGGTCATTCCGCTGTCGGTCATTATCGACTCGGGGTGGAATTGCATTCCGTATGTCGCGTGCTCCTTGTGCTTTAGTCCCATTATCTGTCCGTCCGCGTCTTCTGAGATTATCTTCAGGCACTCGGGCAGCGAGCTTTTTTCTACTATCAGCGAGTGGTATCTCGCTACGGGTATCGAGGAGGGAAGTCCTGCAAAGAGGGGGCTTGCCGTGTCTATCTTTACGTCCGTCTGCTTGCCGTGAAGCTGCTTTTCAGCTTGAACTATCTTTCCGCCAAAGCTTTCTGCTATCGCCTGATGTCCTAAGCATACGCCCAGTATCGGTACTCTGCCGCTGAATGTGCGGATAACTTCTTCCGAAATTCCCGCCTGCGCAGGGTAGCATGGGCCGGGCGAGATTATTATCGCCTCGGGTTTCATCTTCTCTATCTCGTCAAGGGTTATCTCGTCGTTTCTTTTTACCTCTATGTGCGGGTACATCACGCCCAGTGCCTGATAAAGATTGTATGTGAAACTATCGTAATTGTCTATAAGAAGTATCATTTTTTCATCGCCCTCACTTTACGAATTTTTCGATGAACTCCGCGTCGTTGAAGTAGTCGATTCCTATCGCGCGGCGTACCTGCGCCAGCGTTTCGTCTGATACTTCGCGCGCCTTTTCAGTGCTTTTTTTCAGAATGTTCAGCAGCTCGCCCTTGTCTTTAGCGAACTCTTCGCGGCGTGTGCGTATAGGCGCGAGCATTTCCTGCATTACGCAGTTGAGAAATTTTTTGCACTTCATATCGCCCAGTCCGCCGCGCTCGTAGTGCTCTTTCATCTCGGCGAGGTTCTTGTATTCGGGCAGGTATTCCGCAAAATGCTCGTCGGTAGAGAATGCTTCTAGGTAGATGAATACGGGGTTGCCCTCGGTGTGTCCCGGGTCTGCAACGTTTATGTGCGTCGGGTCGGTGTACATCGACATTATCTTCTGCTTCAGCGTCTTTTCATCGTCCTTGAGGTAGATGCAGTTGCCGAGCGATTTCGACATCTTAGTGCCGCCGTCCGTGCCTACAAGTCTGTTGCAGGTCGAGTTGTCGGGCAGTATAGCTTCCGGCTCTACCAGTATGTCGCACTTGTAAATGCGGTTGAATGAAGATACTATCTCGCGCGCCTGCTCCAGCATTGGCAGCTGGTCTTCGCCTACGGGAACGTACTTCGCGCGGAATGCCGTAATGTCCGCCGCCTGGCTTATCGGGTATGTCATAAAGCCTACGGGCAGGTTGCGCTCAAAATTTCTCATCTTTATCTCTTGCTTTATCGTGGGGTTTCTTTCGAGCCTTGACATAGTAACGAGGTTCGAGTAGTACATAGGCAGCTCGGTAAGCGCGGGTATGTGCGACTGTACGAAGAGGTTCGTCTTGTCAGGCTCAAGCCCTACCGCAAGGTAGTCGAGAGTTACTTCCAGTATGTTCTGGCGTATCTTCTCGGGATTCTCGGCGTTGTCGGTGAGCGCCTGTAAGTCTGCTATCATTACGAATGCATCGTACTTTCCGGTGTTCTGCAGCTGTACGCGTTTTTTCAGCGAACCTACATAGTGTCCGAGGTGAAGAGCACCGGTTGGGCGGTCGCCTGTTAAGATGATATTGTTTTCTTTTTCCATGATGAATTTCTCCTTATCATATATTGTCAAGTTCGGCGGCTTCCTTTATCGCGTTCACTACCGCCATTGATTTGTTTACTGATTCCATATATTCGTTCTCGGGCACGCTGTCGGCTACTACTCCGCCGCCTGCCTGAACGTATGCCTTGCCGTTTCTGAAAAGCACCGTTCTGATAGCTATGCAGGTGTCTATGCTTCCGTCGAATGCAAGGTAGCCTACCGTGCCGCCGTACAGACAGCGCTTTGTGGTCTCCAGCTCGTCGATTATCTCCATAGCTCTTACCTTAGGCGCACCCGAAAGCGTACCCGCGGGAAGCACCGCCATAAGCGCGTCCATCGGCTTTTTGTCCGCCGCAAGCTCGCCCTTTACGTTCGATACTAAGTGCATTACCTTAGAGTATTTCTCGACTATCATGCAGTCCGTCACCTTTACCGTGCCGAATTTGCATACTTTTCCGAGGTCGTTTCTGCCGAGGTCTACCAGCATGGTGTGCTCGGCGCGCTCCTTCGGGTCGTTAAGTAGCTGCTTTTCGTTCGCTGCGTCCTGCTCTTCAGTTTCGCCGCGCTTTATAGTTCCCGCTATCGGGCGGTTGATCACCGTTCCGCTGTTTACAGAAACCAGCATTTCCGGCGAAGCCCCCGCGTATGCGTAATCCTTGCCCTTAAAGTAGAAAAGATACGGCGAGGGGTTCGTAGTCCTCAGCATACGGTAAACGTCGAAGCTGTCGGGCGGGTTTGAAACTTCAAATCTCTGTGAAGGCACTATTTGGAATATATCGCCGTTTTTGATGTACTCTTTAGCTTTCTCAACGTTAGCCATATACTGTTCTTTGGTGATGTTCGAGCGTACCTCTATGCTGCCGGAGGTCTTTGCCGTTTTCTTAGGCTTGCGCGTATAGTTGCGAAGCTGCTCGATTATTTTCTTTGCGGTCTGCTCGCATTCTGCATACTTGCTCTCAGCGTTGTCCGCCGTGTTGATGTTCTGTATGATGACCGCCTTGTTGCTCAGGTGGTCGTAAGCTACCAGCTTGTCGAAGAAGTAAAGCTGAGCGTCTGGCATTTTCAGATCGTCGTAAGGCACGTTCGTCAGCGTCTTTTCAAAATATCTCACCATGTCGTATGCGAAATATCCCATAAGTCCGCCCGTCAGCTTCGGTCTGTTTGGGAACTTCGGCGCTTTGTTTTCCTCGATTATCTTGTTGAAGAAAGCTATCGGGTCTTTTACGTCAAAGTGTTCCTCGCCGCCGTCCTTGCTCTTTATTACAGCTTTGTGGTCGTTCAGCGTTATCTCTTTTTTCGGTTCTATTCCGATGTACGAATATCTGCCCCACTGGTCTTTGTTGTCTACCGATTCGAGTATGAAGCAATTTTCATACAGCTCGTGCAGACAGTTGAAAAGGTGTACCGGCGCGAACGAGTCGATGAGTATCTCGTAAAAAGTAGGTACGTTCTTGTACTCGCCCAGCAGTTCTTTTACTTGTTCGATATTTGGATACAGCATATCGATGACCTCCATTTAATCATCTCGGGCAGTAAAATCGGGAAATCCGCCAAATTTTTTTCTGAAATCAAAAAAGGCCTTAACGCACATAGCAGTTACGCTATGGGACGATAAGACCGTGGTGCCACCCAATTTTTACGGCAATGATTTTGCCGCCTCGGCAGGTACGCTCAGTTTCTTCGCAGAAGAGAGATATACCCTGTCACACTAACGCAGGAAACGCGGCGATCGATACTTGGCCAAAAGCTTTTCACGACGCTCCTCACAAATCCATTCACCCAAACATCGGCTGTATGCTCGCACCACCCGCATACTCTCTGAAAACCTACTTAAAGGCTACTTACTTTTGCTCAAAGGATTTCAAATATTAAACTTTACAATAATTATTATACTTGCACGATGTGAACATTTCTAATAAATAAAATGAACTTTCTATTAAATATCCTATCAGCTTACTTCTTTCTGTACTTTTTCTGCACATTCATTATGTAAATAGCAGTAGATCCGGCAGTAAATATCACGATAACGGCAATCGCTATCTTAAATTCCGTCGAGTGCGGGAAGGCTTTTGCTACCGCTTTTTTAGCCGCTGCCTGCGAGCGGTTCACCGATTCCGTCGCGATAAGCGGTATCTCGGCTATCGTTTCGCCCTTGTATGTCAGCGTGAGCATACCCAGCTCGTCGCCTGCGTATACGGGCGCTACCACGTTGTCGTATACCTCTATGCTCTGCTTCACTTCGTCTTTGGGTATGTAGCTCGGCCAGAATTTGGTGTAGCCCTCCGCGGGCTTTATGGTTACATAGTCGCGCTTGTCCTCGCCAAATTCCACCTTTACCTCGCGAAGCTCGCTGTTTTTGTCAACAAATTCCGTTTCAGCAAGGTAGTTGAATGCCCATTCGTAAAGATTTATGTGGTCGATGAGATTGTAGTAGACCGTGTCCGCGGCATATACCGAAGAGGGGTTCTCCTCGCCCTTTGTAACGTCCTCAGCCGTCTTTTCCATCGGCGCGCCCATTGATACTATCATGTATCTTTCGCCGTCGTTCACGGCGTATGAGGCTAAGCATCTGCCCGCTGCGTCAAGCGTGCCAGTCTTTATCCCGCGGCAGTATGAGTAGTAGTAAAGGCTGTCGTTGGCAAGCATCTGGTTCGTATTGTAGATGTATGTTCCGTCGGGGTGCTCGGTGGTAGGCGCAAGGGTGTAGTCGTACATAGATACCACGTCGGTGAACACCTGATAGTTGTCGAGCGCGTAAACGCACATTTTTGCAACGTCCGCGCAGGTGGTGTAGTTGTTGTCACCCGAAAGTCCGTGTGCGTTTGAGAAGTGGCTGTCCGCCATTCCTATCTCTTCCGCCTTTTCGTTCATGCGGTCTGCAAATTTGTCCAGCGAGCCGCTCACCCCTATCGCAATGATGTTCGCGGCTTCGCAGGCAGAGGGCAGCATGAGCGCGCAGAGCAGGTCGTAGCAGGTTACTTCCTCGTTAGGCTGAATGTCTGCGGTGGAAGCGCCCGTGCCGTAAAGCTCATCGAAAGCTTCCGTGCCTGCCGAATATTTCGTGCTTTTCAGCTTGTTTTCGTCGCCGTCAAATTCGTCCAGCAGCACTATCGCCGTCATTATTTTTGTCAGCGAAGCGGGCACGCGCTGTTCGTTGCTGTTTACGTCTATTATCACATCGCCCGTGTCCATGTTGAACATATATACCGATTCCGAGTACAGCGAAAGCGGTATAGTGTTGCCGTCCTCGTCGTATCCCTTTACCGGCTCGAAGTTGAAAGCTTCGGCGGTTATCCCGCAAAGCTGTATCGAAACGAATACCACCATGCAGAGCGCCGCCGATATTCTTTTCAGCATTTTTTTACTGCGCATTTATTTGTTCCTCCCGAATTATTATCTCTGTAATTCATGTTTTTGCCCTGTTTTAAGAGCACATATAAATATTATATCAGCATTTATTTTTTATGTCAAGCGCCCGCGCGTAAATTTTGCCGTAAAAAAAGCGCTTCGGTATCTTAAAACCAAAGCGCTTTTGATTATCCTCAATTGTTGTTACTTACGCTATCGAAAAAAGCTTCATTCTGCCGCTCTTGCCCTGCGGTTCCAACCGCCCTAAGTAGGTCAGTATGTTCACGGCTATCTGCGCCAAGTCGTAGCATATGCCCGCTTTTGCCGCAAAGTCTTTTATGCAGAATTTCTCGGGCAGTCCCTGCGGTATGAACATATCGTAGTCGGCAGGGCAGAGCAGGTCTATCTCGCCCGTCAGCCGCTGAGGTATTCGGTCGCACCTCTGCGAGCCGCGCTTGCGGTCTTTCGAGCGCCTGCCGTTCTGCCAGCGCGTTTCCGTAAGCTCCAGCATCAGTATCTTGAAGTGCATATGCGGGTTGTCGAGCGTGTATTTTATCTTTATCAGCTCGTAAAATGCGTCGTAAGGTCTGCCTTTTTTCGGCGACTTGTGCGGCGGCGATATCTCGCCCGTTTCGGGGTCTATCCACCGCATATACTTCACCTCCGCTATCGGGTAAGCCACCGTTACGTCCGTGCAGTCCAGCAGTACTTCCAGCTTCGGGCGCAGCGGCGTGAATGAGCCTGTCTGTATCTCTATAACGCCGTTCTCGCCGATTATGTCGGCAACGTAGTTCCCCAGCGGCACTTCGTGGTTCTCTGCGTGCGGCTCGAGATATTTTTTCAGCACGGCGTGCAGCGTTTTTTCGCTGAGCGTGCCTATCCCGCTGCGCTCGCGCTTTACGCCGATGACCTCCTCGCAAGCTTCCTGAAATCGTAAACTGTCCAAAAATCTACCCTCGTAAGTTTGTGGCGTATCAGGTTATGCTGTCTATGGTCAGCTTCTGGTATGTGTCGGAGTATGTTACCTTCATCTTGTCGAGTATGTCCGAATATACCTGCTGGCGCTTCGGCAGATCGTAGCTCTTTATCAGCTCGTCGATGTTTTCCTCTACGTAGTCCATGTCCATAGGCATTCTCTTGATTATCGTCCAGCCGAAGTTTTTGTTTTCTATAAGCCCGCTCGTTTCGCCCTCGTTCAGCGAGAATACCGCGTCGAGGTAGTCAGAGTCGTAGTTCGAGTCCGGCGACATGAATTCGCCCGCCGTGTAGCTTTCCTGAAGCGAATCCCAGTTGTACTGGTCGAGCAGATCGTCGAAATCTTCGCTGTCGTTCACCTTTTGCAGGCAGGCGTCCGCGACTTCCTTAGCCGCTTTCTTAGATTCTTCTCTGCCGTCGTCGTTCAGCGCGTCGTAAGCCGCTTTCTTTACGTTGTTCTTCTGCTCCAGCGAGTAGCCATCGTAAGCCGAAGCCGTGCTGTCGTCGCTGAGCTCGGTCTTACACCAGTAGGGTATGTATATCGTGCGGACGCAGGCGTACTTAGCGGGGTCTTGCGCTATCTCGCGGAATTCGTCTTTTTTGGTCGCGTAAACGCCCTCGTTGGTGAAAAGCTCGTTCTCAGCCTTGACGTAAAGCGCCGCAAGCTCCAGTCTGTTCTTGTAAACTTCCGTAGTCAGATATGAATTTTTTAAACTCTGCTCAAAGTTTTCTTCCGAGCCTGCCTGCTCCAGACTTGCATTATACTTGTCCTCGTTCTCTTTCTTCTCATCGTCGGTCAGCGTTACTGAGTTGTCCTCGCAAATGCGGTAGGTAACGTAGTCCTGCATGATAGCTGAGATAGTCTGGTTCAGCAGATTTTCAAAGCCGTTTTCGCTGTTTTTCAGCGAGTCGAGAGTTATGCCGTAGTTCGATTGCAGGTCTGAAAGAGTGTTCTCATAGTAATATCTGAAAGTGTCGAAGTCAACGTCGTGGCCGTCTATCGTGCATATTATCAGCCCGTCGGTGTCTACCTCTTTGCCGTCTATCACAAGTTTAGCGTCGGGCGCGTTCTGCTGCGCGGCAGAGTCGGTCGTGCTCTGCGAAGCCGCCGAGGATACGTCCACGCTCGATGATGAACTGTTGTTGTCCTTTTTATTGCAGCCTGTAAGAGCCGCAGCCGCAAGTATAAGCGCTAGAGTAAGCGCGGATATTTTTTTTATCATAGTGAAGATTCCTTTCTTTTTGCATACGGCTGTAAGTATAGCCATAAAGATATTTTAATTATATTATCTATATGTGATAACAATGTGAAGACCCTATAAATTTTTTGTCATTAAAGCGCATACCGCCGCTTATTTTTTCTTTTGGCGTTTGACAAACCGTTTATTTGCATATATAATAGTAGTGATGTATTTTGTCAGAAAGGATATGCTTTTATATGGAATTTCCAAGATATATAGCCCACCGCGGTCTGCACGGCACGGGCGTTCCCGAAAATTCGCTCGCCGCTTTTGAGCTTGCCGCTCAGCGCGGTTTCGCGATAGAGCTTGACGTGCGCTTTACCGCTGATAGAAAAATGGTCGTCTTTCACGACGCCGACGCCCGTCGTATGTGCGGCTTTGATATCAAGATAGCCGATACTTCTTACGCCGATCTCAAAAAGCTTCGCCTTGCCGAGAGCCGCGAGCGTGTACCCCTGCTTACCGAGGTGCTAAAGCTCATCCGCGGTCGAGTCATGCTCTTTATAGAGCTGAAAGAGTCGCCCGCCGTGCCCGACGCCGAAAAGCGCCTTGCCCATCTGCTGAAAAAGTATAAGGGCGCTTTCGCCGTGCAGAGTTTCGACCCGTTCACCCTTCTGCGCTTGCGTGAAGCCGACCCGTCTATAATACGCGGTCAGCTCGTTTCCACCTATTCGGGCGATAAAAAGCTGCTGCGCACCGCCGCCGCGACTAAGACCGTTTGGCGCGCTATCTCAAAGCCGCAGTATCTCGCGTGGGACTTGCGCTCGGTAAGCTTAGACGCTGCTTTCGCCGCCGCCGATATAGGCGCGCATTTCATAACATGGACGGCGAATAACGAACAGCTCATAGAAGCGGCTGAGGTTTTCTCAGGCTCGATAATTTTCGAGAATATCCCGCAGAGCTATTTTGCAGATAAGTGCGGTGGAGCCGATGCCTGATACCCGCGCTTTTGCCGACCCGATAGCCTATATCCGCTCCTGCGCCGAGGCTGACGAGGATGTTTTCTCTGCCGAATTTTCCAGCGCTGAGGCGGCTTATGAAGAGGTATATTCCGCCGACCTCTACTCCTGCAAATTCTCCGCCTGTCGCTTTACAGACTGCAATTTTGAAAAGGTCTATTTTAAAGACTGCGAGTTTTCCGGCTGCGACCTTTCAAATTCCGCGTTCTCCGATTGCTGTTTTAAAGGCTGCAAATTCCGCGGCTGCCGCCTGCTCGGCATCTCGCTGGACGAATGTGTCTGCGAAGGCGTGCGCTTTGAAAACTGCACGCTCGATTACGCCGTGTTCAGTAATTCCAAGCTCGCCGTCACCGCTTTTTCCGAAAGCGCGATGCTCTCGGCGGCTTTCATAAGCTGCACTCAGCGCGGATTGTCTTTCGGCGGCTGTACTATTACCAAGCCGCAGTTTACCCGCACATCTCTTAAAGGCGTTGACTTTTCTGATAGCCGCCTTTCGTCGCTTGTGACTTCCGATGATTTTTCCGAGCTTCGCGGCGCATATTTCACCCCCGCGCAGGCAGCCGAGCTTGCCTTGCTGATGGGCATTAAGATCAAAAATTAAACAAGCATAAAAAAACGGCAGCTGTAAAAAGCTGCCGTTTGATATTATCTTAATTACTTGTTCATAGCCTCTTCCAGCGCCTTAGCGAGCTGCGCGGGACATGATGTGCCTTTGCCGTTGCAGTCGGTGTCTTTCAGCAGGTCGATGACTTCCTGTGCAGGTCTGCCTACTGCGAGTTTTGCTACGCCCTGAGTGTTGCCGTTGCAGCCGCCAATGAACTGCACGCTTTTAACTATGCCGTCCTCTACGTCTACGTTTATCTGTCTTGAACATACTCCGTGAGGTTTGTATGCTATCTGTGCCATTTTTAAGAACTCCTTTTTATTGATTTTGTTGTGCCTCAGCAGAGTGCTTCTTGCTCTTCTGCTTGTTTTCAGCTATCTTATCCAGCAGCTTGTGCATATTGGCGTCGTCGGTAAAACGGCTGCCTATATATGTAACTTCGCTGTTGTATAATCCGTGAAAGTCTGAGCCGCCCGTTGCTATCAGGTCGTGCTCGGCGCATTTTTTCAGCAACTCAGCCTGCTGTGCGCTGTCGGCGGAGTAGTGGTATACCTCTATTCCGTCAAGCTTGCCTTTTTCTATAAGCTCGTCCATAAGCTCTAAATTGTCGAAAAGATGCGGGTGCGCCAGCACCGCCACGCCCTTTGATGAATGTATCAGGTCAAGCACGAAATTAACGTCGGGGTATTCGCGCTGTACAAGGCATTCGCCGTTAGGGTAAGCGAAAAGCTTGTTGTTTATCTCGCCGTAAAGCTCGGTAGCGTAGCCGTAGTTGCAGAGCGCGCGCATTATGTGCTGCTTGAATATGCTCTTCGAGCCTTTGGTGTACATTCTTACCGCGTCCTGCGGTATGGGGTAGCGCTCCATTACTTTGTTTATCATGTCTTTGGCGCATTCTGTTCTTATAGAGCATGATTTCAGGCATAAGCCCTCCAGCCTGTCCGGCTTCTGCGGGGCGTAGCAGAGTATATGTACTTTCATATTTCTCGTTTTATCCCATGCCGAAAGTTCTACCGCTGGTATGATATTCACGCCGTACCGTTCGCCCAAAATGTGCGCGCGGTTAGACGATGAAAGCGTGTCGTGGTCGGTAATAGCGAGGTAGTCGAGATTCATACGCTTAGCCTGTAAAATAACTTCTTCTATTCCGAGCGAGCCGTCGGAAAGCGTTGTGTGACAATGAAGATCGCCGATCATAGAACCTTATCCTCCGTTTTACTGATTTATCACTATAAAAATGACACATATATTATATCACATTTTTGTACATTTTGCAAGCTTTTTAACAAAAATTCGCCGCATTATCACATGATTTTTATAATGATTGTATGTTCTCACAAATCGCAGACGGTTCTTTTGTGCATTTGGCATATATATCATTGCCGTATTGAAAGCATTATTTGGCTTTACTCAAAGAATTTTTCTTCAAACCATACTTTCTTAGCCGTAAAGCTTTTGCCGTTGAGGTACTCCAGCGAGCCGCTATCGGTAGTGAAATCAAATGTCAGCTTGTACGAGCAGAGCGCCTGCGTTTTTACATTATACGCACGGTTCACTCGGTTTATTCCGTACTTGCCGTCGCCCAATAGCGGGTAGCCCTCGTGCGCTAAGTGCGCGCGTATCTGGTGGGTGCGCCCCGTTATCAGGTCTACCTCCAGCAGGGCTAAGTCTTTTTCGCGGTTTTCTTTCAGCACGCGGTAATCGGTTATCATAGTTTTGTTGAAAGAGTTTTTCTTGTCCCATACCTTTACAGTCTTGGTCTTTTCATCGCGGCTGTGGTAAGCTGTCAGCCGCGCCTGCTTTTTCTGCGGTATGCCTACCGTTACGCATAAATACTGCTTGTGAAGTTCGCGGTCTTTTATCTTCTGATTCATCACCCTCAGCGCTTCCGCCGTCTTTGCGCATATCACTATGCCCTGCGTGTTGCGGTCGATGCGGTTGCAGAGAGCGGGCGTGAACGATTGTTCTTTCTCGGGGTCGTATTCGCCCTTTTCGTACAGATAATGCAGCAAGCGGTTTATCAGCGTGTCGGGCGTGCCGCTCTCGTCCTCGTGCACCACCAGCCCAACGGGCTTGTCTGCAAGAAGTATGTTCTCGTCCTCGTATATCACGTTCAGCTTAGCGGGCGCGGCGAGAAAGCTTTTGCTGTCCTCGGCATTGGTGAAAAACTCGTCGTTTATGTACATCTGTATAACGTCGCCCTCGCAAAGCTTCTGCGAGATCTCCATGCGCTTTCCGTTGCATTTTATGCTCTTCTTGCGTATGTATTTGTACATCGCGCTTTTCGGCAGAGCGGGGCAGACTTTCGTGATGAATTTATCCGCGCGCTGTCCCGCGTCGTTTTTTTGTATGGTAAATTCTTTCATGCTTGTTTATCCTTTTTAGTCCGGCGTTTCTTTCCGCGAGTTTCGGTAAGCTCGTAGCTCATCTCCAGCAGCGCCGCAATTTTTTTATCCTCCACTCCCGCGTTCAGCAGTATGGTTATCCAGTACTGCTTGTTCATGTGGTACGCGGGGTAAAAGCCCTCTTCCATCAGCAGCGAGCCGATGAGCAGAGGGTCGCATTTCACGTTCAGTATCTCGGCTGGCGCGTTCGGCTCGGCGCAGTCTTTCTCCAATACGCCCCTTCTCACCGTCATCACCAGCCCGAACCATTTTGAATTGTCACGTCGGCGAAGCACGGCGGCGTCTGGCGTGCGCGCCCACATATACTCGGGCTGAGCGCCGCATATCTCGTCCGCTTTATTAAAAATAAACAGCCGCTGCGGGCTGCGTTTGTCTGGATATTCCATTTGAAAACCCCTATAATACTGACTTATCTGCTTAAAATAATGGTAACATATTTTTGTGAAAAATGTTATTTACATTTATAAAGAATTAGTGTATAATAGAATGTGAGTAATGTAAACATTAGTTCTGCAAAAGGCGGTGGAAAGTATGGATCATTTTGAATTAGTTTCTGATTATAAGCCCGCGGGCGACCAGCCGCAGGCGATAGATAAGCTGGTAGAGGGCATAAACAGCGGCATGAAAGAGCAGACCCTGCTCGGCGTAACAGGCTCGGGCAAGACGTTTACTATGGCAAACGTTATCGCCAGAGTAAACCGCCCTACGCTCGTCCTCGCGCACAATAAGATACTTGCGGCGCAGCTCTGCACCGAGTTTCGCGAGTTTTTCCCGAATAACGCCGTGGAGTATTTCGTCAGCTATTATGATTATTACCAGCCCGAGGCGTATATACCCAGCAAGGACGTGTATATAGAAAAAGATTCTTCGATAAACGATGAGATAGATAAAATGCGCCACTCCGCTACCACCGCAATAGCCGAGCGGCGTGATGTGATTATTGTCGCTTCCGTATCCTGCATATACTCCCTCGGCGACCCTGAGGAGTATAAGTCGATGGTGGTATCTCTGCGCCCCGGCATGGAGATCTCGCGCGACGAGCTTGTCGCAAAGCTTGTGGGCATACAGTATGAGCGCAACGATATAGATTTCTCGCGAAACAAATTCCGTGTGCGCGGCGATGTGGTGGAGATATACCCCGCCGCTAATACCGATACCGCTCTGCGCGTAGAGTTTTTCGGCGATGAGATAGACCGTATCAGCGAGATAAACGTGGTAACAGGCGAGGTTATATGCCGCCTCAGCCACGCCGCGGTCTTCCCCGCCACGCACTATATAGTCGGCAGGGATAAAATGCGCGATTCGATAGAGGATATAAAGCAGGAGCTTGACGAGCGCATAAAGTATTTCAAAGACCGCGATATGCTGATAGAGGCTCAGCGCATAGCTCAGCGCACGAATTACGATATTGAGATGCTGGAGGAGATAGGTTTTTGCCCCGGTATAGAGAACTACTCCCGTGTGCTGGCGCGCCGCCCCGCAGGCTCTGTGCCGTACACCCTGCTCGACCATATGCCGAAAGATTTTCTGCTTATGGTGGACGAGAGCCACGTCAGCCTGCCGCAGGTGCGCGGTATGTATGCGGGCGACCGTGCGCGAAAGACCACGCTTATAGACTACGGCTTCCGCCTGCCCTCGGCGTGGGATAACCGCCCGCTGACTTTTGACGAATTTTACGAGCATATAGATCAAGCGGTGTTCGTTTCCGCAACGCCCGGCCCGATAGAAAAAGAACATTCTCAGCAGGTGGTAGAACAGCTTATCCGCCCTACAGGTCTGCTAGACCCCGAGATAGACGTTCGCCCGACTGAGGGGCAGATAGAGGACTTGCTGTACGAGATAAATATGCGCATAGAGAAAAAGGAGCGCGTGCTAGTCACTACCCTTACAAAAAAGATGGCGGAAGACCTCACGAATTACCTAAAGGGCTTTGATATAAAGGTGCGCTATATGCACCACGATATTGATACGATAGAACGTATGGAGATAATCCGCGACCTGCGCTTGGGCAAATTTGACGTGCTGGTAGGCATAAACCTGCTGCGCGAGGGTCTTGATATACCAGAGGTATCGCTGGTGGCTATACTCGACGCCGATAAAGAGGGCTTCCTGCGTTCAGAAAGCTCGCTGATACAGACGATAGGCAGAGCCGCGCGAAACAGCGAGGGCAGAGTTATCATGTACGCCGACAGCGTTACAGGCTCGATGGAGCGCGCGATACGCGAAACCAACCGCCGCCGCGAACTGCAGATGAAGTTCAACGAGGAGCACGGCATAACGCCTAAGACGATAATCAAAGACGTGCGCGACGTAATAGAAATATCCACCAAGGAAGAGGTAGAGTACACCGCCCGCCAAAAGACGAAGCTTTCAAAGGCGGAAACGGCTCAGCTCATAGAAAAGCTCACCCGCCAGATGAAGGAAGCCGCCAAGCTGCTTGAATTTGAGCACGCGGCTTATTTGAGGGATAAGATTTCTGAGCTGCGTGGGGAGAAGAAATAAAGACAGATAAGAAAGCGATCAAGAAAGGAAAGATAAATCAAATGCAGAAAAATGAGATAGTGATACACGGCGCTAGGGAGCATAATCTGAAAAATGTTGACGTTACTATCCCGCGCGATAAGCTTATTGTAATGACGGGTCTTTCCGGCTCGGGCAAATCTTCACTGGCTTTCGATACTATATTCGCCGATGGTCAGCGCAGATATATGGAGTCGCTCTCTTCATACGCCCGCCAGTTTTTGGGACAGATGGAGAAGCCCGATGTGGACAGCATAGAGGGTCTTTCGCCCGCTATATCCATCGACCAAAAAACAACCAGCAAAAACCCGCGCTCTACCGTCGGCACAGTTACCGAGATATACGATTACCTGCGACTTCTCTACGCGCGCATAGGCGTGCCGCATTGCCCTGTCTGCGGCAGAGAGATACGCCAGCAGACGGTAGACCAGGTCGTAGATAAGATAATGGAACTGCCCGAGCGTACCAAGATACAGCTTCTCGCACCCGTGGTGAGCGGCAGAAAAGGCGAGCATAAGAAAGAACTGGAGCGCGCGAGAAAGTCCGGTTATGTGCGTGTTCGCATAGACGGCGTTATCTATGACCTTTCGGAAGAGATAAATCTGGAGAAAAATAAAAAGCACACCATAGAGATAGTGGTAGACCGCCTTGTGATAAAAGATGGCATAAAAAGCCGCCTTGCCGACTCTATCGAGATAATAAATTCGCTTACGGGCGGACTCATAGTTGTTGATATTATCGACGGCGAGCAGATGCTCTTTTCTACAAGCTACGCCTGCCCCGAGCACGGTGTTTCTCTGCCCGAGCTTCAGCCGAGAATGTTCTCTTTCAATAATCCATTCGGCGCTTGCCCCACCTGCACCGGCTTGGGCGTGTTCAAAAAGGTAGACCCCGACCTCATAATACCCGATAAGTCGCTCTCTATCCGCGAGGGTGCAATAAAAGCCAGCGGCTGGAACAGCTTGGGCAAAGATTCGATAGCTATGAATTACTACGAGGCTATCTCGGAGCAGTACGGCATTTCTCTCGACGTTCCCGTTAAAGAGCTTACGCAGGAACAGCTCGATATTTTCCTCTACGGCACCGGCGACGATACGCTCGACCTCAAGCGGGGAGTGGGCTGGTTCGGCGATGTTTTCACCGCGCATTTCGAGGGCGTTGTAAATAATCTCGAGCGCAGATACAATAAGGAAAACGCTACCGACGCTGCAAAAGCCGAGCTTGAATCGTACATGAGCGAGCGCCCATGCCCCGACTGCCGCGGAAAACGTCTGAGAAAAGAGAGCCTTGCCGTGACCGTGGGCGGGCTGGATATTTACTCGCTGACTCAGCTTTCCGTCACCGAAGCGCTCGATTTCTTCAACGCTTTAGAGCTTGACGAGCGCGAAAAGATGATCGGCGCGCGCATAATCAAAGAGATAAAAGAGCGCCTCGGCTTCCTAAAGAGCGTAGGTCTGGAGTACCTCACGCTTTCGCGCTCCAGCGGTACGCTTTCGGGCGGTGAGAGCCAGCGTATACGCCTTGCCACGCAGATCGGTTCTTCGCTTGTCGGCGTGCTGTATATCCTCGACGAGCCTTCGATAGGTCTGCACCAGCGCGATAATGATAAGCTCATCGCCACGCTGAAACGTCTGCGCGACCTCGGCAACACGCTGATAGTCGTAGAGCACGACGAGGACACTATGCGTGCGGCAGATTTTATAGTAGACGTAGGCCCTGGAGCGGGCGTGCACGGCGGCGAGATAGTTTTCGCAGGCACTCCGCAGGAAATAATGAACTGCGATAAGTCGTGGACGGGCAAATATCTTTCGGGCAAGATCAAGATACCCGTGCCCGAAAAGCGCCGCGAGGGCAACGGCAAATTCCTAACAGTTATAGGCGCTGCTGAGAATAATCTGAAAAACATCGACGTTTCTATACCGCTCGGCACGTTCACCTGCGTTACGGGCGTTTCAGGCTCGGGAAAATCCTCGCTGGTAAATGAGATAATCAGCAAAGAGCTTTCCGCAAAGCTCAACCGCGCGAGAACTCGCCCTGGCAAATTTGAGCGCATGGAGGGTCTTGAAAACCTCGATAAGGTGATACACATCGACCAGTCGCCGATAGGCAGAACGCCGCGCTCAAACCCCGCGACCTACACTGGCGTTTTCACCGATATTCGCGAGCTTTTCGCCAGCACCGCCGACGCTAAGGCGCACGGCTACGGAGCGGGCAGATTTTCATTCAACGTGCGTGGCGGGCGCTGTGAAGCCTGCGAGGGCGACGGCATACTGAAAATAGAGATGCACTTCCTGCCCGACGTGTATGTGCCCTGCGAAGTCTGCCGCGGTAAACGCTACAACCGCGAAACGCTCGAAGTCAAGTACAAAGGTAAGTCGATATACGACGTGCTCGAAATGACGGTGGAAGAGGGCGCGAAATTCTTTGAGAATATCCCGAAGATTAAGCGCCGCATGGATACGCTGGTAGAAGTAGGCTTGGGATATGTGAAGATCGGTCAGCCCGCGACTACTCTTTCGGGCGGTGAGGCACAGCGCGTAAAGCTCGCGGCCGAGCTTTCAAAACGCCCGACCGGCAAGACTTTCTATATCCTCGACGAACCGACTACGGGTCTTCATTCCGCCGACGTCCACAAGCTGATAGAGGTGCTGCAAAAGCTCGCCGACGCGGGAAATACCGTGCTTGTAATAGAGCATAACCTGGACGTGATAAAGTCCGCCGACTGGGTGATCGACCTGGGCCCTGAGGGCGGCTCGGGCGGCGGAACGCTGGTCTGCAAGGGCACGCCAGAGGACGTGGCTGCCTGCGAAAGTTCGTATACGGGTCAGTATCTCAAAAAGCTGCTTTGATTTGACAAGGCATAGCTTGTTGTGATATAATTATCTCAATGATCTTACGAAAGGAAAATGAAATAAATGGCAAGACAGCTTACCCCCGCGCAGGAGGCTGAACGCAGCCTGATAACCACATACCGCAAGGATATATGGAACAAATTCGTGATGGGGCTGAAAAATTATCAGATGATAAGCGACGGCGATAAAATAGCCGTCTGTATCTCCGGCGGCAAGGATTCTATGCTTATGGCGAAGCTGATACAGCACCTGCAAAAATACTCCGATAAAAAGTTCGAGGCTGAGTATATAGTGATGGATCCCGGCTACAACGCCGAGAACCGCAAAAAAATTGAGGACAACGCCGCGCTGCTTGGTATACCGATAAAGATATTTGAAGTGAATATCTTCAATTACGTCGCGGGGCTGGATAAAAACCCCTGCTATATGTGCGCCCGTATGCGCCGCGGACATCTTTACAGTTACGCGCAGAGCCTTGGCTGCAATAAAATAGCGTTGGGTCATCATTTCGACGACGTTATTGAAACGATACTTATGGGCATGATATATGGCGGACAGATACAGACCATGATGCCGAAGCTGCACTCGAAAAATTACGAGGGCATGGAGCTTATCCGCCCGATGTATATGGTAAAGGAAGCTGACATACTTCGCTGGGTGGCGCATAACGACCTGCACTTTATCCGCTGCGCCTGCCGTTTTACCGAGAGATACGAAAACCTTGAAAACAAGGGCGAAGTATCGAAGCGGCAGGAGGTAAAGCAGCTTATAGCGCAATTCCGCAAGACGAATCCCTTCATCGAAACGAATATCTTCAAGAGCGTTTACAACGTAAATCTGCGCACGGTGATAGAGTATCAGTATAAGGGTAAACGGTACAATTTTTTGGACACTTACGATGATTATAAGCCCGAGCCTGCCGAGGACGGCGAGGAAGCCGGCGACGAGATCTTTGAATAAGCGCTGGGTTTGCATGAACTAATTTTTTACTTGCTCTTTACAGAATTGATATGATTATTTTAATATGTGACTAAAATTTGAAATCGGCGGCGAGCAAGCTATATTCTTGAATAAAAGTATAGCTTAAAGGAGAATAATTTTTGTACAAAAGATAAAACCTTGCTCAAAAATGAAAAAAGGTATTGTAAAATCATGTCGAATAATGTATAATAATAATGTGTTTTGACCGCGTACCGCTGCGCGTTACCGTCGTGCCGCAGCAGGTTTCTTTGCGAAATGACGGAGAAAAGAGGATGTATTGATGGGTAAGACAGAAAAAAAGGTTTTTGATACCAGTACAAGTGTAGCGCCCCTCGGGCTTATCGCTATGGACGGCGCAAAAGAGCTTGGCGACATGATAAACCGCTATTTTCTTAAATGGGCTTTACAGGATGGCGAAGAGGGCAAAACTTTCCTCATAGACGCTGAGTGCCCAAGATTTTCTTCCGGCGACGGTAAGGGAATCATCAAATCCACCGTTCGCGGCAAGGATCTTTTCATTCTTTGCGACGTAGGAAATTACAGCTGCAAGTACACAATGCACGGCGAGCAGAACTCGATGTCGCCCGACGACCACTATCAGGATCTCAAGAGAATTATACAGGCTGCAAGCGGTAAGGCTCACAGAATAAATGTCATTATGCCTATACTTTACGGCGGCAGACAGCACAGAAGAACATACCGCGAATCTCTCGACTGCGCAGTAGCTCTTCAGGAGCTGGCTTCGATGGGCGTGCAGAACATAATCACTTTCGACGCGCACGACCCCAGAGTTCAGAACGCTATCCCGCTCACAGGCTTTGATAACATAATGCCTTCTTATCAGGTGCTCAAGGCTATGATGAAGACCTTTGATAACCTCAATTTCGATAAGAAGCATTTCATGATAGTTTCTCCCGACGAGGGCGCTATCAACAGAAATATGTACTACGCTTCCGTTCTCGGCGTAGACCTCGGAATGTTCTATAAGAGAAGAGATTACTCTACCGTAGTAAACGGCAGAAACCCCATCGTAGCTCACGAGTACATGGGCAACGACGTTACCGGCAAGGATATTTTCATCGCTGACGACCTTATCTCTTCCGGCGAGTCGATGCTTGACATAGCTATCGAGCTGAAAAAGCGCAACGCAGGAAAGATCTTCTGCTACGCTACCTACGGTATCTTCACCAATGGTCTTGAAAGCTTCAATAAGGCTTATGCAGACGGTATCATCGACGCAGTTTTCGGTACAAATCTTACCTACCGTTCGCCTGAGCTTCTTGCTACTCCCTGGTTCCACGAGGTCGACTGCTCGAAGTACATCGCGTACTACATCGCTACTCTTAACCACGATATGTCCATCGCAGACGTTATCGACCCTCATCAGAAGATAGCTGCTCTGCTCGAAAAGCACAACAAGAAAAAGTAATATATTTACAGCAAAATAAGGGCGGCTTTTTACGAGCCGCCTTTTTTGGGAGATGATGAAATGATATACGCAGCTATCGCGGCGGGCGGCGTAGGCAGCCGCATGGGCGCAGATATACCAAAGCAGTTTCTAAATGTGGGCGGCGTGCCGATGATCGTGCGCACTATCTCGCGCTTTTGCAGCAGTCCGTCGGTAGACGCAGTTTACGTTGGTACTAACGCCGAGTGGGTGGATGAGCTGAAAGCTATGTGCGCCGAGTATCTGCCCGAAGCGGATAACGTTACTATTCTGGCGGGCGGCTCGGACAGAAACGGCACGGTATTTAAGATAGCCGAGCATATCGCTGCCGAGAGGGGAGTTGCTCCGCAGGATATTATACTTACGCACGACGGCGTGCGGCCTTTCGTTACCGAGCGCATCATCGCCGACAATATCGCCGCCATGCGCGACCACAGCGCCGCGGGTACGGCGGTTCCATCGGTAGATACTATCCTGCTCTCATCTGAGGACGGCGGAGTTATCGAAAGCGTGCCGCCGCGCGCAAGAATGTTCCGCGCGCAGACCCCGCAGACATTTCGCCTTAAAGAGCTTATGCAGGAATACGCCGCGCTGACCGACGAGCAGAAAGCGCGCCTTACCGATACGGCGGGCATATTCGCTTTGCGCGGCATACCGGTTGCGATAGTCCGCGGCGAGGATACGAATATAAAAATAACTGCGCCATTCGATATGCAGCTAGCGGAGCTGATAGCGGCGCAGGAAAAATGATGTTTATATCTGGGGCGTGCCGTTCATACTGCGGTGCGCCCGCTGCTTTGCAGGAATAAAATATCGCGCTGCTCGCCGAATAATTTTTTGCGCATGAGGTCGTCGAGCATTATCCCGACTGCCGAAAGCGCGAACCATATCAGTGTGAACGGCAGGCATATCTGCCCGTCGAAATTCATCGGCATCATTGAGTAATCCCAAACGTTCAGCCCGAGCTGCCTGTTCACTATCTCGCCCGTTATAAGCTCGCAGGCGGTGATGAAAAGCGCCGAGATCATCAGCGTCAGAAACACGCCCGGTGCCGTGCGCCCGTTGCGGTTGAGGAGGTGTATCAGGTACATCGCCAGCCCGCCCAGCAGTCCCATCGAGATGTGCGTGAATCCGCGCGCGCATATCTCGATGATACCGTAGCTGAAAGCCCCCGTCGTGAACACCGCCAGCAGTTTAGCCGCTTCGCTTCGTAAATTCTGATGCAAATTATCGCTCCTCTCGTAAATATCAGCTACTTATAATTTGCGCAAAAATCTGCGTTTTTATCCAACTTATACGCATAAAAATAAAGGCAATATCACGCTGCGTTTTCTGCATGATATTGCCTTTTGTTGTTTAGTTAAATTCGGTTCAGACCTGCCAGCTGTTGAGGTACTTTTCCTGCTCTTCGCTCAGCTTGTCTATCTCTATTCCCCAGAATTTCAGCTTTCGGCATGCTACTTCGTTGTCGATCTCTTCGGGCACGGTGATTATCTTGTCCGTAAGCTTGTCGCGGTTTTTTACGAGGTAAGCGGCGGTGAGCGCCTGTATCGCGAAGGACATATCCATTATTTCGGCGGGGTGACCGTCGCCTGCGGTAAGGTTTACAAGTCTGCCCTCGCCGATAACAAAAATGCTTCTGCCGTCGCTCATTCTGTATCCGTCGATGTTGTTTCTCGCGGGGTACTTCTCGGTGCATATCTCGGCGAGCTTAGCTACCGCGACTTCGCAGTCGAAATGGCCCGCGTTGCAAAGTATAGCGCCGTCCTTCATGTTTGCAAAGCTGTTTTCAGTGATAACGTCCTTGCAGCCCGTTACCGTAACGAAAATGTCGCCTATCTTAGCTGCTTCCTCCATCTTCATTACTTTAAAGCCGTCCATTACAGCCTCCATAGCCTTTATCGGGTCGATCTCGGTGACGATAACGGAAGCGCCAAGACCCTTCGCACGCATAGCAACGCCCTTGCCGCACCAGCCGTAGCCCGCAACTACTACGTTTTTGCCCGCAACGATGAGGTTCGTGGTGCGGTTTATGCCGTCCCATACCGACTGACCGGTGCCGTAGCGGTTGTCGAAAAGATATTTGCAGCGCGCGTTGTTTACCAGCGCCATCGGGAATTTCAGCTCGCCCGCTTTGTTCATCGCGATGAGTCTGATAATGCCCGTGGTGGTTTCCTCGCAGCCGCCGATAACGTTGGGTATCAGCTCGGGGTATTCGTTGTGTATCATGTTCACAAGGTCGCCGCCGTCATCGATGATAACGTTCGGGCCTGCCTTGATAACTTCTGAAATGTGGCGGTGGTACTCTTCGGGAGTGGAAGCGTGCCATGCGTAAACGTTCAGACCGTCGTGCGCCAGAGCCGCAGCTACATCGTCCTGCGTAGAGAGGGGATTGCTGCCCGTAACGTACATCTCAGCGCCGCCCGTCGCAAGCACTTTGCAGAGGTAGGCGGTCTTTGCCTCGAGGTGTATCGAAAGCGCTACTTTTAGTCCGCTGAAAGGCTTGTCGCGCTTGAAATCTTCCTCTATGCTGCGCAGCAGACACATATTGCGGCGCACCCATTCGATCTTTCTTGCTCCGCTTTCCCAAAGGTCAATGTTTCTTATCTCACTCATTATTTTAACGTCCTTTCATTACGAAATAGTTTTCGGCTTGCTCTTTTTAGCGCTGCTCTTTTCGGGCGCAGGCTCTTCCATGCCGCGGTCTTCGAATATCGCTTCGTCAGATTTCAAATAGTCGAACTCGGGGTTCTCCTCGCCGCGCGCGTCGTAGTACGGCTGTATAACGTACTTGCGTATAACGGGGTAGCAGTTGAAAGCTCCCGCAAAGCATATCATGCTGAATGGCCAGAAAGGGATAATGAACAGCGAGATTGGGAATGTGAATACCACCAGCGAGCCGATGATTATCCATACCACCAGCGTCCAAAGGCTGTTCTTTATGCCGAGGCTCACGAGGAAAAACGCGTTTTTGATTATCTTGCCCAGCGAAAGATTTGTCGAAACTATCATAAGATAAATGTAAAAGTGCATCATGAAAAAAACGATGCAGCAGGCAAGGCATATCACCAGCGGGATGTACATCCATTCGGTCTGCTTAGCCCACGCGGAGTACGAGGGTATCGCCACTGCAAATCCCACTATGAAAAGCAGGTCGATAAGCCCCATGATAAAGCCCTGCTTGAAGTTTTTCCTAAAAGCTTCCCAAAAATCTTCCCATACAAAGGCGTTGCGCTCCTGCGACCAGTTGCGGCAGACCTTCGTCATAGCCGCCGTGGCAGGGCCGAACGTAACTATCGGTATCAGCGCCAGCAGGTAGATGAGGTTGAGCTGTACCAGTTTCCAGCCGCGCCTGCCGTATATCTCCATAAATTTGAAAAAGCCTTTTTTCTCGACCGGCGCTTTGGGTATACCTCTGCCCGGTTCATCGTATTTGCTGAATAATGACATTTCTACACTCCTTGAATTTTAACATCTGATCTTCCCGACTATATCTTGCCGAGTATCAGTATCGAAAGCCCGCAGTCGAGCGCCGCGCAGGCGCATATAGCCGCAGCCATCGCGAGAAACCTTGTGCCGTAAAGCTTGCAGCGCTTCAGCAGCCCGTCAAAAAGCCTGTCCTGAAAGCATATCTTGAAAAGTCTGCCCGAGAGGAACATCGCTTCGCGGCAGGCGAGCACGGTAACGATAAGCGTTACGAATATCCCAGGGAATACCGCAGCTGCTTTCGCAAAAGCGTGCGCCGATGGACTTTCGCCGTATATCTGCGTGAGTATCACTCCGCTGCTTATGCCCTTGAAAAAAGGCAGTACCGCTTCAAACGGCTGAGATATAGCGCTGAACCCCAGCGCAAATGCTGCCGCCAGATAAAACCCGCTGCCCGCAAGCGTGCTGAGCATTATGCGGATAATGTCGCCGCTGCGGCGGGCGTTGAAAAAGCTCTCCTCCGCGCCCGTGAGCAGCTCGGTAAGGCGGGTGTCCATAAAGCAGCAGCACACTGCCCCGAAAAGCGTACCCACCAGCGCCGAAACGCACAGCACCGCGAAAAGCGTAAGGTTTTTGCCGCTCTTATCGGCAGGCTTGTTTTTCAGCGTTTGCATAAACATCACTCCTTTTAAGAGGATATTTATGCGGCTTGTCTGAAAAGTATTACTTCGAAAGCTCGTAAGCACGCGCCGTGCAGGCTTTGCAGCAGTTCTGAACGGCTTCGTCAAGGTCGCCTTCGCGCAGCTTTTCAAGACCCGCGATGGTAGTGCCGCCCTTTGAGGATACCATCTCTATCAGCTTTTCTATCGTGTTTCCGCTGTCGGTTATCATCTTAGCCGAGCCTATCAGCGACTTTGCAAAAAGCTTTTTCGCGACCTCTTCGTCGATGCCGACCGATTTTGCATATTTGATGAAAGATTCGGCGTAAAGATAGATAAAAGCGGGCGAAGAGCCGTTTATCGCGATTATCTCCTTCATCTTGTCCTTGGGGATAACGGCGTATACTCCGCAGCAGCCGAATATTCCGCAGATAACGGCGAACTCCTCTTTGGTAACGCTTTCAGAGTGCGAAAGTGCGGTAGCGCCCTCGCCCAGCAGCAGGGGAGTGTTCGGCATTACGAGCACTACCTTAGCCCCCGCAATGGTCTTTGATGCGATGTAATCGTCGGTTATGCCCGCACAGATGGATACTATTACGGTATCTGCGGTAACAGCTTCCGCGATGTCCGCGAGAACTTCGTCGAGCTGCTGCGGCTTTACGGCAAGAAAAACGTACTTGCATTTCTCTACTGTTTCGGCAGCGCTTCCGCAGGCGTTCACGCCTATCTCAGCCGCTCTCTCGAGCGCAGGAGCGTAAGTGTCGTAAGCGTAAAGCTCAGCCTCTATGTCCTTGCTGCCCGAAATTCCCTTCATGATGGCGTAGCCCATGTTGCCCGCACCGATAAATCCTATTTTAGTCATACTGACCATTTCCTTTCAATATCAGATCTTGTTTGCGATAATATTCTCGCATAAAATAATACAAATTCATTATACTACATTTTATACAAAATTTCAAGGGCTTTTTTATGAAATCTATAATGTATATATCCATGCGGCTATAATATTAAAGTTTTATAAACCAAATGTTGCTTTATAGATAAAATGCTTGCATTTCGGCAGATTATGTGATAAAATTAAATTTGTATCGTATGAATATTTTTGCAGAAGGAGCATTTATTTATGGATCATTTGGATCTTGACGAACTCAGATCACAGATCAACGAGATAGACGAGCAGATACTTTCGCTCTTTACGAAGCGTATGCAGACTTGCTATAAAGTGGCAGAATATAAGATAGCTAACGACTTGCCCGTGTTTCAGATGGACAGAGAGCATCAGATAATCGAGCGCGTGCGCAGCGAAGTGCCCGCCGATATGGCAGATCCTGCCGAGGTGCTTTTTACCAATATGATGGATATATCGAAGTGCAAGCAGTTTCAGAAATTTTTTGCCGACGCCGAGCCTTTTGAGTCCTCGCCGCTAGACCTTACGGGAAGCCGCAGGGTAGCCGTTCCCGGCACTGTCGGCTCGTATTCGCACGTTGCGGCAAATAAGTTCCTGCCCGAGTCTGAGCCGGAGTTTTACGATTCTTTCGGCGAAGTATTCGCGGCGGTAGAAAGCGGCAAAGCTGAGTTCGGCGTAGTGCCTATCGTAAACTCCACAGCGGGCACGGTTTCGCAGACATACGAGCTTATGCGCCGCCACGATTTCAAGATATGCGCCTGCACTAAGGTTTCGGTCGACCATTGCTTGGCGATAAAGCCCGATACCGACCTTGCGGACGTTAAGCGCGTTTACTCGCACGAGCAGGCGCTTATGCAGTGCTCGAAATATCTAGCGCAGCACGGCTGGTCGGCTCACCCGTATGAGAATACCGCCCTCGCGGCAGATTTTGTAAAAGAAAGCGCCGAGCCTTACGCGGCTATCTGCTCTGAGCAGTGTGCGAACCATTTCGGCTTGAAGATAATCGACCACGGCATAGCAAACGCCGAGTGCAATTTTACCAAATTCATACTTATCTCCAAAAAGCAGCTTTTAGCGCCCGACGCCGATATAATCTCAGTTTCGCTCACCGTTCCCCACCAGACCTCGGCGCTTTACCGCCTGCTGACGAAGTTTTCCGTTTCGGGTCTGAATCTTACCATGATAGAGTCGCGCCCAATCGCCAATACCGATTTCGACGTGCTTTTCTATCTCGATTTTCAGGGTTCGGTAAATTCACCCGACGTTGTAAAGCTGATACGCGAGCTTGAAACCGAGCTTGGCTATTTCAAACTGCTGGGTAACTATAAAGAGATCTGAGGAGGCTGACATATGCGCATAGGACAGGGTTACGACGTTCACCGCCTTACCGAGGACAGAAAGCTTATTTTGGGCGGCGTGGATATTCCGCACGATAAAGGTTTGCTGGGTCATTCTGACGCCGACGTGCTCGTGCACGCTATAATGGACGCGCTTCTCGGCGCAGCCGCTATGGGCGATATAGGCAAGCTTTTCCCCGATACCGACCCAGAATACAGCGGCGCTGACAGCATGAAGCTGCTGGCAAAAGTCTGCGAGGTTATCCGCGGCGAGGGCTGCGAGATAGGCAACATCGACGCTACCGTTATAGCGCAGAAACCGAAGCTGGCGCCGTATATAATGCAGATGCGCGATAACATAGCGCGCGTCTGCGGCATAGAGCTTTCGCAGATCTCGGTGAAAGCTACCACTGAGGAAAAGCTAGGCTTTACGGGCGCGTGCGAGGGCATTTCCGCAAGCGCCGTTTGCCTGCTTGACTCCCGCCGCGGCTGATCACTCCATATCAAAAACAGTTTTCTAAAATCATGAAACGCTGATTTGAAATATAAGTTATAAAACCGCTCCTTTTTGATAATACTACATACAGTAATCAAAAAGGAGCGATCTTATATGAGCAATAAACAGGAATCCATAGGGCTTTTGAAAGAAACTAACGCGGGCATACAGATGGGCGTTTCCACGCTGGAAGAGATGATCTCAGACATTCGCGACGAGCGCCTGCGCGCGGTTATGCACGACTCAAAGGCGGAGCATGACGAGCTGGGCGACGAAGCGCACAGGCTGCTGCTGGAGTACGGCGCTGATACTAAAGAGCCTCACCTCGCCGCCAAAGCCATGAGCTGGATGAAGACCAACGTGAAAATGGCTGCCGAGCCGGGCGACAAGACCGCTGCAGGGCTTGTTACCGACGGCTGCAATATGGGAGTAAAAACGCTGAATAAGTATATAAATCAGTATAAGCACGCCGACTCCGCCGCCGTGAGCCTTGCCAAAAAAGTCATACGCTGCGAGGAAAAGCTTTGCAGCGATGTAAAACGCTATCTCTAATAACACAGAAGCGGCTGCCGCATATGGACAGCCGCTTTTTATTTGTAGTAGTATAGATATTCCTCCAGCGTAAGCCCCTCTCGGCGTATCACCTCAGCGTGTTCTCTGCCGACATAGCGGTAGTGCCATGGTTCGTAGGCTATGCCCGTAATGTGCTCTTTCATGCGCGGATAACGCAGTATAAAGCCGTATTTCCAAGCGTTCACGCATAGCCAGCGCCCCTGCTCGGTAGCGTAAAAATCGTCCTGCGTGTCGTCCCAGTCGGGCGAGCATAGGTCGCAGGCAAGACCAGTGTGGTGCTCGCTGTGCATAGGCTTCGCGAGATAGCGCGCAGTGAGCTTTTCCGCCGCCGAAGGCGTTTCGCCGCTGCACATATACTCCGCCACGCTTCTGTTCCAAAGCTGCTGCTGATACTCGGGCGTGCGGTAAGCGGAAAGCACTTTTATCACAACTTCATCGCTTTCGGCGGCGCGCAGCATCTCTCGGCAGTGTTCCGCGGCGGTCTTTTCCATCTTCACCGTGCCGACCTCCTCTAACTGCGGCGCGAAGTCTTTCGGTACAGGACTTACGCTGTCTACAAGAATAAGATAGTCCATTTTCTATTCCTCCTGTTAATATACTGCATTATATTATATATATGCTGTAATATTCGCTTTTGATACCGCATAGTATTACTCAGTATCAGAATATTAAGGAGGATAACGGTAATGGATATGAAAAAGACCTGCAAATGGTCGCTCGCGGTGGTGATCTCCTGCGCGGTAGTGCCTTTCGGCGTTTCAGAGGGGGCAAAGCTCGCACCTGCGTTTTCAAGCGCGGCGGCGTACTCGGCAGCGCGCGAGATGGATATTTCGGCAAAGGCAGCCGTCCCGCAGACAGCATTTTCCGCGGCGCACAGCGATATGATAGGCTCTACCGCGCGCGATATGGAAGCCGCGCCCGAAGAGGTGGAGATACGCCTGCCGCAGGGCGCTGAGATACCTACGCCTATGCCCTCAGCTGACGTGATAAACGCTCTGCCTTACCCTACTGACCTCGCCGACCACGACGGCGTTATAGAAAAGAACAATTTCGGCGCATACAGCGGCGAGCAGTATTTTGACCTCGCAGACGGCGGACAGGTGCGAAACTGCACGTCTTTAGATAATTCCGAACTTCTCGAAAACAGCACTAAAGGCAGGGTGTTTGAGATAGAAACAGGCACGGAAGAGCCGCAGGTTCTTATCTACCACACCCACACCACCGAAAGCTTTGAGCTTGAAGATAAAGATTGGTACGACAGCGATTTCGGCGGAAAGACCTCAGAGCCTGATAAGAACATGACAGCCGTCGGCGACGAGATATGCCGACAACTTGAAGAGAGCGGGATAACCGTTATCCACGATACATTAGTGCACGATTACCCCAGCTACGACGCGGCGTATGATTCCAGCCGACAGACGGTCAGCGAGCTGCTTGAGGAGTACCCATCGGTAAAAGTAGCGCTCGACATTCACCGCGACGGCATAGAAACAGCCGAAGGCGTGCGCCTGGCGCCCGTAGCCGAGATAGACGGCAGGGAAGCTGCGCAGATAATGATTATCTCGGGCTGCGATGACGGCACTATGGATATGCCGAATTATATGGATAACTTTCGCTTCGCCTGCGAATTGCAGTCGGAATCCGAAACGCTTTTTTCTGGTCTTACCCGCCCGATACTTTTTGATTACAGATTTTACAATCAAGATCTTACTTCCGGTTCGCTGCTGATAGAGGTCGGCAGCCACGGCAATACGCTTGAGCAGGCAAAATACAGCGGCGAGCTGATAGGAAAAGCCCTCGCAGAGCTTTTTACAGCGGAATAGATGTGCAGAAACGTCCCCGTTTTCAGCGGGGCTTTTTTGTTTTGAATGAAAAGTTGTTAATTTTCATGATAAGCCCTTGCTATTTCGCCGCATTTGTTATATAATATAATAGAGTATGTATGCTATAGGCTTGATACATAATTACTTTGCCGCAGTACGGCAGAAAAGGAGATAGTTGCTAATGACAAAGGCACAGAGATTTTTCACTTCGATCAAAGATAAAAGAGTAGGCTTTATCGGTACGGGCGTTAGCCACACCCAGCTGATACGCGTATTTCTTTCCAAGGGCATAAAAGTAGTTATTCTTGATAAAAAGGACGAGGACCATTTCCCCGAAGACCTTTACAGCGAATTTTCGGCAAAGGGCGCTGAGTTTTCGCTCGGCGATAATTACCTCGACGAAATGTTCAACTGCGATATTGTTTTCCGTACCCCTGGTATGTATTTCAATAACCCGATGCTTACCAAGGCGCGCGAGGCGGGCGTGGTAGTTACTTCCGAGATGGAGGTATTCTTCGACCTCTGCCCCTGCAAGCTTTACGCTGTGACCGGTTCTGACGGAAAGACCACCACCACCACCCTTATCAGCGAGTTCTTAAAGGCTGAGGGAAAGAGAGTGCACCTCGGCGGCAATATAGGCAAAGCACTGCTGCCGATAGTTGAAACTATGAGCGAGACCGACGCTGCGGTAGTAGAGCTTTCGAGCTTCCAGCTCATCTCTATGCGCAAGTCGCCCGACGTAGCCGTTATAACCAATATCTCGCCAAACCACCTCGATGTTCACGGCACTATGGAAGAGTACATCGACGCTAAGTGCAATCTTATCCGCCATCAGAACGCTTTTTCGAAAACTGTACTCAATGCGGATAACGAGGAAACTATGAAGCTTGCGCCAATGGTACGCGGCACGCTCGTTAAATTTTCCCTCTCGGGCAACACCGACCGCGGAGCTTTCCTGCGCGACGACGGTATGCTCTGCTATATCGACAAGGGAAAAGTTACCGAGATAGTCCATAAGGAAGATATACGCATACCCGGCATCCATAATGTGGATAACTACCTTACTGCGATCTCGGCAGTATGGGGCGAAGTATCTATCGAAAGCATCGTGAACACCGCTATGACTTTCGGCGGCGTAGAGCACAGAATAGAGTTCGTCCGCGAAGTAGACGGCGTGAAGTGGTACAATGACTCCATCGCCACTAGCCCGACGCGCGTTATGGCGGGCTTAAATTCCTTCGACCAGAAAATAATAATCATCGCGGGCGGATATGATAAGAAGATACCTTACGAGCCTATGGCCGATACCGTAAACGAAAAGGTAAAAATACTTATCCTGCTTGGCGCGACTGGCCCTAAGATAGAAAAAGCAGTTACCTCCTCGCCGCTGTACCCCGAGAGCGGACTTAAAATAGTTCGCGTGAAAACGCTCGAGGAAGCGGTAGAGCAGGCGAATATCCTTTCAAAGCCGGGCGATGTAGTTTCGCTTTCGCCCGCCAGCGCGAGCTTTGATCTGTATGTAAATTTTGAGGAAAGAGGAAAGCATTTCAAGCGCCTTGTAAACGAGCTTTGATCTGCGGTCGATATGGATAGATCTGAACTTAAAAATATGCTCTCCGCCCTTTGCGCCGCCGACGGCGTTTCGGGAACGGAGGAAAACGCGGCGGCTGTGTGCGCAAAGTACCTTTCGGCTTACGGCGAAACGCAGACCGACGCTTTCAATAACGTGATCTGCAAAGTCGGCAGCCACACTGCGGACAAGCCCACTGTAATGATAGAAGCGCATATCGACGAGATAGGCATGATAGTAAATCACATTACGGACGACGGCTTTCTGCGCGTTTCAAAGAGCGGCGGAATAGACGAGCGCGTTCTGCCAGCGGCGGAGGTCACGATCTACGGCAAAGAAAAGCTCATCGGCGTGGTGACGAGCGTTCCCCCGCATTTACAGACCGAGCATAAAAAGGCGGCGAAACTCGATGATCTGTATATAGATACGGGTCTGAGCGGCGCGCGCGCAAAAGAGCTTATCTCGTTGGGCGACAGAGTGCTGATAGAAAATACCCTCGCCGATATGGGCGGGCTGGTGACATCTAAAGCGCTCGACGACCGCGCATGCGTTTGCGCGCTTATCCGCACGCTTGACCTGCTGAAAGGCAGGGATACCGCCTACAATATCTCGGCGGCGGTGTGCTCGGGCGAAGAGGTAGGCTCGCGCGGGGCTAAGGTAACGGCTTTCTGCGAGCAGACTGATATTTCGCTGATAATGGACGTTTCGTTCGGCAGAGTGCACGGCGAGTCGGATGAAGATACCGGCGAGGTCAGCGGGGGAGCGATGATAGGCATTTCGCCCGTGCTCTCGCGCAGGCTCTCAAATGCGCTCATCGAAACGGCTAAGACCGAGCAGCTTCCATATCAGATAGAAGTGATGGGCGGAAGAACTGGCACCGACGCTGACGAAGCCGCGGCTGCTGGTAAAGGCTCTGCCGCCTGTACACTTTCGATACCGATACGCAATATGCACACGCCCGTAGAAGCTGCCTACCTCGGCGATATTGAAAACACCGCGCGTCTGGCTGCGGCTTTCTGCGAAAGGGGGCTTTTCTGATGAAGCTTGCTGAAATATTGGAAGAGCTTTGCACGCTGGGCGGTATCTCGGGCGATGAGGGCGATGTTGCGGAGTACATCTGCAAAAAGCTGGAGCGCAAATGCGAGTATAGTATAGATAACCTAGGCAACGTCATAGCTTACAAAAAGGGCGCGAAGCGCGCTCCTCACCGCGTGCAGATCTCGGCGCATATGGACGAAGTAGGACTGATAGTCACCTACATCAACGCCGACGGCACTCTGAAATTTTCAACGGTGGGAGGCGTAGACCCGCGCGTGCTTTACGGCAAACGCGTGCTTATCGGAAAAGATAGGCTTCTCGGCGTTATCGGCGGAAAGGCTGTCCATAATCTTTCCGAGGCTGAGCGCTCGGCAGCGCCGCAGGAAAGTGAACTTGTGATCGACGCAGGCTTTTCCTCGCGCGAGGAAGCGCAGAATCATATCCCGCTCGGCGAAAGCGTGATCTTCGATTCGCGCTTTATGCGCTTCGGTGAGGGCATGATAAAAGCGCGCGCGATAGACGACAGAGCGGGCTGCGCGATAATGCTTGCGCTTATAGATGAAGAGCTTGAGTACGATACCTGCTTCACCTTCGTAGTTCAGGAAGAAGTAGGTCTGCGCGGTTCGGGCGCTGCGGCTTTTACCGTTGACCCCGAAATGGCGATAGTGCTTGAGTCTACCACCGCGGCGGATATACCCTCGGCGGCGGGCGAAAAGCGCGTTTGCGAGGTCGGCAAAGGCCCTGTTGTTTCCTATATGGACAGGCGCACGATATATGATAAGCAGCTTTACGCGCTGGCTTTCGATACCGCGCGCGGGCTGGATATACCCTGCCAGACAAAGACTATGGTGGCGGGCGGCAATGACGCGGGCGCTATCTCGCTCGCACGCGGGGGAGTGCGCACCGCCGCGATCTCACTGCCATGCAGATACCTGCATTCGCCCTCCTGCGTGATAGCTGAGAGCGATTTAGAGAACGCTTATCTGCTAACTAAAAATTTACTGAAACGGATGCAAGAGCTATGATAAGTCAGCTTACCGAGGGCGAAACAGAGCTTTTTGAAAAGCTGAAGCCGAACCATTACGCGCGGCGTATACGTTCGCATTTCGCCGCATATTCGATCAAATATGATTTTGCGCGCTTTTACGTTCTTCGGCGCGGGGGACAGGCGGTAACGCTTATCTCCATTTTCAACGCGGCGATGATGTGCGCCGATATAACGGGGCAGTCGCTCACTGCCGCCGAGGTGGAGGAGCTTGCGCATTTTATACTTATGAATTCGCCGTATTCGGTAGAGCTTGACCCGCGCTACGCCGAAACGCTGCGCGGACTGATAGGCAAAGACTATTCCTCTGAGCTGCGCACCGAGTTCGCGTACAGCGCCCGCGGCGAACTGCCCGCGCTCGACGTGAACGAATGTCCGCCGCTGGACGATGTTTACGCTATTCTGAAAGAGTCGTTTCCCGCGCTGGCAGATTGCTACGAGCTTTGGCTCACCGATACTTCTCACCGCGTGCGCCGCGGACTTTCGCAGTCTTTCATGATGGGCGGATGCACTACCGCGACTATACAGTATATAATCGACAAGACCGCGCTGATAGGTCACGTCGCCACCCTGCCCGAATACCGCGGACACTATTACGCCCGCCGCCTGCTTTATTGGATAGGCGAGCGCCTGACGAACGACGGTTACGATGTCCGTCTGCTTGCGCGACCGCACCGCGTAAGCTATTACCGCGAGATAGGTTTTGCGGCAGTTTCGCAGGACGAAGTTTTTGAACTAAGGGACAATACATAAGGGATAATACATAACAAAGGATAATTAAAATGACAGATTTTTTCAATATAGACCCTAGACTTGCCGCGCTTGCGGAAAAGGCTGAGCAAGTCGCCGAAAAGCGCTTCGGCGAGATAAATAAGACCGCCGAGTATAATGGAGCTAAGGTGCTCAAAGCCTTTATCAACAACAAAGTCAGCGAGTCTTGCCTTAAAGGCACTACGGGCTACGGCTACGGCGATATTGGCAGGGAAACGCTCGATGCTGTTTACGCGCAGGCGTTTGGCGGCGAGGACGCAGTAGTCCGCCACAATTTTGTGAACGGTACGCATACCCTCTCTACCGCGCTTTTCGGCGTGCTTCGCCCGAATGATACCATGCTTTCGCTCACGGGCAGCCCATATGACACTATGGAAGAGGTCATCGGCATACGCGGCGAGGCGGGAAGAGGCTCGCTGAAAGATTTCGGCGTGAAGTATGAGCAGGTAGATCTGCTTGATGACGGCACGCCCGACCTCGCGGAGATAGTCGAGCGCGCAAAGGGCAAAAAGGTCGGTTATATCCAGCGTTCGCGCGGGTATTCGCTGCGTCCATCTTTCACGATAGACGTTATAGAGCAGATAATTAAAGCCGCCCGCAGCGCCGAGCCTAACATCATAATAATGGTGGATAACTGCTACGGTGAATTTGTGGAAAAGCGCGAGCCGCTCGCGGTAGGCGCAGACCTCATAATGGGCTCGTTGATAAAAAACCCCGGCGGCGGTATAGCTTCTACCGGCGGATATATCTGCGGCAGAAAAGACCTTGTAGAGCTTTGCGCCGACAGACTTGCCTGCGTGGGCGTCGGCAAAGAGGTAGGCTGTACGCTTAACCAGAGCAGAGAGATGCTGCTGGGCTTTTTCATGTCGCCCGAGGTCACCGCAAACGCGCTCAAAACGGGCGTTTTCGCCTGCGCATTGTTCGAGCAGCTGGGCTTTAAGACTTTCCCTGCCGCCGACGATCACCGCACGGATATAATCTCCTCTATATGTCTGGAAAATGAGGAACGCCTTACGGCATTTTGTCAGGGCATACAAAAAGGCTCGCCCGTAGACGCTTACTGCACCCCCGAAGCATGGGATATGCCCGGATACGACAGCAAGGTGATAATGGCGGCAGGTGCTTTCACAATGGGCGCTTCGATAGAGCTTTCGGCAGACGCGCCGATAAGAGAGCCTTTTGCCGCGTGGCTTCAGGGCGGACTTACTTACCCGACAGGCAAACTGGGCGTGCTCACCGCCGCGCAGGAGCTTCTTAACAGAGGTCTGATAGAAATTTGACATTCATCTTATATTAGAAAGGAAAAAGAGCTATGGCAGAGATATTTACCGTCAGCATTGCGGACATAGTAAAAGAGCTACAGTTAGAGCTTGTTTATGCGCCGAAGGATTCTACTGAGATAATGGTATCGGATAACGACTGCAACCGTCCCGGATTGCAGCTAATGGGCTTTTACGAATACTTCAACGCCGAGCGTATACAGATATGCGGAAACATGGAGTTTGCGTACCTCGCCAGCGTTGACGAAGAAACAAGATACAAGAAGATAGAAACGCTTTTTGCTACCCATATCCCTATGTTCGTGGTGGCGAGAGGTCACGAGCTTTACCCCGAGATGATAGAGCTTGCCAAAAAGTACGAGATACCGATAGGAAGAACTAAAGAGAGCACCACCGCTTTTATCGCGGCGCTCATCTCTTATCTGAACGTACAGCTCGCGCCGCGTATAACAAGGCACGGCGTGCTGATAGAGATATACGGCGAGGGCGTGCTGATAGTCGGTGAAAGCGGCGTCGGCAAGTCTGAAACAGCCATTGAGCTTGTAAAGCGCGGACACCGCCTTGTAGCGGATGACGCAGTAGAGATACGCCGCGTTTCCAGCAAGAGCTTGGTCGGCTCTTCGCCCGATAATATAAGACATTTTCTCGAGATACGCGGCATAGGTATTATAAATGTGCGCCGCCTTTTCGGTATGGGCGCAGTTAAGGTGACTGAGAAGATAGATATGGTAGTAGAGCTGGAGCCTTGGGATTCTCAGAAGGTATATGACAGAATGGGAGTGGATAACGAATTTACCACCATTCTCGGCGTAAAAGTGCCCAGCCTTACTATTCCTATAAAGCCCGGCAGAAACCTCGCAGTTATCCTCGAGGTAGCGGCTATGAACAACCGTCAGAAGAAAATGGGATATAACGCCGCGCAGGAGCTGCTCGATAACTTGGGTCTGCAGTTCGATAAAAAGGATAAAGTTAAAAACTGGGATCTTATGTAAATAGGTGGTCGATACAAAAATGATTATAGAAGCGGATCTTCACACGCACACGTTAGCTTCTACACACGCTTACTCAACTATAAAGGAAAACTGTCAGTGCGCCGCTGAGTACGGACTTAAAGCGATAGCTATGACAGACCATATGATAAATATGCCCGATTCGCCGCATATATGGCACTTTGAAAATCTTTTTACGCTGCCTGATAAGATATGCGGGGTGTATGTGCTTAAAGGCACTGAGGCGAATATAATAGATACCGAGGGCACTCTCGACGTTGACCATTCGCTGCTGAAAAAGCTTGACTGGGTGGTCGCTTCTATGCACCGCTGGACATTCGAGCCGAAGGATTATTATACCCACACAAAGGCGTACCTCGCGGCGGCTAAAAACCCCGCGATAGACGTTATAGGTCACTGCACGACCTCACTTTACCCATTCGATATGGAAAAATGCCTTAAAGCTTTCAAAGAGTACGGCAAGTTAGTAGAGATAAATGAAAACTCTATCTTTAACAAAAAAGGCTCGCTGAAAGGCTGCACCGAAGCGCTCAAGATATGCAAGAAGTACGAGATACCCGTAGTGGTAAATACCGACTGCCATTTCTGCGACGCGATAGGTCAGACACCCCACGCCGAAAAGCTGATAGAAGAACTTGATTTCCCCATGCGCTTGGTCTATAACGCCGACTGGGAGAAGATACGCGAATATGTGCTGAAAAAGCACCCCGACTGCAAGATATAAAGAAAGGAACGGTAACACATAAATGAACGAAAAAGCTCTTGCCGCGCTCGCCGAAAAGCTGGGCTGCGGCGTCTGCGAAAACGAACCGCTCTCCGCGCATACTACCTTCCGCACAGGCGGGCCTTGCACCTGCATGATAATGCCTAAAAGCGCCGAAGACCTCTCGCAGCTGATAAAATTTGCTGCGGAAAACGGCGTGCGTACCCTAGTGATGGGAAAAGGCTCGAATATGCTCTGCGCCGATGAAGGCTTTGACGGCGCGGTGCTGCTGATAGGCAGTGATTTTTCTGAGATAACTATGCTCGACGACTGCACTATACGCGCGCAGGCGGGCGCTGCTATGAGCCGCCTTTGCAGGGTAGCGCTGGATAACGGGCTGAGAGGTCTGGAATTTGCATACGGCATACCCGGCACCGTAGGCGGCGGTATTTACATGAACGCTGGAGCTTACGGCGGTGAGATGAAAGACGTGCTGGTTAGCGTTACCGCTATGGATAGAAACGGCGAACTGCACACCTACACCCCCGCACAACTGGAGCTTACATACCGCAGATCACGCTTTTCACATACTGATGAGATAATAGTCAGCGGCGACTTCAAGCTTGCGCACGGCGATAAGGCGGAGATCGAAGCGAAGATGAACGAGCTTATGGCGCGCAGAAAAGATAAACAGCCGCTAGAGTACCCGAATGCAGGCTCTACTTTTAAGCGCCCCGAGGGACAGTTCGCGGGTAAGCTGATACAGGACTGCAGTCTGCGCGGTGCGACAGTAGGCGGCGCGCAGGTCTCTGAAAAGCACTGCGGATTTGTTATAAACAAAGGCGGCGCTACCTCTGCCGATATAAAAGAACTTATAGCGCACATACAAAAGACCGTTTACGAAAAAACGGGCTTTCATCTGGAGTGCGAGGTAAGGATAATACCTTATAAGGCAGACTGACCATACGGCTTGCGCGAAAGGAGAGAATGAAAAAATGCAGTTTGTAATAGTAACGGGAATGTCAGGCTCGGGAAAATCTACGGCTATCGACGTGCTGGAGGATATGGGTTATTACTGTATAGATAATATCCCCCCTGAGCTGATAATAAAATTTACCGACCTCTGCGCGAAGTCAGAGGGCAAGATACAGAAAGCGGCTTTTGTAGTAGACGTGCGCGGCGGAGATTTCTTCCTTGAATTGCAGGATACTATACAAAATCTGCGCGCCGCTCATGTAGATCTAAAAATACTTTTCTTAGAGTCTTTCGACGACGTGATCGCGCGGCGGTATAAGGAAACGCGCAGAAAGCACCCGCTTGACGAGCTTGCTGGCGGTAGCCTTACCGAGGCTATACGCATGGAGCGCGAGCTGCTTATGTCGGCAAAAGCGATGAGCGATTATTTTATCGACACTTCAAATTACTCTACCTCAGAGTTCCGCAGCAGGCTGTATTCTATTTTTGAAGAGGATAACAGCGAGCATATGCACATAGAGATACGCTCATTCGGCTTCAAATACGGCGTTTTCGCCGAGGGCGATCTTATTTTTGACGTAAGGTGTCTGCCGAACCCTTTCTATGTGCCCGAGCTGAAGCATAAAACAGGTCTTGACAGCGAAGTTTCGCAGTACGTCATGAAATTCGACGATGCTAAAACGCTTTATAATAAGCTTACCGACCTTATAGATTTCCTACTGCCGCTTTACGAAAAAGAGGGCAAGTCGCAGCTTGTAATAGCTTTCGGCTGTACCGGCGGCAAGCACCGCAGCGTTACTTTCGCCGAGGCAGTAGCCCGCCACCTAACGCTAAACGGTCATAAGATACGCGTAAAGCACCGCGATATAGATCACTAAATAATAAAGGAGTCGGCATTTAGATCATGTCAGAGCAGTCTTTTTCCAAACAGGTAAAAGAAGAGATTATTTCAAAGATAAATTCCGTACAGAAGGCTGACGCTTGTCTGTTCGGGATATTGCTCTGCGCGAACGAGCTTGGCGCAGACGAGATAACGCTGCTTACCGAAACGCAAACGATAGCAGATTTTTTCGAGCTGAACGTAAAGCGTATCTGCGGCGAAAACAGCGTAGAGTTTACCAGTACCGACCGCGGCAGCGGCGCGGCTATGCTTTCGCTGACGGTAAAGGGCGCGGAGGAGCGCGCAAAGCTTCTGGAGCATTTCCATATCGTGGACGGCAGGCATTGCTCGAAGCCGAATTATCCGAAAAAGAGCCTTTACCCGTACATGACGGCGGGTATGTTCCTAGCCTGCGGCTCGCTCAGTGACCCAAACAAAAATTACCATATGGAATTTGTAATGCCTGAGCTGCACCTTTGCAACAGCCTCGGGCTTTTGCTGTTGGATAATTACGAGCTGTTGGCGAAGCACGTCGAGCGCAAGGGCAAGCAGATACTTTATTTCAAAGAGTCTGAAAACATCATCGACATGATAGCGATGATGGGCGCGACCTCCGCTTCGTTCGACCTCATGAACATAAAGATCTACAAGGATATGCGCAATAAGATCAACCGCGAGGTAAACTGCGTAAACGCCAATATAGAAAAATCTATCCGCGCCGCCGAAAAGCAGATAGCGGATATTGAGCTGATAGATGAAAAACTGGGCATAGGCTCGCTGCCCGATAATTTGCGCGAGATCGCTATGCTGCGCTACGAAAATCCCGACTATAATCTCGGCGACCTCGGCGCGGCACTCGACCCGCCCATCTCACGCTCCGGCGCTAACCACCGTCTGCAAAAGCTCGCTAAGATAGCGGAAGAGCTGCGCGGTGCGGAGGGCGAAAAATGACGGATTTTGTTCATCTTCACGTCCATAGCGAATATTCGCTTCTAGATGGCGCCTGCCGCGTAAAAGAGCTTGCCGCCGCCGCAAAAGCGCTGGGTCAAAAAGCCTGCGCCGTCACCGACCACGGCAATCTCTTTGCGGCGGTAGAGTTTTATAACGCCTGCAAAGAGGTCGGCATAAAACCGATAATCGGCTGCGAAGTCTACGTTGCCGAAAATTCGCGCTTTAATAAAGACCCGCACGAACGCACGTTCCATCTGATACTTCTCTGCAAGAACAAAACGGGCTATCACAACCTCGCGAAGCTTGCTTCGCTTGCGTATACCGAGGGCTTTTACCGCCGTCCGCGCATAGATCTTGAGCTGCTCAGCAAGTACAGCGAGGGGCTTATCTGCCTTTCTGCATGTCTGGCGGGCGAGGTCTCTCGCGCGCTTTCGGCGGGCGATTTCAATTCCGCAAAAGAGGTCGCGCTTCGCTACCGCAGGATTTTCGGCGAGGATTATTTCATTGAGATAATGAGCCATGATTTTCCCGAGCAGATGGCTGTTTTCAATCAGCTTATCCGCCTTTCGCGAGAAACTGGCATACCCCTCTGCGCGACTAACGACGTGCACTATATCCGCCGCGAGGACAGCTACGCGCAGAAGATACTGATGTGCATAAACACAGGCAAAACGCTTGACGATAACGAAAGGCTTGAGCTGCCGACGGATGATTTCTACCTCCGTTCAGGCGACGAGATGGCTGAGCTTTTCCGCAGCTGCCCGCAGGCGATAGAAAACGCCGTCAAGATTGCCGATATGTGCAACGTTGAGTTTGAATTCGGCGTTACAAAGCTGCCGAAGATAACTTTCAGCGGCGTTAATGATAACGTTAGATTCCTGCGCGATATGACGTTTAAAGGTCTGCAAAAGCGCTATGGAACGCCGCGGAAAGAGCATATCGACCGTGCCGAGTACGAGCTTTCGGTGATAACGCAGATGGGCTACGTCGATTATTTTCTCATAGTCTGGGATTTCGTGCACTACGCCAAAACGCACGATATACCCGTTGGCTGCGGCAGAGGAAGCGGCGCGGGAAGCTTAGTCGCCTACTGTATAGGCATCACCGACATCGACCCGCTTCGCTATCAGCTCATCTTCGAGCGTTTTCTGAACCCCGAGCGCGTTTCCATGCCCGACTTCGATATAGATTTCTGTACGCTGAAACGTCAGCAAGTTATAGATTACGTCATCAGTCGCTACGGTTCAGACCATGTGGCGCAGATAATAACTTTCGGAACGTTGGGCGCGAAGCAGGCTTTGCGCGACTGCGCGCGTGTGATGGGTCTGCCTTATAAGACGGGCGATGTTGCGGCAAAGGCAGTTATAGGCGGTATGTCGCTTCGCGCTTCGCTTGAAAATTCGCCCGAGTTTCGCAAACTGTATAACGGCGACCCGCAGATACACGAGCTTATCGAAACAGCCATGCGCATAGAAAATATGCCGCGAAACGCAGGCACTCACGCCGCGGGCGTAGTTATCACAAAAGACCCCGTCAGCGAATATGTGCCGCTGTACGCGCGCGACGGACAGATCTCTACGCAGTACACCATGACAGTGCTGGAGCGGCTGGGTCTGCTGAAAATGGATTTTCTCGGTGTAAGCAACTTGACGATAATAGATATGTGCGTAAAGCAGATACAAAAGCGCAATCCGGATTTTGATATTTCCGCAATACCGCTCGACGACCCCGCCGTCTACGATATGTTCTCGCGCGGAAAAACTCAGGGCGTTTTCCAGTTTGAAAGCGCGGGAATGACATCTACCGTAATGCGTCTGCGCCCCGAGCGAATAGAAGACCTTATAGCCGTGATTTCCCTATACCGCCCCGGCCCGATGGACTCTATCCCGACCTATATCCGCAACCGCCACGACCCCTCGAAAGTAACTTACAAGCACCCGCTGCTGAAAGATATTTTAGAGGTCACCTACGGATGTATCGTTTACCAAGAGCAGGTGATGCAGATATTCCGCACGCTGGCGGGCTACTCTTACGGCAGGGCGGATATTGTTCGCCGCGCTATGGCGAAAAAGAAGCATGATGTGCTTGAAAACGAGCGGCGAACTTTCATCTACGGCGACGATGAGTGCTGCGGTGCTGCCGCAAACGGCGTGCCCGTAAATGTAGCGAACGAGATATTTGACGAAATGAGCTCTTTCGCTTCATACGCTTTCAATAAATCTCACGCCGCCGCGTACGCTACCATCGCTTACCAAACGGCGTATCTGAAATGCCGCTATTATAAGGAATACATGGCTTCGCTGATGACGGTAACGCTTTTTGAAAAACCGCACAAGCTTTACGACTACATCACCGACGTTCGCCGCAGCGGGCTGGAGATACTGCCTATCGACATAAATAAGAGCGTGGGCGGTTTCAAAGCCGAGCCGCAGGGCATACGTTTCGCACTTCTCGCGGTCAAGGGTCTGGGCGAGGGCGTGATAAATGCGCTGACGGCCGAGCGCGATGAAAACGGCGCGTTCACCACCTTGCAGAGCTTCTGTACACGCGCGGCAGGTACTGGCATAACTGTAAAAGGCTGCGAAGCACTGATAAAAAGCGGCGCTTTCGACAGCTTTCCGAACAACCGCCGCGAGATGCTGATGTCGGTGGAAACTATCCTCAAACAGGCTCAGTACAGCCGCCGCGATAATGCAGAGGGTCAGCTCGATTTCTTTGATATGTCCTCGGGCGGCAATGAACATCAGGCAATAGTTGAGCGCTGCGATGAATTTTCGCGCACTCAACTTTTGGATATGGAGTATGAGGTAACGGGGCTGTACCTTTCGGGTCACCCGCTCGATAGCTACCTGCCTTTTGCCGAAGCCGAGGGCTGCCTGCCCGCGCAGATGTTCGCCGATACAGACCGCAGGCTGAAAAACGACTCGCCTGCGGGTATCTTGATACGTCTTACAGGAAAAAAACAGTTCAAGACCAAAAACGGCGCTATTATGTGCTTTGCCGACGGCGAGGATAGGTCTGGCACGGCGGAATTTATAATCTTCCCCGCGCTTTACGAGGTCGCTCAGCCGCTTCTGAAAGACGGCGCGGTGCTTCACGTTTTCGGCAAAGTTTCGCTTAAAGACGACGAACCTGCGAAGCTTATAGCCGAGCTTGTGGAAACGGGCGAACGTTTCGTTCAAAGCTGTATGGGCAAGGATATATGCGTAAAACTGCGCTCAGACGATAAAGCTGCTTTAGCGCGGGTAAAGTCAGCCGCCGAAAAGCACGCCGCGCCGGACGGCAGGTCGCTGATAATCTATTTAGCGGACAAGCATGCTTCGATACGTTTAAAGAGCGCGCCGACCGTAAAGATCAGCGGCGGACTTATAGAAGACCTGCGGCAGGCGGCTGGCGCTGAGAACGTGCGCTTTATGAAAAAGCGCGGCTGAAAGGAGAGAAAGCTATGGAACCAAAAGATTATATAGTTGAAAAAATAGACGGCGATTACGCCCTGCTGCGCGACCTTAACAGCGGCATAGAGCTGAATATAGCCCGAGCGCTGATACCCGAAGAGAGCGACGAGGGTGTAAAGCTGCACTGGGAAAATTTCGAGTACAGCGTTATCGAGAACTGAATATGATGAAATTCTCGTGAAAAGTATGGAAAAAATAACTTTCTTGTGGTATAATAAATAGTGTTGCTTAATTGTATTCAAGTCAAAGAGAAACAGGAGAACAGAATATGGCATTATATACAAGTTATGAGCGCCCCTGCCGCGGACTTGTGATAGCGCACAGCGAGGATGAAAAATTCAATACTGAGTCGATAGTTGTTCGCTTCATAGTACCGCTGGAGGAGAAAAGCTCGCAAAAGTATACGGCGCTGGTATCGCTTATGGCTGAAAGCTGCCGCGAATATCCCGATAAGGCTGATATGGCTAAAAAGCTCGCTTCGCTCTACGGCGCTTCGGTAAACTCTTTCGCATACCGCTTAGGCAATTCGCTCTGCTGCGGATTGGCGGTGAGCAGTATCGGCGACAGATACACGATAAACGGCGAGAATATCACCGAAGAGTGCGCAAAGCTGCTGCTTAGCTGCATTTTTGAGCCAGATATCACTAACGGCGAATTTCCGCGGGAATATTTCGAGCAGAAAAAACGCCAGCTTATCGATAAGATAAAAAGCTCTTTCAATAACAGGCACACCTACGCTGTCACAAAAGCGCGCGATATAGCCTTTGCGGGCGAGCCTGCGGCTGTTTCACCGCTCGGCAGCGAGGAAAACGCCAACGCGCTGACCTCCGCAGCGTTAGCCGAGAGCCACCGCGAACTGCTGGAAAATGCGTTTATCAGCATAAGCTTCTGCGGCGGCGGTACGAATAAGGGCGCGCAAAAGCTGGTAAAAAACGCTTTCGTAAAGCTCGCTTCCGAGCGCAAGGCGGAAGTCGCCGATATTCACGACCTCAACGCCTATTCGCTGCTTAAAGCCGAGCCGCATCGCGCTGATGAAAAGATAGATCAGGCGCAGTCGAAGCTCGTAATGTTCTTCAAGACGGCGGGCAAAAATATCTACGCCGATAGGCTCGCCTGCGAACTTTACGGCGGCACGCCTTTCTCAAAACTCTTTATGAACGTCCGCGAAAAACTTTCGCTCTGCTACTACTGCCAGTCGGGAATAGTGGAGTGCAAGGCGGCAATGCTTGTGGACAGCGGTGTAGAGCCGGGCAATGAGGAAAAAGCTTACAACGAGATAATCGCTCAGCTCGAAGCCCTGCGCGGCGGAGATTTTACCGATGAAGAACTTGAAAATACCAAGAAATACCTCATAGGCGCTATCCGCTCGAATTACGATTCGGCTGAAAATCTAAATCTTTGGTACTTTTACCAGTTTGCTAGGGGCACGGCGTATTCGCCCGACGAAGCGGCGGCGCTGATAAAGGCGCTCAGCCGCGAGGACGTGCTGGAGTCGCTGAAAAACTTCAAGCTGGATACTGTATACACACTTACCCCCGAAGGAGGCGAAGCATATGCGTGAAACTACTATAGAAACGGCAGTGAACGAGCGCACGGGCGAAAGCTACAAGATAGTCCATCATAAGTCGGGGCTTGACCTGCTTCTTGCGCCGATGGAGGGTTTTGTGCAGACTGCGGCTATGTTCGGCACAAATTACGGCTCGGTAAATAACTGCTTCAAGACTTCTGAGGACGCCGATTTTCTTACAGTACCCGACGGCATCGCCCACTATCTGGAGCACAAGCTTTTTGAAAACGAGGACAGCGATGTTTTCGAGCTTTACGCCGCTACCGGCGCTGACGGCAACGCTATGACGGGCTTTGAGGACACGATATACCTTTTCACCTGCACTGAAAATTACGCCGAGTCGCTGAAAATACTGCTCGACTTCGTGCAAGACCCCTACTTCACTCAGGAAAATGTTGACAAAGAGCAGGGCATAATCGGGCAGGAGATAAAAATGACTATGGACTTGCCGAACAGAAAGTGCTTTTTCAATCTGCTCGGCGCGCTGTACGCCGCACACCCCGTGAAGAACGACATCGCGGGCACGGTAGAGTCGATAGCGCAGATCACGCCCGAGCTGCTTTACCGCTGTTATTACGCTTTTTACAACCTGCACAATATGGCGCTTGCGGTGGCGGGCAACCTCGACGTTGACGAAGTTATAGCTATCTGTGACGAGCATTTAAAGCCTTGCGAGGATATAAACCTTGAGGTAAAATTCCCCGAAGAGCCGAGTCTGCCAGTAAAGCCGCTTGTCGAGGAACATTTCTCGGTTGGCGTGCCGATATTCTCGATAGGCTTCAAATGCGCGCCTTACGCTGATGACGTTATAGTCAAAAAAGAGGTTGAAGCGAACATTCTGCTCTCGATGCTGGCAGGCAAGATGTCGCCGCTGTACAAGCGCCTTACGGAAGAGGGCTTGGTAAACGGCGAGCTGGGCAGGGAAGTGTTCGACGGCAGGGGCTACTTTTCGCTAGTGCTCTCGGGTCAGTCTGAACAGCCCGAAAAGGTACGAGATGTCGTGCTAGAGCATATCGAAAAGGCTAAGTGCGAAGGGCTCGACAGAGAGGCTTTCGACCTGCTGAAAAAGGCAGAGTACGGCTCGGCTGTGCGCGAGATGAATAATCCCGAAAGCTGCGCCGAAAATATGCTGGCTTTCTATTTCTACGGTCTTGACGCTTTTGAGGCAGAGCGCAGGCTGGCTGAAATAACCTTTGAAGATGTAGAAGCTGCGCTCGATGAATTTTTTGCGGAAGAGCGCTGCGCTATCTCTATCATCAGATAAATGAGCGGTATTGCCGCGCGAAAGGACTAATTTAAAATGACACTACAAACGCTTATGTATGCCGCCGCTAAGGTAAGCGACGAGATGCGTGAAACCATCAAGGCTAATCCCGATAAAGTATATTTCCCGAATTTCGGAAGTTCGGATAATATACTGAAAAGGGGCATTACTATCGACAGAGTAATGTTTACTATACCCGGCACGAATTTTGAGATATACTGGTACGGCTTTCTGATAGCGGTGGGCATACTGCTCGCCATGCTTTACGGCTTCAAAAAAATGAAGCCTATGGGAATAGATCCCGACAGAGCCACCGACGCGATCATCGCGGGCTTTATCGGCGCGATACTCGGCGCTAGGGCTTACTATATCGCTTTTAATGACAGCATAACTTTCAAAGACTTTTTTAGTTACCGCGACGGCGGACTTGCTATCTACGGTGGCATAATCGGCGCTGTTTTGGTCGGCGGCATTGTTGCTAAACTGCGCGGATTGAAACTTACAGCCCTGCTCGATGTGGTAGCGCCCTGTTTCCTCATCGGGCAAGCCATAGGCAGATGGGGCAACTTTGTAAATCAGGAGGCTTTCGGCGCTAATACCGACTTGCCTTGGGGCATGATAAGCTCGAAAACTATGTCCTACATCGCCGAGAATTTCGACGAGCTGGGCGGTCAGGTGTCTTCATACGCCCCTGTTCACCCCTGCTTCCTATACGAGTCGATATGGTGCGTTATCTGCTTCGTGATACTGCATATCTTCACTAAGCACAGAAAATTCGACGGCGAAGTTTTCCTTATGTATATAGGTCTGTACGGTCTTGGCAGATTTTTCATCGAGTCTACAAGAACTGACTCGCTCTATATCGCGAACATAAGGGTATCTCAGCTAGTGGCAGGTACTTGCGTTTTCACCGCGCTCGTGCTCATAATAATCTTCCGCAGCATGGCTTCGCGCTCTAATTACAAGCTTTTCTGCGATACCGAGCTTTCAAAGCAGCAGTTAGCGGCGCTCGAGGGCTACGAAGAGAACGAGAAAGCTAAGAAAGAGCTGAAAAAGAAGATAGCCGAAGCTAAGAGAAGCGGCGAAAGCTTTGCCGAGCTTGAAAAAGAGTATGACGAAAAATTCGGCAAGACTGCTAAGGAAGCCGCTAAGAAAAAGGCTGACGAGATAGCCGCCGAAAAGAAAGATCTTAAAGCTAAGATAAAGGAAGCTGAAAAGGCGGGCAAAAAGGACGAAGCCGCTAAGCTCAAAAATGAATTTGCAAAGAAATTCGGCGGTATAGTTACCGAAGAGGAAGAGGCTGAGGACGAAAATTATACCTCTATCCTCGGCGACGATGACGAAGAAGCTGAAACCGAAGCGGCGGAAGCAAAGGCTGATGAAAAGCCCAAAGAATAAGCGAAAGGAACGTATTAAGATGGCAAATATAATAGACGGAAAAGCCGTATCGGCTCAGGTAAAGGAAAATATAAAGGCTGAGGCGGCTGAGCTGAAAGCTAAGGGCATTGAGATAGGTCTGGCGGTAGTTATCGTCGGCGACGACCCCGCCTCGCAGGTGTATGTAAGAAATAAGGAAAAGGCTTGTGAATACGTCGGCTTCAATTCATACAAGTACGCTCTGCCCGCTGAAACTACCGAGGAAGAGCTGCTCGCGCTGGTCGATAAGCTGAATAACGACGATAACGTTGACGGCATACTTGTACAGCTGCCCCTGCCTAAGCACCTAGATGATAAGCTCATAATCAACAATATCCGCCCTGATAAGGACGTTGACGCTTTTCACCCCGTAAACGTCGGCAAGATAATGATTGGCGATTACAGCTTCCTGCCATGCACGCCCGCAGGCGTTATGGAGCTGATACACTCAACAGGCGTTGTGGTAAGCGGAAAGAAGTGCGTGGTAGTCGGCAGAAGCAATATCGTCGGCAAACCTATGGCAATGCTTCTCCTGCACGAGAGTGGCACGGTCACCATCTGCCACTCGAAAACGCAGGATCTTAAAGAGGTGTGCTCGCAGGCTGATATTCTCGTAGCCGCTGTCGGCAGACCTAAGATGATAACCGCCGATTACGTCAAAGAAGGCGCGGTAGTTATCGACGTTGGTATGGATAGGGACGAAAACGGAAAGCTTTGCGGCGATGTAGATTTCGAAGATTGCAAGGAAAAAGCCGGCTACATCACTCCCGTTCCCGGCGGCGTAGGCCCTATGACCATCGCTATGCTGATGAAAAATACTCTTACCGCGGGCAAACTGCATAAGGGCGTTTGAGAAAAAACACGGGAAGATATGTAAATTTTTTATGAACGCCCTTTACATATCGTGTTTTTCAGTGTATAATTAAATAGTTATATGCGCCTTTGCGCGCGAAACATATCCGTAAGGCAGATTATGGGCTGCGCTCCGACGGAGAATGTTACCTGCCATAGCCTTCCTTACAGGAAATATTTTTGAAAGAGGTACAGAAAAATGTTAAGAAAAGACGAAAAGACTGCTGTTATCGAAGCTAACAGAACTCACGAGACCGATACTGGTTCGCCCGAGGTACAGATCGCTATTCTCACTAAGAGAATCAACGACCTTACCGAGCACCTCAAGGTACACAAGAAGGATCATCACTCCAGAAGAGGCCTTCTTAAGATGGTAGGTAAGAGAAGAAACCTCCTCAACTACCTCAAGTCCAAGGACATCGAAAGATACAGAGCTACTATCGAAAAACTTGGCATTCGTAAGTAAGATCTTAATTACACGTGGGCAGAGCGGAGAATATCCGCTGCTGCCTTTGCGTGTTTTTATACGATCATACACTCGATCGACCGACCGCTAAAAACGAGCATATGCGCCAAGCGACGGTGACCGAAACTTAGCATTAAACAGAGTTTGAGAGGTTAGCTTTTCAGACCGTGTTTATTGCTAATGGTTCAGAGGTTCACCGTTTCTTGAAAATAATTGTGAAAGGAAATGGTACTCAAAATGTTTGAAAATTACAGAAAGTTTGAAACTACATACGCAGGCAGACCTTTTATAGTTGAGACCGGCAAGACCTGCGGACTTGCAAACGGCTCCTGCTGGGTACGCTACGGCGAAACTGTCGTTATGGCAAATGTCACCGCTTCGGCCAAGCCCAGAGACGGCATCGACTTTTTCCCCCTCTCGGTAGACTATGAGGAAAAGCTCTACTCGGTAGGCAAGATCCCCGGATCTTTCACCAAACGCGAGGGTAAGCCGAGCGATAAGGCTATACTCACTTCGCGTATGGTAGACCGCCCGATACGTCCCCTCTTCCCGAAAGATATGAGAAACGATGTTTCGGTAGTTATGACAGTTCTCGCAGTTGACCACGACTGCTCGCCCGAGATCGCGGGTATGTGCGCGGCTTCCATCGCTATCTCTATTTCCGATATTCCTTGGAACGGCCCTATCGCTGGTATAAGCGTTGGCCTGGTAGACGGCGAGATCGTGCTCAATCCTACTGCTGAGCAGAAGACCCATAACCGCCTCAACCTCACTGTTGCAGGCTCTATGGAAAAAATAGTTATGATCGAGGCTGGCGCTGACGAAGTTGACGATGACACCATGCTCAACGCTATCATTGAGGGTCATAAAGAGATCAAGAAGATGATAACTTTCATCAATGAGATAAAAGCTGAGATAGGCAAGCCTAAGTTCGAGTTCCAGTCGATGGAGATAGACCACGACCTCTTCGACGAGATCGAGGCTATGGTAGGCGAGGACGTAAAGGTCGCTCTCGATACCGATGATAAGAACGTTCGCGACGCAAGACTTCAGCCCATCATCAACGCTGTACATGAGAAGTACGACGAGCAGTATCCAGATCAGGCTGCTATGCTCGACGAAGTTCTTTACAAGCTTCAGAAGAAGATCGTTCGCAACTGGCTGTACGAAGGCAAACGCGTAGACGGCAGAAAGATTGACGAGATCCGCCCGCTTGCTTCTGAAGTAGGCCTGCTGCCTAAGGTTCACGGTTCGGGACTTTTCACCAGAGGTCAGACTCAGGTACTCACCATCTGCACCCTCGGCCCTGTAAGCGACGCACAGAAGCTCGACGGGATCGACGAGGAAACCTCTAAGAGATATATCCACCACTACAATTTCCCCAGCTACTCGGTAGGCGAGACCAAGCCTTCAAGAGGCCCCGGAAGACGTGAGATCGGCCACGGCGCGCTCGCTGAAAAGGCTCTCGTGCCCGTTATCCCCTCCGTTGAAGAATTCCCTTACGCTATAAGAATGGTGTCTGAGGTGCTTTCTTCCAACGGCTCTACCTCGCAGGGCTCTATATGCGGCTCTACTCTTGCTCTTATGGACGCCGGCGTTCCGATAAAAGCACCCGTTGCAGGTATCTCCTGCGGACTTATCACTAAGGAAAACGGCGAATGGATGACTATGGTAGACATTCAGGGTCTTGAGGATTTCTACGGCGATATGGACTTCAAGGTAGGCGGTACTAAGAATGGTATCACCGCTATTCAGGTAGACATCAAGGTAGACGGCCTTACCTACGATATAATCAAGGAAGCTTTTGCTAAGACTCACAAGGCTCGCAACTACATACTCGACGAGATCATGCTCATGGCTATACCCGAGCCTCGTCCTACTGTTAATAAGTGGGCGCCCAAGATGCTTACTACTAAGGTTCCTGTTGATAAGATTCGCGAAGTTATCGGCTCGGGCGGAAAGGTCATCCAGAAGATCTCCGCTGAGTGCGACGTTAAGATCGACATCAACGAGGACGGCAACGTATTCGTTTCGGGTCTTGACCTCGATAAGGCAAATCAGGCTATATCCATCATCAACACCATCGCTAACGATCCCGAGATCGGCGCTATCTACAAGGGTAAGGTCGTTTCCATCAAGACCTTCGGTGCTTTCGTAGAGATCGCTCCCGGCAAGGATGGCCTTGTACACATCTCCAAACTCGATAAGTCGAGAGTAGAGAAGGTAGAGGACGTAGTTTCCGTAGGCGACGAGATAGTTGTTAAGGTAATGGACATCGATAATCAGGGCAAGATCAGCCTTTCGAGAAAGGACGCTCTTGCTGACATCGCCGCTAAAAAGGCAAACGGCTGATAAGAATCGGTCGGATAAAAAGCATATTTCAGCCGCGCATAATACTCAGCGCGGCTGTTTTTGTTGACATCGCCCGCAAAATGTGTTATCATTTATTTCAGCAGTAACCAAAAGAGTCCCGCCGCATATAGTGTAGAAAATACATTTTGGCGGTGATGATAATGAGTACAGCGATCACTGCGGCGATACTCGCGCTAATCGTGATACTGCCGCTGGTAATTCGTTTCAAAAACAGAAAGCGGCGCTGCTGCAAGGCACTGCTGCTGATACCCGTCGCGGCAAACGACGAGCTTTTTGAAAGGCGCGTAAAAGCCTGCTACTGGGAGGAAGCTTTCAGCGACCCGCTATACGCGAAAGACATACTGCTAGTGACGGGCGATGTTTCGCCCAATACTTACGCGGCGCAGCGGCTGGCGCAGGAATACGCTACGGTGCACACCGTTCATATTTCCTCGCTGGGCGATTATTTGCAGAGAAATTATTTTAAAGAGAGTAAAAAAACGGACAGTTAAGGGATATAAGATGCAGAATAATACAGACGAAAAATTAGAGGGCGAAGTTGACAGCGTGATATACCGCAGCGACGATACGGGATTTGCCGTCATAATGCTGAAATCTGACGGCGAGCTTTATCCCGTTGTCGGCGAGCTTGGCAATGTTGAGGAGGGCGAAGAGCTTGTATGCACGGGCAGGTTCGTTACCCACCAGAAATTCGGCGAACAGTTCAAATGCGAGCTTTGCGAACGCAGCCTGCCGAAGTCTGCCTCCGCGATACAGCGCTACCTCGCCAGCGGCGCGATAAAAGGCATCGGCGTGATAACTGCGCGCGCGATCGTGAAAAAATTCGGTGAAAAGACCCTCGAGGTGCTTGAAACTGAGCCCGAAAGACTTTGTGAGGTGGCGGGTATAACGCCGCAGAAAGCGGAGAAAATGTCGCAGCAGTTCAAGCAAAATTTCGCGGTGCGCACGCTGATGGCGTTCCTCTCAACTTTCAATATACCGATGTCTGCCTGCATACGCGCCTTCAAACGCTGGGGCGAAAATGCCGAACTGCTGATACGCTCAAACCCATATGTGCTCTGCAATCCCGCAGTGAATGTGCCTTTCAACAAAGCAGACGAGGTCGCGAAAAGTTTGGAGATAGCCGGGGACGATGAGAATCGTGTAAATGCTGGAATTTCCTGCGTTCTTCGTGAAAATGCCAATGCGGGTCACACCTGCCTGCCACTGGATAAGCTTGCAAAAACCACATGCGATTTTCTGAAAATAGACCGCCTGATCTTCGACAAAGTTCTCGCGGACGAGCTTACCGATGAGTCGCTCTACTGCTATATAAAAAATGGCAGAAAATACATAATGCTCTATGATTTTTTTAAGGCTGAGGATTACATCTCTCGGCGGCTCTCGATAATGAAAGAGTGCTCGTATGACAATAAGATAGATTTTTCCGACGTTATCGACATCGCCGAGAAGAACAGCGGCGTTGAGTATGCCGAACTTCAACGTAAGGCGATAAATCTCGCACTCTCGTACGGATTTCTTGTGATAACGGGCGGCCCCGGCACAGGAAAAACCACCACGCTCAACGCGATAATCGACCTTTATAAACAGCAGGGAATGAACGTTATGATCGCCGCGCCGACCGGTCGTGCGGCAAAACGCCTTTCCGACATCAGCGGCTTTGAAGCGAAAACGATACACCGCCTATTGGAGGTCAAGCCGACCGACGGCGATAACATGAGCTTCGTGCATGACGAAAATAACCTGCTCGAATGCGACGCGCTGATAATCGACGAGATGTCGATGGTCGATACGCTGCTTTTTGAAGCAGTCCTGCGCGGTATAAAACTCACCTGCAAGCTCGTCCTCGTCGGCGACTCCGACCAGCTGCCCTCTGTCGGCGCAGGAAACGTCCTGAAAGACATAATCGAAAGCGGCGTCATGCCCGTCGTGCGCCTAAATGAGATTTTCCGACAGGCGCAAAAAAGCGCGATAGTCACGAATGCACACAAGATCGTCAACGGCGAACATATCGACCTCACGCAGAAAGACAATGATTTCTTTTTTATGCAGCGAATGGATTTTGAGGGGCTGCAAACGCTAGTTTCTGAGCTTTGCAAAACGCGCCTGCCGAAAGCCTACGGCTACTCGCCGTTCGATGATATACAGGTGCTCTCGCCTACGAAAAAAGGCCCTGCGGGCACTCAGGAGCTGAACAAACTTCTTCAACAGCAGCTCAACCCACCCGCGGCGGGCAAAAGCGAGCTGAAAACGCCGCTCTTTACCTACCGCACGGGCGATAAGGTCATGCAAACTCGCAATGATTACGACATTATATGGAAAAAACGTACCGGTGAAAAGACCGAAAGCGGCGCGGGAATATTCAACGGTGACATCGGCAAGATAACCGCCTGCAACAAGATAGTTCGCACGCTGAATATCGACTTCGACGGCCGCGAGTGCGTCTACACGGCGGATATGCTGGATAATCTCGAGCTAGCATACGCGATCACCGTGCACAAAAGTCAGGGCAGCGAATATGATGCTGTTGTGCTTACTGTTTTTGGCGGATATGATAAGCTTTACTACCGCAACTTGCTTTACACAGCGGTAACGCGCGCAAAAAAACTGCTGGTGATAGTTGGACAAAACCGCCGCGTTAATTTCATGATCGATAACAACCGCCGCACTCTGCGCTACACCTGTTTGAAAGATCTGCTGAAGGAGCTGAATTCGCATGGATCTGACATTTCTGACACGCTCTGACTTTTGGCTGGATATAATTTTCCCGAACCGCTGTGTATCTTGTGACAAAACTATCGCCTGGAACGAAACTTTCTGCGATAAATGCGGCGCAGATCTGCCGTACATCGAGGATATACCTTGGCAGGCAGTATTTGCCATGCAGACGGACGAGCCGGCGAATTTCGACTATGCAAATGCCTTATTCTGGTACAAGGGCAACGCCAAATCAGCCGTTCTCGCACTGAAAAGCCGTAACGGAGTAAATTTTGCAAAATTTGCCGCAAAATACCTCGCAATGAAGTTTGAAACAGACGGGCAGTCTGCCGACATTATCACTGCCGTGCCGATGAATGCTAAGAAAGTCCGCAGGCGCGGCTATAATCAAGCGCAGGTGTTCGCTGAGTATCTGTCCAAAAATATGGACATTAAGACCGACTTCGTTTTGCTGAAACGTCGAAGCACCTCTACCGAACAGCACACTTTAGCAAAAAAAGAGCGCCTTGCGGCGGCTGAAAATGCGTATTTTATTTCTCCGAAAGCCGCCGACCTCAGCGGCAAGCGCGTTATCCTCTGCGATGATATTTTTACGTCCGGCGCGACGGTCAACAAATGTGCCGCTTTGCTGAAAGAACTTGGTGCGAAAAGCGTGAGCGTTGCCACTATTTGCCGCACAGATACTTCCAGAAAATTTGAATCCAACGTATAAAATCGTAAAAATCGAGCAGACTAATCAGACAGTGCCACGGCGGCGCTGCCTGATATTTTATATTTGAGGTGCTTTATGGAAAATAATAGCAGTGAAAAAGAACGGGTGCAGGCGCAGTTGAGGTGTATGCTGAGCAGTTCGCAGGAGCTTGCGGTGCTTTTTCACGAGTGTGTTGACCAAACGGAAGAGCCGCGTATTCGTGACGAGTTTCAGAAGCTCTGCGCTTCGGCGGAAAATCATGTTAATAGGCTCGAAAGCGTAATCGGCGAGGTAGATGTATGAATGAACCAGAAAATATTGTTAAAGCAAGGCTGACAGTTCGGCAGATCTCGTCCGAAAGCTGCCTGATCTACAGCCAGCTTTGCGGCACGCAGGCGGAAAGCGCGGCGGCAGAAGTGTTAGAGGGGCAGCTCAGAATGTCGTCAAAACTTGCTAAGATGGAGTCGCTGCTAAAAAAATAAGGCGGTCTGCGCCGCCTTTGTTCAATTTTTGTCGAGATGTACATCGAGCTGATTGTACGGTATCTCGATGTTTTCTCGGTCGAAAGCGTCCTTTACGTCCGCCAGCAAAGCATAGCGAAGCTCCCAGTAATTCTCAGACTTTACCCACACACGCAGTAAAAGCTTTACAGAATTTGCTGAATGTTCGCACACGCGGATAAAAGGAGCGTCTGGTTTGTCGAGAGCAAAACTGTTCGCCGCAACTACATTCGCAATAGCTTCCTCAGCAGCGCGGAAATCGTCGGCGTATGAGATGTTGAAAGTCAGCTCCAAACGGCGCAGTTCCTCCTGCGTGTAGTTGGTTATTATGGAAGAAGCTACCGTGCCATTCGGTATCATGATGCATTTGTTATCCATAGTCAGCAGTTTTGTGTAAAGGATCGTGATTCGGCTGACGATGCCCTGGCTGCCTTTGATCTCAACATAGTCGCCCGACTTGAACGGACGTGTGAACATAATTATAAAGCCGCCCGCGACGTTTGAAAGGCTCTCTTTTAGCGCCAGACCAATGGCAAGTCCTGCCGTGCCGAGCGTTGCAATGATAGAGGACATCGGCACTTGCAGTTGCGAAAGTATCATCACCGCGAGGATAACGTACAGCACTGCGCGTATCAGCGATACAAGAAAGCTCCAGCCTGTTTCCTCGATATGCGAACGCGAAAAAACAGTCTTTAAAAACTTAACTATAAGTCGTATCACGATGTATCCGACAATGAAAATTATCAGTGCGTAAAAAAGGTTCGGTGCGTAGTCTGCCAGCCTCTCCTGAAATCTGTCAAGCATATTTACTCTCCTTAAAGCTTATTTTTAAATAGTATAGCAGAAGCTTGATAACATTTAGTAAGAATTTTTTTAACATAATGTGTACTTCTCAAATTAAAATTGCATTCATATTTTCACTTAAAAAAATTCGATATTTTTTTGTAAAGTATCGTCATTTTTAAGCTCTTTTACACTTGTTTTTTTTGCGGATTTGGTGTATAATAAATAGTAATCAATTGATGAAATTGTGTATATACGCATATTTCTTCGGTTAGAATATTCGCAAAAAGGAGAGATATAGTATGAATAGCGGTTTATACCAGTTTGCCGATAACGTTATCCACACTTCTGATAAAGACCTCGGCGCCGAAACTGTCGCCGCGGTAGTTATCACCGGTCTGGCTGTTGTTTTTATCGGTCTTATACTGCTTATAGCGCTTGTATGGCTTTATGGTAAAATATTCCAGGCTGTCAACGACAAAGCTGCTAAAAAAGCTGCTGCGGCGGCTGCGGCAAAGTCTGAAGCAAAGGCGGAAAAAGCTCACGCGCCCGCTCCTGCACCCGTTATCGAAGACGGTATTGAGGAAGAGGTAGCGGCTGTTATAGCGGCGGCCATTGCGGCTTACGGTGCGCAGACAGGCAAAAAGCTTGCTGTAAGAAGCATCAGAAGTGCAGACGGCGGCAGCGGCAGCAGACGTGTTAGAAACGCATGGGGAGCGGCGGCTCTCAGCGAAGCAACACGCCCGTTTTGATGTCGATAATTTCACGAAAGGACTGATTAGCTGATATGGCTATACTGGAAAGCTTTTTAAACACATTAGCAGACCTTGCCAATAAATCGGGTTTTGCAGGCTTTTTGGCAGACGGCGGCTGGAAAAATGTAATCATGATTCTTATTTCGTTCGTGTTTATGTATCTTGCTATCGCCAAGGGCTTCGAGCCACTGCTCCTGCTGCCTATTTCCTTTGGTATGCTGCTTACAAACCTGCCCGGTGCAGGAATGTATCATTCAGAATTCTGGCAATATATGGAGAAAAATGAGGTAGACCCGACGGGAGCTACCGTTTTGAATGACCACTATTTGGACTATGGATATATCTTGCGGCACGGCGGTCTGCTGGATATACTTTACTTAGGTGTAAAATTACAGCTTTATCCGCCGCTGATATTCTTGGGAATCGGCGCTATGACCGACTTTGGTCCGCTGATCGCAAACCCGAAAAGCTTCCTGCTCGGTGCTGCTGCGCAGGGCGGTATCTTCTTCACATTCATCGGTGCGGCACTCCTCGGAATGACCGCTGCGGAGTGTGCTTCTATCGCTATAATAGGCGGTGCGGACGGCCCTACAGCTATTTTTGTATCGTCTAAGCTGCTCTCAAACTCCGACAGTATCGGAGTTGGTACTATCGCACTTGCGGCGTACACATACATGGCGCTCGTGCCTATCATTCAGCCGCCTATCATGAAAGCGCTCACCACTAAGAAAGAGCGTTCGGTAGTGATGGGTCAGTTGAGAACTGTTTCCAAAACTGAGAAGATCCTTTTCCCGATACTCGTTACCGTAGTTATCGCACTGATGATCCCCGACGCCGCTCCGTTGGTAGGTATGCTGATGTTCGGCAACCTGCTTAAAGAGTCCGGTTGCTGCGACAGAATCGCTAAGACCGCTCAGAACGAGCTTATGAATATCATCACAATCTTCCTCGGAATCTCCGTAGGCGCTACCACTAGAGCCGACAGCATCATCACATGGTCGTTCGGCAAGGTGATTTTCCTCGGCGTGATCGCATTCTCGCTTGCTACTGCTTGCGGCGTGCTTCTTGGTAAGATAATGTATCTTGCTTCCGGCAAGACTATTAACCCGCTGATCGGCTCTGCCGGCGTTTCCGCTGTTCCTATGGCTGCCCGTGTTTCGCAGAAGGTAGGTCAGCAGGAAAATCCGACCAACTATTTGCTCATGCACGCTATGGGTCCGAACGTTGCAGGCGTTATCGGTTCTGCTGTTGCGGCCGGCGTTCTGCTCAGCATAGTTCAGATCGGCTGATAAATTTTGTATATCAAAATGACGGGAGAAGTGTCCCGTCATTTTTTTTTATGAGGTGAATTTATGTCAGAAAAATTTTTTGCGATGATCTCCCGCATGAAATATATCGACCGCTGGGCGCTGATGCGCAATACTATCTCTGAAAATATCAGCGAACATTCGTTGGAAACGGCGTTCATTGCACACGCTCTTGCGCTCCTGCGTAATCGTCGTTTTGGCGGCAATATCAACGCTGAGCGCTGCGCACTGTTAGCCATGTATCACGACACGACCGAGATAATTACGGGCGACCTGCCGACCCCTGTAAAATATTACAATCCTGAAATTCGCAGCGTGTATGCCGAGATAGAAAATGTCGCGGCAGAGCGCCTGCTTTCATATCTTCCTGATGATCTTCGTGCAGACTACGAGCCTCTGTTCGTTCCTTATGAGCAAGAGAAAGAACTTTGGAAGCTGGTCAAGGCGGCTGATAAGATCTCGGCGCTGATTAAGTGTATCGAAGAGCGCAAAATGGGTAACGATGATTTCTCGTCTGCTGAAAAATCCACGCTTGAAAGTATCCATGCTCTGGAAATTCCCGAAGCCGAAATGTTCATCGACGAGTTTCTCCCTGCGTTTGGTCTGACTTTGGACGATCAGACTACGTTGAAATGATATAAAAATATTAAAATCTTGTATAAATTTATCGAAAGCTATTGACTAATGGATGATTATGAGCTATAATTAAATGGTATCATGACAAGGGGGTCAAGCAAAATGGATAATCTGGTTGCCGCTTCGTTGCTTGCAAGCGACTTTTCAAATCTTGAAAGAGAGATTAAACGCGCCGAGCTGGCGGGGGTTGATTGGATCCATTATGACGTCATGGATGGGCTTTTCGTCCGTAATATCAGTTTCGGTGAGCCAGTTTTAAAAAGCGTCAGCAAGTCGATCTCTATCCCTATCGACGCGCACCTGATGATTACCGACCCTATCCGTTATGTGGGAAATTATGCAATGCTCGGTGCAAATGGCATTACTGTGCATTATGAATCTACCCCCGATATTCAGTCTGTTATCGCGAAAATTCGCGCGCTTGGCTGTAAAGTCGGTCTTGCGATAAAGCCCGCAACGCCAGTTGCGTACATTAAGCCGTACATTTCTCAGCTAGACATGATACTTATTATGACAGTTGAGCCTGGTTTTGGCGGACAGGTTTTCCTGACCGAAACGCTTTCAAAAATCACGGAAGCGCGCCAACTCGTCAACGAATCTGGCAGGGAGATACGCATTCAGGTCGATGGCGGTATCAACGCCTACACTGCGCCGATGGTGCTAGAAGCTGGTGCAGATGTGCTCGTGTCGGGTTCGTACCTTTTCAAGTCGGACGAAATGCGCCGCGCCGTCAATATTCTGCGCGGAAAAAATTCAGAGATCAATTAACTTTTGCGGAGTATCGGTGAGTAGCTCGCCGTACTCCTTTATTTTTGCTGCCGTTATCTCGCTGACGCTGTTTTCCAGCGGCGTTTTGCTCAGCAGAGCATACTTCTCGCCGAGTTTATATAGCTCATTCTCCACATTACCAATCTTTTTAAGTTTTAAGATTACATCTCGCGGAGTTTCACAGACCACGCCGTAAAGCCTTTCCGCCGTGTTTTTTGCACGCACATTTATCAGATCTTTACCACAAATGTAAATTATAAGGCTTTCGTCCTCCTGCTCAAAAATCTCCGCCGTGATCTTTTCGCCACGGCCGACCACCACGCCCATGACCTCCAGTCGCGCGATAACCGAAGCCAAAAATAGTTTCGCCGTCTTGTTTTCGGGCGAAAAGCTCTCGTAATTTATCCCCGAAAGCCGACACTCCTCGCTGCTCACGCTCACTTTCGCGCAGCCGCACGATAAAATATTTATATCCAAATAAAACACCTCGATAGAGTTACTTATTTCAGTATACTCCGTCGAGGTGTTTTTGGTTAAGCGTCCAGCGTCGCCCATTGTTCCATTTTTTCGTCAGCCTGCGCGCGCAGCGCCTCCAATTGGCTGCATTTTTCTGTCATTATCGCAAAGTCCGCTGCGATCTCCGGCGAGGCGATCTCCTCCTCCAGTTCGGCGATCTGCTCCTCTATCTGCTCTATCTCGTTCTCAAGGTCGCGCATAAGTTGCCTGCGCTTGGCGTCATCGGCGCGCTGCTGCTTCGAGCGGTACTGCTTCTGCTTTTTCTCATTGTACTCCTCAGCTGCCGCGGCGCGCTTCTCTTCCGCCTGCCGCTCAGCAGCGCTCTTCTCCTCCTCGGTGATCGTGTTGATGTAAAAATCAAAATCGCCGTCGAAAGATCGCACATGGTTCGGCGTCAGCTCCACTATCCGCGAAGCCGTCTTGTTCAGCAAATATCTGTCATGCGAAACAAGTATCATCGTGCCGCCAAACTCCTTCAGCGCTTCCTCCAGTACCTCTTTTGTCGGCAGGTCGATGTGGTTCGTCGGTTCGTCGAGTATCAGCAAGTTGCCGTGGTTCAGCGCCATTATCGCGAAACACAGCTTTGCGCGTTCACCGCCGCTGAGCACAGAGACCGGCTTGAAAACGTCCTCGCCGCGAAACAGTACCGAAGCCAATGCCTTGCGTATCTCGCCGTCCGTCATCTGCGGAAAGCGCCTCGCTACCGCCTCTATCGCTGTGTCGTGCGGGTTAAGTGAAGCGTGCTCTTGGTCGAAATAGGATACTTTTACATTATTACCCCAAAGAATGTTGCCGCTTTTGTGCGGGATAATGCCCTGTATCAGCTTTAGCACTGAGGTTTTGCCGATGCCGTTGTCGCCGATTATCGCGACGTGCTCGCCGCGCCGCACCTTTATCGTCAGGTCTTCGATCAGCGTTTTCGCCGAGCTGCCCTCGCCGACAGTCAGCGGGCAGTCGATAACCTGCACAACGTCTTTCGTCGGCTCGATGCTGTAATCGAGCTTGATTTTCGGCGGACGTTCTGCGGCGGCAGGGCGGTCGATGACCTCCATTCTGTCCAGCATATGCTGCCGCGATTTCGCCATTTTCGCTGTCGAAGCGCGCACCTTGTTCCGCGCGATGTAGTCCTCTAGCTGCGAGATCTCGCGCTGCTGCGCCTCGTACTCCTTCATCTGCCGCGCTGTATGCTGCTCTTTCTGCAATACGTAGTCGGAATAATTGCCGCGAAAAGCCGTTATCCGCCCGTTTTCGATCTCGCAGATCTTTGTGCATATCTTGTCAAGGAAATATCTGTCGTGCGATACAATTATTATAGCGCCGCGGTAGGTTTTCAAGTATCCCTCCAGCCACATAAGCGTTTTAAAGTCGAGGTGGTTTGTCGGCTCGTCCAGTATCAGCAGCTCAGGCTGTTCCAAAAGCAGCTTCGCGAGCGCCAAACGCGTTTTCTCGCCGCCCGAAAGGGAAGATACTACTCGGTCGTAAGCTAAGTCGGAAAAGCCCATGCCGTTGAGTATCAGCTTGATCTTAAAGTCGGTGTTGTAGCCGTCGTGCGCTTCAAAATACGCCGAAAGCGAGCTGTACTCAGCTGATGCAAACTCCAGTTCATCACCAACGCACTTCGTCATGTCCTCCGCCAGCTTGTCCATCTTTTCTTTTATCTCAAAAAGCCGCGAAAATGCGCTGTTCATCTCTTCAATAACGGTCGCCGAGCTGTTCAGCCCGCTGTTCTGCGCCAAAAAGCCGATAGCGCAGTCCTTTACCGTAAAAACGCCCTCGCCCGTCGGCGATTTGTCATACTCCTCTTCGCCGAGTATCATTTTCAGTAAGGTCGATTTTCCGCTGCCGTTCCTGCCGACAAGCCCCACAGTTTCGCCCTCGTTCAGCGTGAATGATATATCTTTCAGCAGCGGTTCGCCGTTAAAATATTTGTAAATATGTTCAATGTTTATCAGCATAAAGTTTCTCCTCGTCGGCAGTCAGTTCCGCCTAAATATTTTTCTAGTTTTAATTTTATAAAACAATTATGAATTTTTCAACTTTGGTTGGTTTTTTCTGCATTTATTATATTTATTTGTGATATGTGTTGTTGTTTAAAATGCCCAATAAGCGCGCAATTTATATGAGATGGTTGAGCACAATAACAAAAATCTCATGGCGCTTGATTTTTTGTTCATTTTGCTCTTGCAATTTCGATAATAATTTGTTAAAATAAATATTAAGAAATATAGTGAAATTGATGGTTGTAATAATATCATGAGGGGAGGTAAGCCCATGAATTTTCACGGAGGTCAGCACAGCGCACATGATAAAAAAACCGAAAATCTTCGCGTTATCACGTCATGCTGTCTGGGCAATGTTATAGCTTTAGAAAAGCTTTCAAACGACGCTTTTTCCAGCCTTATTTTGGGCGATGGCTTTGGCGTCATACCTTCCGCAAATGAGTTTGTAGCACCTATTTCAGGTGAGGTCAAAGATGTTTCTGCCAACAGTCATGAGATCACCGTGAAAACTCCCGATAATATGCTTATCATGGTTTCCATAGAGCCGCAGGAGTCTGCTTGTGAGCTTGATATCTCTGCACTTGTCGCTTCGGGGGATACTATCACGCAGGGTCAGCCGCTTTGGAACGTCGCTCAGCCTGCAGCCGAGCTTATGGCGGCGGTCATAGTCACAAACAGCGATTCGCTGCCGTCTTTCAATATCCGCTACGGCAAGGTCACTTCGTTCAACCAACCTGTAATGACTATTACAGTTTAAAATGTACACTAAAAAGGCGATTTGCTCAGCAGCAAGTCGCCTTATTTTTATTGATCAAAGATAAGCTTGTTTATCTCTTTCATTACCGAAAAATCTTCGTTTGAGCCGGTGTGGAAATTCGCCGTGTTCTTTACCAGCGGGTGTGCGTTCTCCATAGCATAGCTGTAATACGCGCTGTTGAGCATCTCGATGTCGTTCAGGTAATCGCCAAAAGCCATTGTGCTCTCGTATGAAGCGCCAAGCCGCTGCTGAAGAACCTCTATGCCCCTGCCTTTCGTAACGCCAACATTCATGATATCCGCCCAGTAAAATCCCGAAAGCACTACTTTGAATACGTCAGAAAACTCGCGCTGAAGTATTTTCAGACCGTTTTCTTCCATGCCGTGCTCGTTATAAACGGCAACTTTTGTGATGTTGTCGTCAAAGTCGCGCAGGTCTTTCAGTATGCAGTGCTTCTTGTAGTAAAGCTGTACCTCGCGGTGGTAGGCGGAGTCGCCCTCGGGCATAAATGTGTTGTTTGGACTGCAAAGCAGCGGCACCATGCCGTTCTGCTCGCAAACGTCGATTATGCGCAGAACTCTCTCACGAGGCATCACCGATTTACTGAGTATCTTGCCCTTGTCGATTATCAGTGCGCCGTTGTCGCAGATTATTGATATATCGTCAATGTATTTGCCAAACTGCTCCTGCAAAGCGGTAAGGCTTCTACCGCTTGAAACGGCGAACGTAATTCCCTTGGCTTTCAATTTTTCGATCAGTTCGTCAAAGTCCGGCGGCAGTTCTTTGGCTGAGTTTACCAGTGTTCCGTCTATATCTGAAGCGATAAGCTTTATCATGATCCAAATACCTCTCTTATCGTGTCGCGTAAAATCGTATACTGTGATTATTATAGCCTAATTTTATGAACAATTCAAATAATAAGAGTGTTAAAATCGCTTTTTCTTACAAATCGTCGCTTTGTACAAAAATTTTTCAGCCAGGGTCCGCTATTTGAGCATAAAAACGCGTATAAACCACAAAAAAGCAAGGTGCTTCACATACGAAAAACGCCTTGCTTTGTTATAATGCTTATGTTCAGAGCACCGTTATCAGATGATGTCATCCTCCTGATTCGGGATCTCAAGCTGCTTCTTAGGTACTCTTTTTATAGGATCATAGATCCATTTCTTACATGAATAATCGGCGTCAACAAGACCCTGTCTTTCGCAAAGCACCTTGTTGCCTTCTTTCGAGCGGTTGCCATAAAGGCAGTACGAACAAGAGGGCTGAATGCCGTTTCCGAAAAAGTTTTTCTTTTTAGCCATTATAATACATCTCCTTAATGCTAGGGCATTTCTTTTTACCTAATTATTATACCACATTTATTCCGAAAATGCTAGTCTTTTTTTCAAAACTGTCAAAAAAATCATCATAATCAAGCAAACGACGGGTATAAAATTGTTGAAATTGACGATAAAAACAGGCTTGCTCGCCGCGGCTATGTAATTTTCGCCAAATATCTTGCTGAATATCATGCAAAATATTCCTGCAAAAGCCGCGCTAATGCATCGTGTGCCTAAAAATGGCAGCATATTGAAACGTCCGCCGATGATCGTCTTTATCTGCATCATCACGCATAACCCTCCCAGCGCACCCGAAGCCGCTATCAGCGGTAATAAACGGTAGGGCAGCCCATCCATCGCCGAGAGGTTTGAGATCTCCAGCAGCGAGTACGCGAGCGTTCTCAGTTCGTTATCGCTTATCGCGTTCATCGCGCCGCTGCACCGCAGTATCGTTATCGCCGTCTGAAAGAAGAGTATCATACAGCAGATCTTGAAAAGCCCTCTGCCTGCCGTATCAACGCTTTCGGCGAGCATATCTCCGCTCAGTTTGAATTTTTCGCCGCGCGCCTCGCAGTGTATCTTGAATATGCGTGAGAGTATAGCGGCGCTCAGCAGATTTCCCGCGATCATCGCCGCGAATATCATTAGCCCGACTTTAGCTGACCCGAACACCGTTAGCCCTACCGCTCCGCTGAAAAATGCAGGCCCGCCGTTGTAACAAAAGCCCGTCAGCCGCGCCGCGCTTTTTTTGTCGATGCGCCCGTTGTCCAGCATCGTGCATATCACCGCCGTGCCGACGGGGTAGCCGCCGATGTTTCCCATCAGCAGCGGGAACATCGCCTGCTTCGGCAGCCCCGTTATCCACGCGAGGGGAGTCAGCAGCTTTGATATAAATATGTACGCCCCGCTGCGTATCATGAGATCTGAGATCGCCATGAACGCGAAAAGCGAGGGTATCATCACGTTTATGCAGCGCGCCAGCGCCGTTTGCATATCGCTTACAGTTTGCTCCGAGAAAATTATCAGCGCCGCCGCGTAGGCAGTGAGCGCGTACGCCAGCGTCGCTGAGATCAGCCGTCTTTTTATCATACAGATCACGTCGCCTCTATCTGATTTTTGATGTTCATTATCGCGCTTTTTTCCAGCCGCGATACCTGCGCCTGCGAAATGCCTATCGCTTTCGCGACCTCCACTTGCGTTTTGCCCTGCAAATACCGCAGTGCCAGAATGTTTCGCTCACGCTCTGGCAGTTTGCTCACAGCGTCGTTCACCAGCATTTCGTTAAGCGCGGCGTTGCTGTCGGTGCGGTCGCTTATTTGATCCATAACGTACAGCGTGTCGCCGGAATCGGAATATATCGGCTCGAATAGCGATACGGGGTCGGTTATCGACTCCAGCGCTATCACTACGTCCGCGCGATTCGCGCCTATCTCCGCCGCTATCTGCTCGACGGTTGGCTCACAGCGGATCTGCGCCGTCAGCTTTTCCTTCGCCTGCATAGCCTTGTACGCCATGTCTCTCATCGAGCGACTTACGCGCACCGATTGGTTGTCGCGCAGGTATCTCCGCACTTCGCCGAGTATCATCGGCACGCCGTATGTCGAAAATTTCACGTTCAGCTCGATGTTGAAATTGTCGATAGCCTTTATTAGCCCGATCACCCCGACTTGAAACAGATCGTCCGCCGATTCGCCCCTGCCGATGAACTTTTGCAGCACGCTAAGCACCAGCCTGAAATTGCCCTGTATCAGCTTCTCACGCGCCTGCTCGTCGCCCTCTTTCGTCCTGCGCAGCAGGTCTTTTGTTTCGTCCTCTGTCAATAGCTTCAGCTCGGCGGTATTTATCCCGCTGATCTCTACTTTATTATACTGCATTTACAGCTTCCTCCATATTTAGCGCTCTTGTTATAAATTATTGCCGCGAAAATATGAAGGTATTCGCAATTTTTAATTGTAATTTATTCCAATGAATTGATGCTCCAATACTCTGCTGCGAAATGCTTGTACGTTATATCCTATGCCGTTGTTCCCGCAAATATGCAAAAAAGAACGGCACTGTAAAAATGCCGTTCGTGATATTTTTATATGTCCATTTCGTTTGCCTCTATCGGCAGGTCGTTCGTGCTTTTCGCGTATTCGCTCACTAACACTACCGCCGCAAGCGCTGCGCATGGGATAATGCCGAGAAATGCCGCTTTTATGCCAAGCGCCTTGCAGGCGAAAAATCCGCCTACCGCGCCCAGATGGAAAAAAAGCAGGGTGCCCGCAAAGTATTTCGCTTTGTCGAGGTGCTCATTTTTGTGGTCGCAGACGTACTCGGCCAACGCGCCGACCGTCTGCCGCAGATTGTTCGTCGAGAATATCGGCGAGCTTGCGTATCCGCCGATGCTTCCGAATACCACCCACTGTATCGACATCATGACGAACGTAGGGTAAAGACCCACACAGCGGTTTATATCGGCGGGCAGCAGACCCAGCACTATAAATCCTGCGGCGTTCACCGCCATGCTGAAAAGCTTCATATCTATCCTGCCCTTTTTGCTGAGGTAAACGGCTGTAAATACCGCCCCAGCGTATAGCAGCATACCTATAAAATGCAGCACAGCCTGCAAGTAATCTTTTCCCAGCAGCCCCGTCAGCATTTCCAGCAGATTCATAGTCTGCGAAGAGCCCAGGTTCAGCCGTATCAGTACGGTGTACGCCCCCGCGAAGCCGCCTATCAGCGCGGCGATACGGTGAAGCACTCTTTCGTACCTCAAATCCATATTTGACCACCTTCAAATGTTACATTTTCTCAATTTCACATATTCATTATAACACTTTAAAAGCGCAGGTGTCAACATTATTCTTTACAAATATACACGCCGATTTTACCGTTTTTTATTGATTTTGCTTGTGTTATATCACTCCAGCGCCGCCTTGAAAGCGTCCTGTATCGTGTTCACTTCGTCTATTTCTATCTCAAAAGCGCTCTTGTCAACGCCTTTTAGCGAGGTCGCGGGCACTATGCACTTCTTAAAGCCAAGCCGCTGCGCTTCCGATATTCGCTGAGCGGTGCGCTGTACTCCGCGAAGCTCGCCCGCCAGACCTATCTCGCCGAATGTTATCACGTCCGGGCTTACGCACTTGTCCGTCATGCTCGAGTACAGCGAGAGCGCCACGGGCAGGTCTGCGGCAGGCTCATTTATATCAAACCCGCCTACCACATTCATGTAAACGTCCAGTCCGCCGAAATAGTAACCCATTCGCTTTTCCAGTACGGCTATCAGTATCGCCATTCTGTTGTAGTCAAAGCCGGTGGCGGTGCGGCGCGGCACGTTAAAAGCGCTCTTTGTCACCAACGCCTGCACCTCGGCAAGTATCGGCCGCGAACCTTCCATCACGCAGGCGACGCAGCAGCCAGAAGCGTCCTGCGGACGTCCCGAAAGCAGCATCTCAGAGGGGTTAGCCACCTCGCTCAATCCTTTGTCGTTCATCTCAAAAACGCCTATCTCGTTCGTCGAGCCGAAGCGGTTCTTTATGCCGCGCAGTATCCGATACGGCAGATTTTTCTGTCCCTCAAAGTACAGCACGCAGTCAACTATGTGCTCCATTACCTTAGGCCCTGCGATAGCGCCGTCTTTATTAACGTGACCGACTATCAGCATTGGTATCTCCTGCGATTTCGCCGTTTTCATCAGCAGATTAGCACACTCGCGCACCTGCGTTATCGAGCCTGCCGCCGAGGCTATCGCTTCGATGTTCATGGTCTGTATCGAGTCGATTATCGCAATCTCCGGCTTTTCCTTGATTATCACGCTGCATATCGCTTCGCAGTCCGTTTCGCTCAGCAGATACAGATTTCCGCTGTCTACCCCCAGCCGCTGCGCGCGCAGCTTTATCTGCCGCAGCGATTCCTCGCCCGAAACGTAGAGTATAGTGTGGTCGTCACCCAGCGTTTGGCATATTTGCAGCAGCATCGTCGATTTGCCGATGCCCGGCTCGCCGCCCAGCAGCACAAGGCTGCCTTTCACTATGCCGCCGCCCAGCACGCGGTCAAGCTCTTTCAGCCCCGTGCTCCAGCGCGTTTCGTTCGCTTCCGCGTCGATGTCGTTTATCTCAAATATCCCGTCTGAAACGTCGCGTACCGATACCGCGCGTTTTGCCGATGTGCGCGATGATACTATCGGCGTGTTCTCCTCAAATGTGTTCCATTCGCCGCATGATGGGCACCTGCCGTTCCATTTTCCCGATTCGTACCCGCACTGCGAGCACACATATACGGTCTTTGCTTTAGCCATTTTATTCCTCTTTTCAAAATAAGCGTACCCGCATTTTGCAGATACGCTTGTTGTTAGTTATTTACAGCCTGCACGCTCTCGGGCGGTATGTCCTCTGCGTGTTCGGGTGTGTTCTCAATGAATTTTATAAGCGGGTCAGTGAGCACATTTTGCAGCTCTCGGCAGAAATATACAGCGTTTATAAATCTGTTCTGTATCTCTTCTTCAAGGTCAAATTCTGCGTCCTCTATGCTTTCAAAAGGCAAGTATCCGCCCGCCATGGTGCTGTGTCCGCCGCCTGTTCCGATGCCCTCAAGCGCGTTTGTAGTTATCGTGCCTGCGTCGAGGTACTCGATAGATGAGCGCACTGAGAATTTCAGCCCGTTTCCGCGGTATGAATACGCTATCGCGAACTGTACCTCCACCAGTGTCAGCATAAAGTCGCAGACTGATGCTATCAGACCGTCTGAAGCTTCGCTGTCGATGAATGAAAATCCTATGTCGCCGAAAACTTTTATGTTGCTCAGCGCCATAGTGTACGCTTTAAGGTCGGCAAAGTCCATCTGCTGTCTTGCCAGCGTTTTCAGCTTTTCCTGATCCGCAATAGAAAAGAGCTTGGCGAATATTTCCACGTCCTGCTCGGTCATTCCGCGCTTTAGGTCTTCGGTGTCCATTCTCAGACCGTACATCAGCGCCGTGGCCGTGCTTTCGTCCATAGGCAGGTCGTTTTCAAAGAAATATCCCGCCACCAGCGTTGAGCACGAGCCGCATATGCGCACGTCGCGGAACTTGTAGTCGTAGTGCACCACAGTAGGGTGGTGGTCGATGCAGGCTACCACCGTGCCGTCGATTTTGGCGATGTTGGAATTATTAGTCTGCGAATCTACCGTAATTATAGCGTCTTTTGCGCTGAGGTCGCTTATCTGCTCTATGTCGGTCATCTCTATGCCGAGCATGTCCAACATGTTCGCAGTAGATGTTTTCGCGACCGTTCCGCTGTAAATTATCATGGCTTTCATGTCGAAATGCTCCAGCAGCCGCTGTACGCCGTATGCGCTGGCTATTGCGTCGGGGTCGGGAAAATTGTGCGTCTGAATAAATATTCTGTGTCCTTTCAGCACGCTTAAAAGACTTTCCAGTCTTTGGGTCATATATCATTGGTCCTTTCATAATGCGCTTTATGTTTTTATTTTAACATATTTTAATCAAGCTTTCAATACCCGCGGCTTACTTTTTTTATTTTCAGAATTTTGCACAAAAAACCGCCCGAAAAATTATCATTCAGGGCGGTATTATGCTTAATTTATCCGCGCTTCTTCCGTCTAAAAAAGTCCGCTATCCTTGCGAATATCGAGCGCTTTTTCTTCGGCTCTGCTTTCGTCTGTTCAGCCTTTTCAGCCTGCTTCGGCTCTGCGGAGTACGCCTGCGAATATAAAAACCTCTGCGCGTCCATTCGCGGCAGGTCGGTCTTGATGTACATATATTCGCCGTTCGGCTGCTGCTCGCGGGCTTTCACGTTGTCCGCAAGCTGCGTTTCAAATATGCTCACCGCGCGCTCTTTCGCGTCCTCGTCAAGCAGGGGAGCGGCTACCTCTATCCTGCGGCAGGTGTTTCGCGTCATGAAGTCCGCCGACGATATGTAAACCTTTCGGCGAACGTCCTTGCCGAAGATATAGATTCGCGCGTGCTCTAAATATCTGCCGACTATCGAGATAATGCGTATGTTGTTGCTCACGCGCGGTACGCCCGCCACAAGGCAGCTAGTGCCTCTGATTATCAGGTCTACTTTCACGCCCGCCTGTGAGCACTCTATCAGCTTGTTTATTATCTTCTTGTCCGTCAGCGAGTTCATCTTTGCGCCGATGTACCCCTCGCCGCCCGTTTGCGCTATGGCTATCTCGTTGTCCATCATCTCCAGCACTCTGTTTTGCAAACACAGCGGCGATACCATCAGCCGCGCCGTGTCGTTTGGCAATGTGCCTGTCGAGAGCGCGTGGAACACCTTTTCCGCGTCCGCCGCGATGTCGGGGTCGGCGGTCATGAGCGAGAGGTCGGTGTATATCGCGGCTGTCTTTTCGTTGTAATTGCCCGTGCCGATCTGCGTGGTGTGGGTGGTGTTGCCGTTTTCATCTGCGGTGATAAGGCAGAGCTTCGAGTGTACTTTCAGCCCCGGCGGGCCGTACATCACTCGGCAGCCCGCCTCTTCCAGCAGCTTTGAGCAGGCTATGTTGTGCTCTTCATCAAATTTAGCGCGCAGTTCTACGCAGGCGGTAACCTTTTTGCCGTTCTCAGCTGCGCGGCACAGCGCTTTGATTATCTGCGAGTTTTTCGCAACGCGGTAAAGCGTTATCTTTATCGAAGTCACTCGCGGGTCGTCCGCCGATTCGTTCAGCAGGCGTATGAATGGCTCTATCGTTTCGTATGGGAATGCCAGCAGTATATCCTTAGCCGCTATCTGTTCGCGCATGGGCACGCCGTCCTTTACGGCGGGGGAGCGGCGGGGCGAAAGCTCGTCGTAAAAAAGCTCTCTGCGCTCGGCTATCTTGTCTGAAACTTGCGAAACGTAGCTCATATCCAGCGGCGAACGTTCGGTAAATATCTGATCTCTTTTCAGCTCCAGTTGTTCCATCAGCGTGTCGAGAAAGTATTCCGAAACGCCATGCGAAAGCTGCATTCTTACCGGCGCGAGCTTTTTTCTTAGACCTATCAGCGCCGTCATGCACTCGCGGTAATCTATCTCGCGGTCTGAAAGCTTATCGGTGTTTATGTCTGCGCTGCGCGTCAGCCGCAAGGTCACCTTTTCGCGCACGCTGTACGCTTCAAAAAGCTCGCCCGCGCGCTCCTCTATCAGCTCTTCCGCCAGTATGTACTCCGTCTTTCCCGCGCCCGCAGGCAGGAATATCACCCTCTGCGGCTTGCCCGAGCAGGTTATTATTCCGAGCAGGCTGCCGTTTTCCGAGTCTAAATTCACCGCCGCGAATATCTCTTTTCCCTCGATGAAAGGGAACGGGTGTCTTTTATCGACTATGCAGGCGCTCAGCAGCGGCTTTATCTCGTACAAAAAGTGCCTGTCGGCAAAGCTGCGCTGCTCGGGGGTAAGTTCGGAACAGGTCAGCCGCTTCACGCCCTCGCGCGCCATAGCCGCTTCGTTCTCGGCGAATATCTCGTCCTTTATTTCGCCCAGCTCGCGCGTTTTGCGGTATATTTTTTGCAGCTGCTGACTGGGGCGCAGGGCGGTCTTGCCGTCGCGGCGCTTATCGTTTATCATCATCTGGTCTATCAGCGAGCCTACTCGCACCATGTAAAATTCGTCCAGATTACTGCAATATATCGACTCAAAAAGCAGCCTTTCCATCAGCGGAACGCTTTTATCCGCGCTTTCCTCCAACACTCGTTTATTAAATTTCAGCCATGAAAGCTCGCGGTTATCAAAAACTGAAAGTGTCTTGTTTTTTTCAGCGCTCAAGTTTCTTGCCGCCTTTCGTTTATATTCTTTCACTCAGTTTTTATTATATCACTTTGTGAAACTAAAGTCAATAAATTTGATGTAAAATGATCTCCGCGCAAATAGCAAAAGCCACCCCGCCAAGAGGTGACTTTTTGATTTCTTAATTCAATTAGAGCGTGCCATATACCCAAACAGTAACGCAGAAGTTTTCTCCGTCTTTGCCATCTCTATCAGGGATAATATAAGGTTTAGCAAATTTTAAAGCTTCATCAGAAGCAAATGTTAGTATGCTCCAGTGATCTCCTTCCCAAGAAACAGCAGCACTACATTTTTCCCAACCAGAAACGCCGCTCATATCCTCATAAGTAACAGTACCATACTCAGGATTAACAACACTGCTCTGCGTAGATTTGCTCTTCTTTATCATCGCGCTGGTGATAACGCCGTTTGTGTCCGCACGTCTGCCATACGCTCTAAGCTTGAAAGTGTACTTAGTACCGCTCTTCAAATTCTTGACCTTGTAAGTGCCTGCGCTCGCGCCCTTTACCGTGGCTACTTTGGTGTAAGCACCGCCGTTTTCGCTCATGTAGAGCTGATAGCCGTCGCACTTTACGCCCTGCCAGTTCACCCTAATAGAATCTTTCGTCGCGG
>NZ_JAJCLZ010000040.1 GCF_020559915.1 Ruminococcus sp. 210702-SL.1.03
TACGGAGGTACAAAGCATGACAAAAGAAGAACTTGTAACACTCGGCGTATCAGAGGATATAGCCGACAAGGTGCTTGATCAGCACACAGCGGAGCTGACCGCGGAACAGCAGAAGACTACTGACATTACCGCAGAGCTTACAGCTGCAAAGAACACAGTTGCTGAGCTTACCGATAAGGTCAAGGCATTTGACGGCGCAGACGTGGAGGGGCTGAAAAAGGCTGCAGCTGACTGGGAAAGCAAGTACAATGCTGATATAGCCGCCCTCAAGCTTGACAAGGCGCTGGAGCTTTCGCTTATCGGCGCAAAGGCGAGAGATATAGGTATCGCGAAGTCGCAGATCGACTCCTCGCTTCTTAAACTCGACGCCGACGGCAAGCTTACCGGTCTTTCAGAGCAGCTCGACAAACTCAAAGCAGACAAGAGTTTCCTCTTTGAGGACAATTCATCTGAGCCTAACGGCGCAAGGATCGACACAGGTATCGACCACGGCTCGGCAACGGAAACAGTATCAGACGCGCAGGCAAGAGCCGTTATGGGACTGCCCGCATCTAAGTAAATTATGGAGGTAAAACACTATGGCAAACGCAATCACGAAATTCAAGACTTACATTGCCCTGCTTGACGAGGTGTACAAGCAGGCATCGCTCACATCTGACCTCGACAGCGACCAGAGCCTTGTCAAGGCGGGTGCAAATGCCAATGAGATCATCATACCTAAAATATCCATGGACGGTCTTGCGGACTATTCGCGCAACAGCGGATATGTCAAGGGCGATGTTACGCTGACCAATGAAACTGTACAGTTCAATTATGACAGAGGTCGTAAGTTCAGCGTGGACAATATGGACAACGAGGAGACCGCAGGACTTGCTTTCGGCAAGCTCTCCAGTGAGTTTATCCGCACTAAGACCGTACCTGAGCAGGACGCATTCCGCTTCGCAACATATGCAGGCACAACAGGCATATCTAAGATAGCGGCAGGTGCAACGCTTACTTCGGGCAACGATGTGCTCGCCGCTATTGTTGCCGCGCAGAACAAAATGGACGAAGATGAGGTCGCGCAGGAAGACCGCTACCTTTTTATCACACCCACGCTGCTCAACCTCGCGAAAAATGTTGATACAACTAAGTCTAAGGCTGTGCTTGACGATTTTGCAAAGATCGTAAAAGTACCTCAGAGCCGCTTTTACACGGCTATCGACCTCAAAGACGGCACTACCGAGGGAGAAGAAACAGGCGGATATGCCAAGGCAACGACCGGCAAGGACATCAACTTTATGATAATCCAGAAGTCCGCTGTTATCCAGTATCCCAAGCACACAGTCAACAAGGTCATAACGCCCGAAAAAAATCAGTCTGACGACAGCTGGATGTTCTTCTTTAGGGCATACGGTCTTGCCGACGTATATGAGAACAAGGCAGCGGGCATTTATTTGCATCACAAAGCGTAAGGAGGCAAAATCATGGCTAAGACGATCGGACTTACTTTCCCAACAGAAGAACTCGAAACCGCCGTATCTGCTGACGACGGCGGTATTTGTCTTGACGATATGACCGTACCGCAGCTCAAGCGCTTTGCTGAGGACAACGGCTTTGACATCGGGTCGGCAAGCAAGAAGGCTGACATCATACAGGCGATCATGGGCAGAGCAGGAACGGACGCTGAGGAGGTGTAGGCTATGGCTTATGCTGACTACACGTTTTACACTACTGTATTTTACGGCAGCAAAATACCCGAAAATGAGTATCCGTACTTTTCAGAGCGTGCGACGGAGTATATAGACAGCCTAACATTTGCCGCTAGCGATGATACTCAGCTCAGCAAAGTCTGCTGTGCCTGCGCAGAGGTCATGTATTCCGCACAGCCTGATAAGCAGGTGACCTCGGAAAAGGTCGGCGATTACTCTGTCAGCTACGCCGCGACACAAACTACCGTCGCCGAAGAGCTTATACAAACAGCTTCGCGGTATCTTGATATACAGTCTGTGAGGTGGGTCTGATGAGGTTCAACGGCAGGTGCACGGTGTGGCACAAAACTGACGAGGGATATATCACACTGCATTATCCATGTTGGTGGCAAGACACAGAGGCTGTAAATATCTCTAAGAGCGGCAAGACTGACGTTGATACGGCGGCGGTATATCTGCCGCTCGCAGCCGAGGTCGCGAAGTCTGACTACATTGCCAAAGGCGATATAGCTTTTGAGATAGCAGACTCCGTGACAAACCTGCTGAAAGCGGCAAGCCCGCTTAAAGTCACTACTGTTGCTCGCAAGGATTACGGCAGCGAACATATGCGGCACACGGAGGTGACGGCGCGATGAGCGACGACAGAGTCAAAGTTAAACTTGAAATACTGCCAGAAAATCTGCTGCTTGCAAAACGCTCGCTTGGCAAGGGCGGCAAAGCGCAGATATTTGTAGACAGCGAGGTGCTGCGATGCTGCGACAGCTATGTGCCGCTTCGCAGGGGACCGTTAAAGCGCTCGGGCACAACGGCAACTGTAAAGGGCAGCGGTATGGTCCATTATAACACACCATATGCGCGGCTAAACTATTACAGCAACAAGGGCAACGGCAAAGAGGGCATGAACAAAGGCGGCAAACGCGGCAGGCTGTGGTTTGAGCGTATGAAGCCCGATCACAAAGATTCCATACTGAATGGGGTGAAGAAGATTGTCAGATCAAAATAATCTGAGCCTGCTCAGCTCTGTAAAAGAGTTTGTAGAAAAGTGTCCTTTTTTTGCGGACATTGATCTGCATATCGACCAAACCGAAAACACACCTGTGAATTACAGCATACAGACATCGGGACTTACGAAGCTGACTGAAAATGTTTTTGGTGACCAGCAGTGGCAGTACAACGCGATACTCCAGAGCCGCGAATATACCGCAGACGATATTTCACGGCTCAATGCCACAAACTTTACTGAAAGGCTCATATTTTGGGTCGAAGAACAGAATACGCTGTCTAAACTGCCCGAACTTGGCGGCAACCGAAGCGCAGTAAGCATATCTGCAGATAACGGTCTGCTTCTTGCGCTCGATGACGACGGCGACAGAGGTATCTATCAGGTACAGCTGCATTTGATTTTTGATATTTACGAGGAGGATTTTTAATATGGCAGAACAGTTTACAATAGCAGCGGGAACGGACAAACTTTCGCGTTCGCATCTCAAGCATTTCATTGACGCGAAATTCGGCAGCGGCGAATCGCCTGAATGGTATAAGGTCGGCAGGGACAACAGCGAGCTATCAATGGAGCTGAACCCCACAACTGAAACAGTAAAGAATGTGCTTGACGAAAGCGAAGTCATAGACAACGGCTATGAGCCGAGTATGTCGGTCGATCCGTACTATGCCCGCAAAGGCGACGGGATATACGCGAAGATAAAGGACATAGCCTTTAATCGTCTTACGGGCGATGACTGCAAGACCACAATGCTGGAGGTCATTATCGACAAGACGGAAGCGCCGTTTGACGCATGGATGGAAGACTGTATGATCAAGCCGCAGTCTTACGGCGGCGAACAGGGCGGCGTGACTATCCCCTTTACTGTTACGCCATGCGGCAACAGAGTAAAGGGTACGGTAACGATCACAAACAAGAAGCCAGTATTTACGGCAGACGCAGAAGGCTAAGGTGATATAAATGTCAGAAAACATAAAGATTACATTTGACGACGGCTACAAAAACATAGAGATCAACGGCGACCCGAACAAGATCATACGCATAAATCCTACCGACACGGCGTTTATACAGCGCCTTGCCGGCTTTGAGGATAAGGCTGAGGAGATCAAAAAGAAGTACGGAGATATAGACCTCAGCGCACTAAACTTTGATGGCGAGGACACTGACTCAGAAAAGATGCAGAACGCGGCGATGAACGTCGAGAAGCTGGAACAGTGTATCCGCGAACTTATAAACTATGTTTTTGGCTATGACATATGCGCAATCGTTTTTGGCACGGCGAGCTGCCTTTCGCCTGTCGGCGGCAGACCTGTGTATCTCAATTTTATGGACGTTATGTTTGAGTACATAGCGGCGGAAGCAAAGAAACAGACTACGCGCTCTCAGGCTAAGATCAGCAAGTATACTGCCGCAGCGAAGCAGACCGACTTGGAAAAGTCCGACGTGCCTTACAGCGTTGATCTAAGTAAACTGAGCAGCGAGGATAAAGACGCGCTGCTCAGGCAGTTAATAAACAGATGAAGATGATCGGACAACTGCCTGCCGCGCTGGAAGTATGCGGCAGGCTATATCCCATCAGGTCAGACTACCGTGCGGCGCTGATTATTTTTCAGGCATATTCAGATCCGGAGCTTACCAACAAAGAAAAAGCGATGGCTTGCATAGAGTGTCTGTACAAAGAGCCGATACCCGCCGCGCATCTTACCGAGGCGCTAAAAGCTGCGATCTGGTATCTTGACGGCGGCGACATGGAAACTAGGGATATGCACGTTCAAGTGCTCGACTGGGAGCAGGACGAAAAAATGATCTTTTCCGCGGTGAACAAAGTCGCGGGGCACGAGGTCAGGACAGACGATCATATGCACTGGTGGACGTTTCTCGGCTATCTGTCTGAGATAGGCGAGGGGCTGTTAGCCGAAATAATGCACATACGATGGAAGCGCGGCAGGGGCAAGCAGTTAGACAAGTCTGAGCGCGAGTTTTACCGCGAGAACAGCAACATTATACACATAAAACAGCGGCTCTCGGCAGAGCAACAGGCTGAGAACGATTATGTTGACAGTTTATTTGATTAAGGAAAGGAGGCGAAATTGTGGCGGTCGATGGCAGATTAAATTTTGACACTAAAATAGATACAAAAGGCTTTGGTCGCGGCATAGGCAGTCTTAAAGATCAGATGAATGGTCTTATCGGTCTGGCTGGCAAGCTTGCCGCCGCTTTGGGCGCGGCATTCAGTGTAAAGCAGGTCATAGAGTCGGCGGCGGAGGTCAAAGCAGCGGAAGCGCAATTCGAGCAGACGTTTGGAAGTATCCGTTCTTATGCCGAATCGGCAATAAACGGCGTGGCAAAATCAAGCGGCATATTGCAAACGCGTCTTAAAGGCGTTGGAACATCTATATATGCCTTTGCGAAGACAACAGGCATGGACTCTGCGAGCGCTTTAGATCTAATGAACGACGCTTTGCAGGTCACAGCGGATAGTGCCGCTTACTACGACCGCTCACTGGAAGACACAGCAGAGAGCTTAAAGTCATTTTTGAAAGGCAATTTTGAAAATGATGCAGCGCTGGGGTTGTCGTGTACAGAAACAACCAGAAATGCCGCTGCTAACAAGATTTACGGCAAGTCATACATAGAGCTTTCGGAAGCACAGAAGCAGGTCACACTGCTGCAAATGGTCAAAGATGCAAACGAGCTTTCGGGAGCTATGGGACAGGCGGCGCGTGAAGCCGATGGATGGGAAAATGTCACAGGCAATCTCAAAGAAGCCGTAAAACAGCTTATGGCGGCTGTCGGTCAGCCCGTACTTGCTGCGGTCATACCGATAGTGCAGAACATAACTGTCGGGCTGCAGAGCATGACCACTGCCGCAACTGCTGCGGCAAACGCACTGTCAAAAGTCTTTGGCATTAAGCTTGACGATGATACAGCGCAGATCAGCAGCAATACCGCTGATCTGTCCTCAAACGCCGATCAGGCGGCAAGCAGCTATTCCGACATGGCGGACAGCGCAGAGAAAGCCGCAGAAGCCAATAAAACATCACTTGCAAGCTTTGACGAGATCAACAAGCTCAGCAGCGATACAGCAGAAGAAAGTACGGCTTCAAGCACTGCCGGCAATACCTCGCCCGTGTCGGCGATCGGCGGAAATATAACATATAAGGCTGACGCCGATACATCGGCTATGGAGCGCAAATTTGCAGACTTTTTCAAGAGTGTGAAAAAAGACATCTCAAAGATATTCCAGCCGCTTAAAAAGGCTTGGAAAAGGCAGGGCGAGGGCGTTTTAAAGTCGCTTAAATACTCTTTTAGTCAGTCACTAGGGCTATGCAAAGAGATAGGCAGTTCGTTCGCTGAGGTGTGGACAAACGGCACAGGCGAGGAAATGACCTCGCATATCCTTGGCAATTTCACGAACATAAACATAGCGATAGGCAATATGTCTGCGGCGCTGAAACGTGCGTGGAGCAAAAATAACCTCGGCACAGATGTGATACAGCACGCGGCGGATATTTTCAACACCATTCTCGAGCACAACGAAAACATAAGCAAAAAAATAGCCGAATGGTCTAAGGACATCGACTTTGAGCCGCTGTTGACAGCGTTTGACGGGCTTGAGCAGGCGCTTGAACCTTTTGCCGATACCGTTGGCGAGGGTTTGGAAACGTTGTGGGACGACGTACTGCTGCCGATGGCAGACTGGACGATAGAGGACGCGATACCTGCATTTCTTGACACGCTGTCAGATGGGATAAGCGGTCTGACAGCAGTGTGGAAAAAAGCAGCTCCGATAATAAAAGACAAACTTTGGGATAAGTTCTTGAAACCGATAGCTTCATGGGCGGAAGACAGCGCCGTGAGCGCACTCAGCTCGATGGGCGATTCGTTCAAGAAAATGTGCGATAACATGACGGAAAAGGACGTTGAAGTATTTATTGACCTTGCAGGTGCGGTCGCGGGGATAGTAGTTGCGGCAAAAGCTAAGCAAACGCTGGATAATTTTGCAGCAAGTTTGAGTACACTTGGCAAAAACGCCGCAGGAGCATTCAATAGTATAAATAAAACGATGTCATCAAGTGTAACTGCGCCGGCAGAAGCGGGCGGCACAACATTCGCGACCAAGTTCTGCGCAGCCGCAGGAGCTTTCTTTGCCGGCTGGGAGATAGGTTCTGCTATACGCGACGCTATCGGCGGTGATAAGATAGACGAGGCATTGTTCCCCATATTTGACGGCATCGTTAATTTCTTTACAGTGACTATCCCCGAATGGTGGGATACGCTTCAATCAGACGTCATGTTCCCGTTTTATGACAAGGTTACTGCGGCATGGGTCGCTGTGACAAACTTTTTGACAGAGAGCATACCGGCATTTTTCACAGAAACTATTCCCGGTTGGTTCGATACACTTGACTCAAATGTGCTGTTTCCGATATACGATAAAGCGGTAGCGGCATGGCAGGCAGTAGTCGCCTTCTTCACAGAATCGATACCGAGCTTTTTTACGGAAACCGTTCCGGGCTGGTTTTCAGATCTGCATAATTCAATAACGGATATTTTCAAAAACATCGGCACATGGTTCGGCGATAAGTTCGGCTCCGCGTGGGATAAGATCAAGTCTGTCTTTAGTCTTAAATCGGTAAAAACGTTCTTTTCAGGCATTTGGGACGGCATCAAATCGGCGTTCAGCAACGTTACAACATGGTTTAAAAAGACTTTTACTACGGCTTGGCAGGGAGTTAAAGATGTGTTCTCAACAGGAGGCAGGATCTTTAGCGGGATAAAGGATGGCATAAGCGACGTATTCACAAATGTTGTTAACACGCTCATAGACGGTATTAACATCGTTATTGCCGCCCCATTCAATGCGATAAACGACGCCATAGAGTGGGTACAAGATCTGGAAATAGCCGGCTGGCAGCCGTTTGACAGACTGGAAACTATCGACGTGCCGCAGATCCCCAAACTAGCCGCCGGCACGGTAGTTCCCGCAAACTACGGCGAATTCATGGCAGTCCTAGGCGACAACACTCGCGAACCCGAGGTAGTCAGCCCGCTTTCGACCATGAAGCAAGCAGTATTGGAAGCGCTGGTCGCATACGGCGGCGATGGCAGCGGACAAAAGCAGCCGCTTTACGTTACTGTGCAGCTTGACAGACGGCGCGTTGGGCAGGCTGTCATCGACGACATAAACGAGCGTACTCGCCGCAACGGACGTTCGCCGCTAAAGGCTTAGGAGGTGCATAATGACGCAAAAATTGATGTTTGGCGGCGAAGAAATGCCAACGCCGTTCTCCGTCAGCATAACGAATGAAAAAATATGGTCGGATAACGCAGGTCGTACCGCTGACTGCACGATGGTCGGCGACATACGCGCCATAAAAAAGACCATCAAGATGCAATGGGCGCACCTCACGGGCGAGCAGACCGCCGCCATAAATCGGTATATCTCCAACGTCGATAGGGCATTTTTCACCGTCACGCTGCTCGACGAGGAGATGAACGCAGTCACGAAAACGGTCTACGCTGGCAGCCCTGCGTATGAAGCTTGGGGCTGGGACGAGCGGCGGCAACTTTGCAAAACGCTGAATGTAGACCTCATAGAGCAGTAGGGGGCGATATATTGTATACAGTTTCAGACGAACTTGCGGCGCTCATAACGTCGCCTTGCCGCACATGGCGAATACTTTTAGAAGACCTCACCGCCGCCCGCACCCTGACCGCAGAAGCGATATTCACGGCAAATTCAGACCGCGAATCGACATCGCTTTCGGACGACATCGAACTCGGCGCGGTCTGCTCGCAAAGTTGGACGGTCAATATAGCCGACAGCGCTGGGGGGTACGTCGGGCATATGTTTCGGCTTTTGCTCTACATCGCGGACATCGAGGGCGGCAAAATGACGTGGGGCAGGCTAGCGCGGTACAAATTCGGGCGCGTAAAAACGCTCACGCCGCGGCAGATAAAGCGACTTGGCGAGGTGCTCGGCGAGCCTATCCCGATGGGCGTTTTCATCTGCACCAAAGCACCGAAGAACGGCACGGGTCGCGAGCTGTCATTGTACGATATGCTGTACTTCGCCGACCGCGAGTACAAGTGTACGCTGACATTGCCCGCAAGCGCCGAAGCCGTTGAGCAGGACGTTTGCCGACAGCTGGGCATACAGTGCATGGGCGGCGCGGTGTCGGGCGATCTGCAAGAGAGCGGCGGTGCTGACCTGCTCGCGGCGAACGGCGCACAGCTGGTCGCGGCAAGTTTTGACTTCGAAATCTCGACCATCGCGGCGGGCACGACTTGCCGACAGATGCTCGGGTACATATCGGCGGCGCGGGGGCATTTCGGGTTCATCGACCGCGAGGGGGTCTACCGAACGCGCTGGTATACGTCGGCGCGCGATATCACCGCGAGCGAAGCAGACGAGCCTACCCTCAGTGAAAGCCCGAACGTTATAGTAGGCGTGGTGTGCAATATAGACGACGATACGCGCCTGACAGTCGGCGAAACGGACGAGAGCAAGGGGCGCATATTGCAGCTCGCGTGCCCGTATATGACCCGCAGCCTGCTTGACAGCCTTTTCAGCCGCGTGAAGAATTACACATGGTACACGGCGCAGTTTCGGCATCGCTTGGGCGACCCGCGGCTCGACGTCGGCGACGTTGTGACCTATTCGGGCGCGGCGATACCCGTCACGGGGCTGGCGTTTTCATATGACGGCGGGCTGAGCGCGGACATCACGGCGGCGGGACTAAACGACGAAGAACAGTTGATATGAGGAGTGATTTTATGGCAGAAAATTTGACGATCGAGGAACGTGTGACCGCTCTCGAAAACGCGGCGAAATATAAGCTGCGCTGGTCGGGTGAGCAGATAGACAGCTTTTTCGACGTGCTCGCGGCGCGCGGTTTCGAGCATGGGCGGGAGAGCTTCACCATCAAGAAAGGCGCAACGGTCGCGAGCCAGCGTGTAACGCTGAATATCCCGAACGCGACGGCAAACACGCGCGTGCTGGCGACGGTGAGCTATGTGTACAGCACGGGGCAGGTGGCGGCGATGAACGTCTGCTGTTTCCTCGAGTACCTCGCGGGCACTGGCTACCGCTGCTATGTCACCAACGGGCGGTACAAGCAGAGCGGCGGCGCACAGGAGGGCTACCTGCCGACGGGCACATACCACGTTGACTGGCTCGTGATAGGGAGGTAAAAATGGAGTACACTGAGAATTTAACGCTCGCGCTTGTCGGCGACGATGATCTGTTCGACGAGGCGTATCTGAATGCGAATTTTGAGAAGATAGACGCGGCGTATGCTGAGCTTTCGCAGAGAAGCGGCGGCGGTGCGCCCGCCCTAGCCTCGGCGGTGGCGGAGGGGGTAGTGGGCAGAGCCGGCACGGCCGAGATGGTCTACGGCATGGACATTGACCTCATGGGCAAAAACTGGGAGCAGGGCAGTATATATGATAACGGCGATAATTTTAACAGTACCGCACGAATACGAATGCCCGATTATCTTGATATTTCAAACGCATCCGATATTTTTTATTCGGGATTCACGGTGACCGCAAGTGCTGACAAGAAACTACAGTACACATTTGTATTTTTTGATGCGGAAAAGAAAATCTTAAAGACATCAACCAATAAAGACTGGCTCGACTGCGGTGCGCTGACAATGTGCGGCACAGCGTCTGCACCGTCATATGTGCGCGTAGCACTGCGCTATGCAGACAACAGCAATATGACCCCCGACGTGCTGACGTCGGCGCGGCTGAAAATATTAGCGTGAAAGGAAAATTATAATGGCAATAGAAACAACATATTTCACAGGTACGACCGCAGCAGCTAATTACGCTGAGGTGTCTGCGTGGCTGACAGCTAATGCGGCGGAATATTTTGATACAATTGATGTTCCATCAGGCGCGCAGGAGGTGAGCTGCAAGGTCGGCGATGTAACAGCATTAAAATTGGACTGGGGGACTGAATATAATACCCAACGTTCATTTCAGATAAACGCCAAAAACGGCGCTAACATAAACAGCAAT
>NZ_JAJCLZ010000041.1 GCF_020559915.1 Ruminococcus sp. 210702-SL.1.03
GCTGCTTAACTTCAAATCCTTGCGGTCAATGTGTCAAGTTTTATTGACAAAATCAGTTAATGTTTCCTTTCAACGCAGAGAACTGTATTTCGTGTTTGTAAAATGACTTGTCATTATCGTCAATATTCCACTGAGTTCTGTTGTAAGATGTGCGGATCTTTTCGCTTACTTCAATTTCAACGTATCTTTTGGTTATGGTGTCATAAACACTTACTATGTTTTTGCTCATTTTTTATTCCTCCGTTTTGATTTTCTTGTTCTGAATCAAAACGAAGGCTATGGATATTTGGCAATATAGCATTGCCAGTTTTTAAAAATGGGCATAAAAAACTCCGTTTCTGCTTTTAAAGCAATAAACGGAGTTTTACTTATAAAATACAAAGGAGCATAACTAACAGCTTTAAAAGCTCTATTTGTTATGCTCCTAAATCATATAAATTGTCTCTTAATATTATTAATTGCAAAAATTATTTGGCACGCTTTATATATTCCCGATTAGAATCGGATTCAACAGCACATAATCAAAGAACCCTATCCCCAGCAGCGCAAGCAATATCGGCAAAATAAGCACCGCCGTCGCCGCAAGGAATGTCGATATAACGCTTTTGAGCTTCGCTGACAGAAAATAGATGATGAGCATTGCACAAAGCAGCGCAAGGTATCTTCCGGCGATTATGAGAATGAGATAACCTTTTATGGAAACATCAAAATTTGAAAGCGACTCTATTGAGCAGGCAGGTGCGTTTATCCCCCTTGTGCCGTATGCGTTCAGCACGTTGTAAAAGTACGGCGCATAGGTCAGTGCGAAAATCATCGTCACAATGACAACGCCTATGCCGAACTTGCAGAGAAATGTGTCCTCTCTGCCTCTTGCGGAGGTTTTCAGCAGAACGTTCGCACCTGTCTGATACTCGGCGGCATAGACATAGGTAAGGCAAAGTATCACCATTGTCATTGCCGTCAGACCCAGCGTTAAGTCCTTGTTTCCTGCGGTTTCGCCGCCTGTCAGCAGCTTGTAGCCGCTGTCATAAACGAACTGCCCATCCTCTGTTGTCTGCAAATATTCGGCGTGCTGTTTCACCTCGTCAAAGGCGTACTGCGGAGCAAGTATATCCTGATACTTCATCATTATGAAAACACCGTCACCATCTGAATTTGCCATTTCCTCCGACATTTTCATCTGCGCGTCGGCAAATTTCTGCGCCTCAGCGTCTATCATTTTCTGCTTTTCGGCGGTGTACTCGCCCTCAAATTTCAACATATACTGCTTGTAATAAACCTCGTCCGCTGATGAAAAGCTCTCGCTGATAGGAGAATATGAAACTGCGGTGATGACAGCAAATGCTATCAAAATCAGCAGAGCCTTGCCGCCGATAAAGACCTTGTAGCACTCTTGCAAAAAGAGATTTGTTGTCCTGCCTTTGAAAATACTGAACTTTGCAAGGCTGAATTTTCTTGTACGGCTTTTAATAACCCTTTGCTTTGAAAAAATCAGCACGGAGAGTATGGACAATATGAGCAGCAATACTATCGCCGAGCCGACAAACACAGCCATATAGTTCACAGGTTTTCCAAAAATATTGAGGTTCAGATAGCTCGCGAAGAGGTCTTTTGTGTTGGCGTATGCAAGAATATTAATGTATTTTAGCGGACAAAGATAGCTTGTGCTCGGTATGGTGTAGTAGAGCACGGCTTCCGCCGCTATGGTAATTATCAGTATGCCGTAGACCTTTACAGCGGTGTTTGATACCACAGTAACAAGGTAGATCATCGCCGCAAATACGCAGTAAACCGCAAGTTTTGCCGCAAGGAAAAGTGCAAAGTATTGCAGTACGGATATTTTCAAGTTACTGCCGTTAAACTCGTATACCGACTGTATCTGCCTTGACAGGTCGCCGAAACCATATGTAATATATGAAACTGCAAAATTTACTCCGTAAAGCAACATTTCCGCCACAATCGCCGCCGCAAAACAGGTGAAAATCTTTGTGATACCAAGGGGCATTCTGCCCTTGAAAGTCGTGCGCGCGAGGGTTATCTGGTCAAGCTCTTTTTCACGGGTGACAATCGTGACAACCACGGTCATTATCATCAGTATTGCAATAAGGTCTGTGGCGAGAAAACCCGTTGCCATTGAAACGCCCTTTGAGGGTGCGGCGGTGAGCTTTGAGCCTTTGAGGTAGGCGAAGTCCGCAGGCGTTTGTGCGATATTTTTGTAGCTGAAACTATCGGGGTCGGCGAAAAGCGAAATGCCCGTCATTTTTCGCGCGGTGCTGTCGATATTTTCAAGGTAGCTGTCGTAATTTTCGCAGGCGGCGACCTCCTCGTAAATGCGGTCGGTCAGCTCTATCTCGGAGTAAATATCGTCGGTAAATTCTAGGTAGCTCTTCGTCTTGTAGCTCTTCAAAAGCTCCTCAGCATTGCAGTTTTCCTGCGAAATATCCTCACCGAATGACAGCCTTTGTATCAATTCAAGCTCCGACTTTTTCTGTGAAATTCGCTCAAAAGCAACGTGAGTGTCAAGCCCTTCGAGGGTCTGATAAGCGGCTTTGTACTGCTCAGGGGTGTATTCCAGCGTCTGTTTTGTTTCGTTTATATACAGCAAAACGCCGTTGAGGAGCAGCAGAACGGCGAAAATTGCAATAGTTGTGCGTTTGCAGAACGCTTTTATCAGTTCGTTTTTGAATATCATCAGCTCGCCCCCTGGTCGAAATAATAGAGGTAGAGATCCTCAAGATCGGGCTTGCAAGGACGGCACTCAAAGCTGGGCGGCTGTTCGCTGATAACACGGACGTAGATGTTTTTCTCGTCCTTCGAGATATTTCCGACCTTGTATTTTGCGGAAATTTCGTCCAGCATACTCTCGTCGGCGGTTATCTCGAACACTTTGCCGTCGATCTTTTCGCAGAGGATATGAGGCGCACCGCTGTCGATTATCTCGCCCCTTTTCATCAGCAGGACTTCTTTTGCGATAAACTCGATATCCGAAACAACGTGGGTTGCGATTATGACTATCTTGTCGAAAGCTATTTGTGCCACCAGATTTCTTATACGGATACGCTCCTTCGGGTCAAGACCTGCGGTAGGCTCGTCGAGGATAATGACTTTCGGTTCGCCGAGCATAGCCTGTGCGATGAGGGCACGCTGTTTCATACCGCCCGAAAAGCCGCCGAGGCGTTTGTTTCGGCTGTCCTGCAAGTTGACAAGGTTGATTAGCTTTTCTATCTGCGGCTTTGCGTCAGCTTTTTTCATGCCTTTGAGGGCAGCCATATAGTAGAGAAAACGCTCCAGCGTAAAGTTTGGATAAATCCCTTGTTGTTGGGGCATAAAGCCGAGAATTTTGCGGAAGTCGGCGTCCATTGTGCTTGTTTCAACGCCGTCAAATTTCACCGAGCCGGAAGTTGGTTTCAGATTGTCGGTGATGATATTCATAAGGGTGGATTTGCCTGCACCGTTCGGTCCAAGCAGACCGTATACTCCCGCCGTGAAGTCGTAGGTGAAGTTTTCAAGTGCGGTGAAATTGCCGTATTGTTTGGTGAGGTTTGTTAGGGTGAGAGTCATGTTGTTTTCTCCGGTTTTATTCTTTATCAAATTTTCCATGCTGCTCGTTCAGCTCGTTTAAAACCTCGTCTATTCCTGCGGCTTTCAGCTGTTCATTTGCTGCGAACAAGGCTTCGTCAAGGCTTTGATATTCGCCGTAATCGCCGTAGAACAGACCGTAAAAATCGTCATAGACCGCCGCCGTTTTCTCCAATTTTTCGGCAAGATCGTCGGATACCTCCAAACCGTAAAACGGAGATACCTCGGAATGCTCCCAGCATATCGCAATATCCTCCCGCTTGCTTTGATTGTCCTGCGAATTGCTTTCGGCGATAATGGAATTAGTCATTGTCGCGGCGACGTCGTAAAACGGCAGAGCGTTCTTGTTCGGGTACTTTTCGCCGTCCTTGACCGCATAATTTCGTCCCTCTGCGCCGTTGTAAATTATGTTCGCAAGCTCTTCGTCCGTGTTCAGCAGAGCGAGCAGTTCAAACGCCGTTTCCTTGTTCTTGCTAGAGGACGATATCCCCACGACTCCGTTCAGTTCCTCCTGCTGCAAATATCCGCTTGAAACGATTTTCGACGAATCATAATAAAGCGGCATTGCCGGCGACAGGCTGCAAATATAAGCGTCGTTCGCAATATCGACGTTGTTTGATATATATCCATTTTGCGAATATTCATATACGGTCTTGAGATATTTCAAGGCTTTTTCATTCTCGAAAATATTTTCCGCCAGTCCCGTTTCGGCGTTGATATACACGCCCTTGTATCTGCAAAATCCCGCCATCTCATAATACAGTTCGCAGGTGCTGTCGAGCAGCAGACCACGTTTCCCCTCGTCCGCAAGGCTTTGCAGATACGGCTCGAGATCTTCTAGGCTTTGGATATCGTCTGTATTTACCCCGTATTCGTTGCAAACATCGCCGTTAAGCAACAATACCAGCGGCTGAGCAAGCGTATAGTCGGTGGTTTTTCCGTATATCATACCGTCGGCACAGGTCGTCTGCTTCCAGACTATGCCGTCGAACCCGTCGTAAAACGCTTTTCCGCTGTCGGTCTGAAAATAATCGTTCAAAGGTTCTAGATAACCCCTTTCTACAAACAGATTAAAGGTATCTCCGTAACCGCCCAGCGCGCTCATGCCCAGCCCCGTGTTGACTATATCGACCTGCTCGTTATTTTTGAGCATACTTTCGTAAACGTCCATGTTTGGGTACAGCTCGCCCGTTTTGAAATCAAACTCGCCGTTCATTACAAAATCAACGTAAAAGTCATATCCGTTTTTATCCAGATACTCGTTCACAGTGTTTTCAATGTAAATTTCATCGTATATTCTCGGGTCGTCGTCAGTAGTTGTAAAGGTCGTATCGTAGTTTGTAAGATATACGATCTTTGTTTTATTTTCATAAGTGAGGGATTCTGCCGTTTCAACGTCAAAACGCGAAAATCCGAACTTGTCAAAGCCGTAACCGTAATCCTTTTCTTCGGCTGATGAAGTACCTGAGCTTACTTCCGAGCCGGTCTTGTTTGCATTATCGGAGCACGCTGTTAGACCGAGCATGACCAGCGAGATCAGGCAGGCTAAATATTCTTTCTTACCCATTGCTCATTCCCCTCTTACTGCTCAAATTTAAAATCGGCATTTTCAAATTTCAGACTCCAAAAGTCCTCGTCGGAGAGCAGTCCGAAGCTGTCGCGTTCGGAGTCCTGATAGTGTATCAAATGCCCGTTTGACGTGTGTCCCAGAACCGATACGTAAACATCGCCGTCAAATTCGGTCGTAAGGTCTTTTCCGTCCGACGTATCGAACACTCCTGCACTGCGTATCTCGCTTTTGCCGTCCGCAGTACTGTACATATAAAACACCCTGTTTCCGATCATGCAGACATCGCTGACATAGCCGTCCCGTTTAAACAAAACCTCTGTCCCACCGCCGTCGAGATCATAGGAGCAGACCTGCGAATGGGAATCGTCATCGTCGGAAACGACATAAAGCATTTTACCGCCGTTGCACTGCCAGACGTTGACGGAATCTTCCGTTTCAAGAACCGTCATCCGCTCCGAGCCGTCGATATCATAGCATTCGACAGCGGAATGAACGCTGTTTTCGGAATATTCGCTGTGCTGGAAATATATCTTGTTTTTGTACAGCAAAAGACTCTTCTTACCGATCACGGTTTCGTTTGCAGTGCCGATGTCCATATATTTTTCAAAAGAAAAATCGGAAAGGTCAACCGAACAGAGCGAATAATTCTCCCGCAATCCAACACTGTCGGTATCGTTCATTTCAAATTCCGAGCCGACAAAGAACAGTCTGCCGCCGTCAAGCACAGGATTAACCATGGTGCAAAGCGACAGTTCCGCGGTAAACGCAAGCTTTCTGTTCATGCCGTCGGTATCGGCGGTATAAATAAGAAACTCGTTCAGCTCGCCCGTGCATATCGAGTATAGCGTATCGTTATAAAGAAAAGCATAGTTATAAAAGTACCCCTCTTTTGGAGCGACAGCCGAGCATTTTGTATCGGCGTTTTCTGCAGCGGTCTGATGCTTACAATCGGGCTGGGTACAAAAGATCTCATAGCTGTTGGTTTTCAGATCCCAGAGGTAAAGTCTGCCGTCGTTTTCCCTGAAAGCGTAGCTGTCGGAAACGGTGATATTTGCCCCGAATTCAAAAGACTCGTTTGCGGCCGAGGTCTTATCCGTCTGTTTTCCGCAGGATGAAAAAAGCAGGGCAGCGGCGGTTATAACGATCAAAGCTTTGATTTTCATGTCAGTTGCCTCCATATTCTATAAAGCAATACCGCACGGAAATATCACTATATGTCAGTGCGGCATTATTTTTTAGAATTATCCGTTATACCAAGTAACCTGTATATACAGTAGCGTTGTTTAATTTATGTGTTATTGTCGCACTTTTAAACGTTCCGCCGGAAGGTGTGGAGCAGGTTGTGCTAACGCCTCTTGTATAGCTGTTGCCGCTACCTGTGTTAAGTGTATTTCCGCTCTTTGTATAGTAAAGCACGATGTTAACTCCTACCGTTTTTTTCGATCCGTCCTTTGTTGATGTTGAAGCATAGACGCTGCTTGAGGAACTCTTGTAAGCAGTGCAATACGCTCCGTTTTTTTCGAGATCAGTATATGCGCTCGCACCCATAGCCGAAATCGAAGCCATCATCATTACGGCAGCACCCATAGCTGCTATCTTCTTAACCATTTTTGTCATTTTAAATACCTCCATTGTCTTAATATATTAGTATCACAAACGATCTACTTTGTTGCAAATCATTTTAAACTTTGTATGTTCGCACAAATGTTATTGTACATTTTTGTGTATTTTATCTCTGCATTGGAAACACCTTACCCCTCCTAATTAAACCGATTATTAAACGATTCTGTGGTTATCTATTACTTCTTTTCTTTCTTAAATTTAGGTTCTTTAGGTTGATATGCCCCCCAATGTGATGCAGAACCACAGGCTGCCTTTGCCATATGTCCAACAAGCGCCTTGACTGATTTTGCTACAGCAACTTTAATTTTCATAAGAAATCCCCCCTTTTCATAAATCTTGCGTATATTATAAATATTGAAACTAAGGCTAAAGTCAGCAGAATTATTAGCCCTAGGTCTACACCTTTTATAATTAATACGATGCTTATTGCAGATAGCACTACTGATAAAACGGTAGAAATAATTTTATAGACAGTTCTATTTTCTATCGGTTTATTCTTGTTCTCAATCGGTGCCAATAAAACAATGGTTACTACTTGAAAAATAGCAATTAATATAATTGACTTTAAAGAAATATGTCTTATTATTTTAAATATCAACAACAATATAACAAAAGATATTGAGGTCACTAAATTACATTTAATATATGTATTTGCATGATATCCCCCAGTAAATGATCTCATTATAATGAACACTGCCAAAAACATTGTGCTCTCAAAAGTATAATTTGTTACTATACCTATGATAGATATTAAGGCTATATTAATTAATGATGATAATGTAATTTCTATTCCGTATCTGTAAAATTCTATTTCTTCTGTATCCTTAGAAATTACATTATTCTTGATCATAAAATTCAAAATTATCGATACTAATCTCTTCATTACTTCCACCAAGTCTTTTATTTACTATAATATACAAGTTATTTACAATCAAGTCAAGCAATTTGGCGTGACGTGTAAGTTTTTGTCGTGAAATACAAAAAGAGAACTGTCCACCATATAAAAACCGGCGTAACAGCTCCCTTTTTCGTTATAAATTTAATTTGTTTCTCTCAATTTGCTATGACTTAAATTTGCCAATACAAAGAGATTTTAACGTTTTACAGTAAAGTTGATTTTAACGTTATCAAACATGTGAACACTTTATCCGATTCGTAAAATTCACATCTTCCCTGATATTTTTCTGCAATCTCTCGTATTATTTTAATTCCCCACCCATGCTTATGAACATTTAATTTTGTTGTTTTAAGGCTCGGATTTCTTTTTAAAACAGACTCATTTATTGCATTTCTGACTACTATTCTATATATGTCCATTGTTTTACTGATGTCAAGGTTAATGAACCTTTCTGACTCGTCAGTTATTTTTTCACTAGCCGTTATAGCATTGTCAAGCGTATTGCTTAAAATATGAAGCATATCAATATCATCTATACCATCAAAGCTCTTAATGCAGCTGCAATTTGTTCTGATTCCTTCTGTCGCTGCGACTGCAAACTTAGAATTTATAATAGCATTTACAATATAATTGTCTGTATTTACAAAGCTTTCACTGATTGATATAACGTTAACATATTTCTCTATGTACTTCATTGATTCATCTGCGTGTCCTTGAGCTATCATTGTATATACAGCGGACAACTGATCTTTCAAATCATGTCTAATCTTTCTTATCGAATCATATTGCTGACTTGCATTCTCTATATATTGGTGACTGTATTGCTCTTGGATCTTTAAAAGTTCCAGTTCTTTTTTCTGATTATTTTTCACAGAAATAGAATCAATCATATAAAAGATTATAATGTTAACTGCAACTATCGTTAAAATCAATAAGTTTATATAGAGTCTCTGAGTTGAATCAATAGCTATCAAATGAAGTAAGAACATCATAATAATGGATATTGCAAGTATTAATATAATAGCGATCCACTCAACTGCATTAAAGTTCTCAGAAGTCGTTGCCAATAATTTCAGCATCAACTTTACTGAAATAAAGAATAATGCCTGTGCAAAAATCAATACCGTAAAACGAGCAAATCCGGATTCCGTAACTATTTCTTTTATTGACATTGAATTTACTGATGAAACAAAATTAAGCGTAATTATAGATATTAAAGAAATCATAACAAGAGGAACAGTGGCTGCAAACAGTTTTTTTATTATACTGCCTTTTCTGTTCACTAGGGCATAGAGAAACAAAGCCATTAAGTAGCAGACAATTCCAAAAATGCCCTCAAAAATCGTTAAGTAATTCATTACGGTTATCAGTAATCCGAGCGTACAGAAACACAATGCAAAAGCAATAATGTTTTTCTTAGTGCTTTCTGTTTTCGGAGGCAAAAACTTATATATATAATAAGTTTCCATAAAACCTTCATAGAAATTTATAATCACTTCAAAAGCAATCCATATTATACTCATTTATATCGTTTCCCTCAAATATTTTGAAAAATCGGTATCAACCATGTGTTTGTACTTTCTACTCATTGTAAGTCTAAAACCTTGCTTAAAAATAACTTCGTCATTTTTCATATCCAAATTAAAAACATGACTAAGATTGACAAGATACTTTTTATGAACTCTCGAAAAATCGTATTCCGCAAGCTCACTTTCAAGGTCACCGATAACTGCACGTACCTTAATATGAATCTGTGAACCATAATCATCCAAGATACAATATTTCACATGATGATTGTCACTTTCAATATACAAAATGTCTCTGTATTGAATGCAGATTCGCCCATGCTCTTCATCGCTCAAAATTATTTTTTGGTGCTGCTTTAAATAAACAGAAAGCTTGTTTAAAACATTAACAACATCTTTATTTAATCTTGAAACGCTAGACTTTTGTATAAAGTAAAACGGCTGAAATTCCATGCTTCCGTACACCAGTTCATTGTGATTTGTAACAAATATTATATAACAATCCCTTCTTTGTTTTCTTAATATTTCTGCAACATCAAAGCCTGTGAATTCAGGCATATCAATATCCAAAAAAATCACATCAAAAAATATGTGCTTGTGTTGATTCAATAAACCTTGACCGTTATTGAAACCTTGAACATTTACATCTTTAAAATAATTTATTGCATTCTCTGAAATTATTTTTTTTAATGTTTCTAAAAAACTCTCATTATCATCACAAACTGCGATTTTAAGCATACCCTTCACCGCCTTTGTATGACATTATATCAAACATTTTTCACTAAATCAATACACCTTTTATTAATTATGTTATAAAATCACTTTGATTTTGTCAATAAAACTTGACACATTGACCGCAAGGATTTGAAGTTAAGCA
>NZ_JAJCLZ010000042.1 GCF_020559915.1 Ruminococcus sp. 210702-SL.1.03
CATCAAAAAAGAGCAAGTCAGTGCTTACCTACTGTCCCCAGTTTAAATTATAACACGTCAAAAAGTCACAAAAGTCACAACTTTCTGAGCTGGCGATATATCCGCATTTTCACGCATGATTCATTGCCGCCCAGACCTATCGCCATCGCGACTTGCAGGAACGTCTTGCCTTTGAGATATTTCAGCTCAAACATCTCACGGGTCTGCGGGTCGGGAATGGCGGATATGAACGCGCGTACAGCGGCTGTGCGGCGTTCTAAGGCGGCTTTCTCGCGGTGGAGAGCAGTTACCTCGTCGCTCGGCGGCAAGCCGCTGAGGGTCACGCAATGCTTGCTGAATGGCGGGTCGGCGGCGGACTGGACACACACTCTCGTTTCATGCCCTGCCAGCTCAGCGCTTATTCGGTCGAGCCTGCGCTTGTCCGCGCGGTAATTTTGCAGGTCGGTCTTGGTCATTTGCCGTCACCGCCTATCAGCCGCAATTTGCCAACGTGCGAGCACCTGAATATGCAGTTGCCGCAGGGTATCCCGTACTCATCGCACACGAAGTAATACTTCTTCGGCAGGTAGAGATTGCAGTTGTTCTTGAACTGCTCCTCGCCCGTCTTGTGCAGAATACCCCTCAGCGTTTCGCCGAAGATCGTTAGCTCGATGGTCTTGCCGAGATACTTTTCAAGTTCTGAACGTTTCATTTTCCTCGTCCTCCTCAAATTCCTCAAAATCTCCGTCAGTATTCGCCGCGCAGAGCGCCCACATCACCGCCGCTATCGCCGAGATGGTCGTTGTTATCAGTATTGCTGGCATGCTCCCTCGCTCCTTTCTATGTTCTCCAGCGGGGCGTACACCAGGCTGTGACCGCACTTTACGTCCGTCAGCTCCGCTTGATAGTAAAACCCCCGCTCGCCGCGGCGTATCACCGCGCCGCTCAGTATGTACTCCGCACCTGCGATGTGCAGCTTCGGGTCGGTAAGGCGCACCCGCTTTCCCAGCGCCCGCTTTATGTCGCGCTCGGTCACAGCTCGCTCAGCTCCTCTATCCGCACATATATCCCCGCCTTGTCCGCCCAAAACTTCTCGCAGATCTCGCTCGCGACCAGTGCGTCGTCTGCCCAAAAGCCACAGATGGTCATGCAGTCTTTCAGCAGCTTTTGCAAGTTGTCCGTGTCGGGCTTGGTGGTGCGGTATTCGCCGTCCCTGTGCCTGCCTCTCGGGAACAGCCACTTCACCGTCAGGCGAACTCCCTCGCGGTACGGCTCGTCCGGTCGGTGCTTGCAAAGATTTGCCACAAGCTTCTCTTCCGCCGCCTTGACTTCGGGCGGGTCGTAGAATATCGGCTTGCCGTTTCTCACCGTCACCTTGTGCTCCTGCGCCGTGACGGTCGGCGGTATCATCGGCATAAAAAATTCAGTTGATCTCATCTCATCTCTCCTCTCGTCACTTCGTTCGGGTCGCAGCCGTCTTAATATTTCAGAATAGATTTTCGGGCGGCTGTAAGCCCGAAAATATATATTATGTAATATATAATTTTCCTTCCCTCTGAAAAAGTCGGTATTTTTCCCGACATTTTCTTCCCTAGGGAAACACTTTTCTTCTCGATTTTTTCACTGTAAAAGACCGACTTTTTCTTTCCCTAGGAAAATGTAATTTCATCGACTTTTTCTGTTTTCCTTTAACCCACATTCGCCGTCGTCTACCCAAAAGCCGCCGTGCTCCTTTAGCCGCGAACGCACTGTTTTTTCGGTTACGGCAAGGTACTCCGCCAGCTCAGATATACGGCACTTGCCGCTCTCCTGCACGCCGCTGAATGCCGTTTCAATGCTCTCCTTGCGCTCCTTGCTGCGCTCCTTTGGAGTACGCTTTTTCTCGAAATTCTTCTGCCACGAGGGGGCGACTTCGTCTACCGCGAGGTCTGCCAGCACGCCCACGGTATCGGCGCGGTGTACGGGGAAATCGAACCACACGTTGAGCGGGGCGAACTTCGGAAACTCGCGCAGAGTGCCCTCTATACGCCATGCAGTGCGGTTCCTTACGGCAAGCCCCGCTCTCTCTATCTCGCCGCACATCAGGCTGTACGAATCGCTGCGCAGGTATTTGTGCGCGATGTCGAGCATAGCCGTGGGAGTAACGAGGTCGTCGGGCGAAAGCAGCTCGTCGGCGTTGCGGTAAAAACGCCTTATCCAGCTCTCGCAGATACGGCAAGTTGCGGCATCCTGCTGCTGAGCCCTCAGCGGCTCGGTAAGGGTAAGCTCGCTCAGGTCGAGCAGAGCGTCGGGGTCGCGGGCAAATACGCCGCTTCCGCTGGCTCTGTCCATACTGCGCTTGCCGCCCTGCGCGCCCTTGCTGTGGTGGTGGCAGTATATCACCGCGCAGCCCAGCTCGACGCATATCTTATCGAACTGGTTGCAGAAATGCGCCATTTGGTCGGCTGAGTTCTCGTCACCTGTGATGACCTTGTATATCGGGTCGATCACTACGGCGATGTACCCGCGCTTTGCGGCACGGCGTATCAGCTTCGGCGCGAGTTTGTCCATAGGCACACTGTGTCCGCGCAGGTTCCAGATGTCTATACTGCCGAGGTTCGCGGGCGGCAGACCCAGCGCCGTGTACACATCTTTAAAGCGGTGCAGGCAGCTCGCGCGGTCAAGCTCCAGATTGACGTACAGTATCTTTCCTTTGGTGCACCGCCAGCCGAACCACTCGCCGCCCTCGGCTATCGCCACGCAAAGCTCTATCAACGCGTAAGATTTGCCCGCCTTTGAGGGACCCGCTATCAGCATTTTGTGCCCCTGCCGCAGTACGCCGTCTATCAGCGGCGGCGCAAGCTCAGGCAGGTTATCCCACTCGGTGCTGAGGCTTTCGGGGTCTGGCAGGTCGTCGTTGATACTCTCGATGTAGTCGCGCCATTCCTCAAAGCTCTCTTTGCCGAGCGACTTGTCAACGATGAACTGCTTCCTGCCGTTTCGGGTAACGCCCGGCATACGGCTCAGGCGCGAGGGGTTGCGGTTGTTCGGGTCGATGGCAAGGCCGTTCTTCTTGCAAACTTTGTAGAGGTAGTCCACGCGCTTGCGGTACTCCTCGTAATTCGGCGCGTCTATCTTGACTATCGCGTGAAGGCTCTTGCCGCCGCTGTACACCAGCAGGGCTATCGGCAGCTCCAGCTCGCGCATTACGGCGTTCTGCTGCTCTATCGGCATACTGTCGCTCTCCACAAGCGCGTAGCGGAAGTCGGTGACGTTCTCGTTTTTTATGCCTTTGCCGTCCAGCGGGTTGAAACGTATCCAAGCGCCCGCTTCTTCTTTGCAGTCGCCGATGACCGCGCCGATGTCGCCGCCGCAGTTATTGAGCAGGGCTATCAGCTCGCCCGCAGTTCTGTCCCAGCAGCCGCGGGTAGGCAGGTAGCGGCGCTTGCCCTCTTCGTCGCTCTCATACGTTTCCGTAACGTAGCCGACGTTCTCGCCCACCTCAAAGAGCGTGGAGAGGTATGTTACAAGCTCCTGCACGGGCTGCCAGTCGGCAGGCTCGCGGATAGGTATGCCCTCGCAGGCGCACTCACCGCCCTCGTAACTTATCTCGTCGTTCCAGTCGAAAACGCCGTCGGTATCGGCCGTGAGCAAGCCCCTTTCGCGCGCCATCTGCACTATGCTCCCGCCCGTTACGGGGTTGGCGTTTCCCGCGAAGCTTTCCCACTTGCGCTCACACTCGCCCGCGCGGTAGCGGCTGTCGGCGCGCGACCAGTTATCCCAGTCAGCCGCCGAATAGCCCTCTTCTTTCAGCGCCATGCCGACCGCCAGCCACTCCTGATAATCGCAGTCGGCGGGGGGGATCTTGCTTAAAATTTCAAGTATCTCCATTCATATCTCCTTTCTCAGCCGCTCACGCGGGGACGTATTCGGCTGCGCACACGCCGCGCGGCACTCGCCAGCCGTTAGCCGAAATGCGCGCTATCATGCCGCTCGCCTGCTCGAAGCTCCACTTGCCGACGTGCTGAAAGCCGTAGTTTTCCAGCAGGCGTATTTGCTTCGGGGTCGTAAGCCCTGCGGCGCGGCGTTTTTCTAAGCGGTCGAGGATAAGGCTCGCCTTGCCTGCGTTTTCGATGGCGTCGGGCAGTATGCCGAGCTTTTCGAGCCGTTCGCGCTGCTTATCGGTAGCGGGCGCGCACTCCCAGCCGAACGCGGGTACGTATGAGGACAAATCTTCAGCTTGTATCGACATCTCGTACTGCAAGGGGTCTACCAGCTTGCGCTTGCGCGTTTTCATGGCTTTGAGCTGCTTTGCGAGGGCTTCCTCGCGCTGAGCCACCACGTCCTCGCTCGCCTGCTTTTCGGCTTCCTCTATATCCACCGCGCAGCCCGCTTCGTCAGCGAGATTTTCGGTCATTTTCTGCGCTACCTCTTCGTTTTGGCATATCAGATGTGCGGGGCGGCAAAGCTCGTGGCGCTCGGTGTGCCACAAGAAATCGAGCAGGAGAAGCTCCGTCTTGCCCTCGCAGAGCCTTGTGCCGCGCCCCACCATCTGGCAGTACAGACCGCGCACTTTGGTCGGGCGGAGCACCACAACGCAGTCTACCGAGGGGCAGTCCCAGCCCTCTGTAAGCAGCATACTGTTGCAGAGCACGTTGTACTCGCCCTTATCAAAAGCTTCCAGTATCTCTGCCCTTTCCTCGCTCTCGCCGTTTACCTCAGCCGCCATAAAACCGCGCTCATTGAGAATATCGCGAAACTTCTGCGAGGTCTTGACGAGCGGCAGGAAGACCACCGTCTTGCGCTCGGCGCAGTATTTGAGCATTTCGTCAGCTATCTGATACAGATAGGGGTCTAGGGCGGTGTCAATATCGCTTGCCTTAAAGTCGCCCGCCTGCGTCGCCACTCCCGAGATGTCGAGCGTGAGCGGGATAGTCACTGCCTTTATCGGCGAGAGGTAGCCCTCTTTTATCGCCTGCGGCAGGGTGTATTCGTAAGCCAGGCTCTCAAAGACCGAGCCTAGGTCTTTCATATCGCCGCGGTCGGGCGTAGCGGTAACGCCCAGCACCTTAGCCGCAGGAAAGTGCCGAAGCACGTTTTGGTAGCTTTCGGAAATTGCGTGGTGTGCTTCGTCGATGATGATGGTATCGAAGTAATTCGCCGAGAAGCCTTTGAGCCGCTTTTCGCGCATGAGGGTCTGCACCGAGCCGACCGTTACGCGGTAGAACGAGCCTAAGCAGCTTTGCTCAGCTTTCTCGACCGCGCTTTTCAGCCCCGTGGTCTTGTACAGCTTATCCGCCGCCTGCGCGAGCAGCTCGCCCCTGTGCGCGAGGATAAGCACGCGCTTGCCCTGCCGCACGCACTCTTCCGTCACCGCCGAGAAAACTATCGTCTTGCCCGTGCCGGTCGGCAGCACGAGGAGCGTTTTGTCAACGCTCTCCCACTGCTCCAATACCGCCGCTTTTGCCGCTAATTGATATGGACGCAGGTTCATCTGCCGCCACCTCCGAAGCCGCCGAAGCCGCCGTACTGACCGCCGCCAAAGCCGCCGAAGCCTGCGTTATTCGCAAAGCCCTGCGCCGCCTGAGGGGGCTGCTGATAGGTCTGCGCGGGCTGAGGAGTCTGCACATTAGTATACCCATGCTGCTGTGCTGCGGGCTTGACTGTATCAACGTTTTCGTCGTAGGCGTAAAGCCTGCGTATCTTGTTGCTCTTGCCCTCTGTGCCGTCCTTTTTGGTGTAATTATCTATGTAAACGCGGCATTTTCCGTGAGCGCCTGTAAGCGCCGCCCAGTTCATCCGCAGCGGCTCGCCGTGCTTTTTCAAGCCGACGGAAAGAAACAGCTGCGAGAGCTTCCATTCAAACTTCTTGCACAAAAAGTAGTTTTCCGTGATCTCAGTTTTATCCTCAGCTCCCCACACGGTAAAGGTCACCTTAGCCATATTGCAGGGCGGCACCTTTGCCGAACCTGCGTGGCGTGCGCGCTCAAACTTTGCGACCGTGAACTCGTAATCGCCCTCGGGCAGCAGGGTGTATGAATAACCCTCGCCCTCGTCGCTTATCTCGTCGTCCCAGCCAAGTTCTTTTAAATCTTCCATCAATAATTCCTCCTATCTCAGAACGGCACGCCGTTCAAGTCCATTTCCTTTATCATTTTCAGCACCGTTTTCCAGTCGGCAACTAAGCAGCCGCTTATGAAGTCGGGCGGGTAAGCCGCCACGGGCATATCTACCGGGCAGTAGCCCTGCTGCGCCACCACCTCGCGAAGCTCCTCCTCGGTAACGCCGTCGGCTGTCATGAGGTCGCGCAGAGCCTGCGGTATAGCGGGGTCGAGCGGTGCGGGCTGAGCTGTCGGGTCGGGCTGAGGCATAGGCGCTTGCTGAACACTCTGCGCGGCAGGCTCGGGCTGCTGTACTGTCTGCGGCGGCGGGGTCTGCATTGTCTGAACGGTCTGAACGGTCTGAACGGTCTGAACCGTCTGCTGAGCGAAAAGATGCGCTATCTGCGAATAGTCGAAAGGCAGCTCGGACGCTAAATCGTCGCGATTTTTAGCGTCCCAGCAGGGGTGATGGCTGGTGTACATCACTCGTTCTCCGCCCTGCGCCTTGAACTTCTTGCCGTCCTTATCCACGGCTACGGCGTAGGTCTTGTAGTTGGCAAAGAGCACCATATCAGCCCATTCCTTAACTTTTGGCGATATGAGCGAGCCTGTTTTCTGACCCAGCTTCATCTCCCAGCGGTCGTAGCTGCCCAGCTCGTCGGGCTGCTCAAACTTCACTATCTTGGCGTGAGCCGTAAGCACCACGTTTATGCCGCTGTCCACCACGTCCTGCAAGAGGTTCAGAAACTTTGCGAACTCCTCGCACTCATAAACATAGCCCTTGCCGTAGCCGAAGTCCTCTATGCCGTTCTTGCCGTGCGCGGCGCACATGCTTTCTATGCAGAGCTGTTCTGCCCAGTCGATAGTATCTATCACTATTGTTTTGCAAAGGCGCATAGCGGCGGCTTCCTGCACCTCGCCTTTCAGCATCTCCCAGCTTGTCGGCTTGGGCATACGGCGCACGTTCATACGCAGCGTGCTGCCCTCGGTGTCGATAAAGAGCGGCTCGGGAAAGCGCGCCGCGAAGCTAGATTTGCCTATGCCCTCAGGACCGTAGACCACTGTTTTCAGCGCGCTGTTCTGCACGCCCGAAGTTATCTCATATGCCATCAGAATTTACCTCCGTTCCAATTAAAGCCTGTTTTCGTCTGCGGTTCGGGAACGAACGATGTGCCGTCCTCGATAATGATGCTGCATTCGCCGCCGGTAGATACCCTTGTCGCTATTGCCTGCAAGCCCTGCTCTTCCAGCCATTTGCCGAAGTCGGCTAGCGTTTCCGCGTCCATCTGTTCCAGCTTGTCGAGCAGCACAAAGCCGCAGTCAGGGTTGAGCCTGCGCACGATAGAGGTCGCTACTACGAGCTGTTCCGCGCCGCTCATGCCGTCCCACTTGCAGCCCTTATACAGCAGCTCGCCTTCCTCAACTGACAGACCCTCAAGGGGCAGGTCGGCACCTTTGAGCAGGTCGGTCTTTGCCTGCCTTGCGTCCGCTATCTGTTCTGTAAGATGCGAATACTGCGAGCGGTAGTCCTCCGCGTCGATCTCGGCGTGTTCGCGGTCGAGGTTGGCGCGTATCTTCGCGTTCAGCTCGTCTATCTCTGCGATGTTGCGTTCCAGCTCCGCCGTGCTCTCGTCCTCCAAGTCCTGCGCTTCGAGGTTGGCGAGCTTGAAGTTATTTTCGGCAGCTTCAAAGCGCATTTTCGCCTGCTCGTAAGCCGACTTTGCAAGCTCCAGCTGCTGCGCGTAATCTTCCCGCTGGTCGCGCTTGCGCTGGTTCTCGCCGTTGCGCGCGAGTATCTCCTGCTGCTGTTTTATCAGCTCGCCCGCGCTGACGGGTTCGGCGGGCACGCCTGCGTACACGGGCATTTCCTTAGCGTATTTTTCCTTTTGGTCGGCTATCCTGCCTATCGCCGTGCGGCGGTCGTAAAGCTCTTTTTCTGTGCGTTCCAGCTCGCCGAGCTTATCGCCCACGCCGATAATGCGCAGCAGCGTAGCCGCTTTATCCTTAGCCGACTGGTTCATGAAGCGGGGCAGGTCGAGGGCGAACTGCTCGACGAAGCTGTTGAGAAGCTGCTGACCGCCTTTCTTACCGGTGCTGTCGGTGACCTTCAGCGAGCCGTTCTTGCCGCCGCGCTCCACCACGATACCGTTATCGAGCGTTAGCTTTAAGTGCGGCTCGGCGAAAGAGCCTTCGCGCTTCGGCTGCGAGGGTCTGTACTTTTCCCCGCCGAGCGCCCACGCTATGCTGTCTAGCACCGAGGTCTTGCCCTGCCTGTTTCTGCCGCCGATAACGGTCAGCCCGTTTTTTGTAGGCTCAAACTGCACCGCCTTTATGCGCTTTACGTTTTCTATCTCAAGGGTGTTTATTTTTACTGACATTTACTCTTCCCCCTCTTCCTGCGCCGTCATAACTCTGCCGTAGATCTCGCCGAGTAAGAATGTGTCCTGATCTTCCTCGCTCATTTTCTTGTACAGCCTGAGCACTATCTCGGCTATCTCCTCGCAGCATTTCGCGTACATTGCCGACTTTCCGCCGCCCGTACTCATGCTCAGACCGCCGACTTGACAAGCGCGGCTGTTTGTGGTATCATTATCGTTAGTGATAACGGCTTCTGTGTTATCGTTTGCGCTCGTCTCTGTTGCCGCAGGGGCGGGCTCGTTTTTTGTGTTGTTTGCTATGTATTCCGAGAATTTTATGACACAGTTTTTAAATCCTGCTCCTAGTACTATAAATGGGCAGGTTTTGCAATTATTTTTTGTGCAGCAATGTGCTGCCCTTACAATTTCCTCGTCAGTGAATTTCTTATTCATCATCGTTCTCCTTCCACTGGCTTTCAAACTCTTTCATTTCCTCTTCGGTCGGTTCGTCCTCAGGTCTGCCTTGGTCAAAACCGAGTGTACAACCGCTTTCAAAGCTACAATCTGCTAGGTCGGCATAACATTCTACATCATCGCCATAATGGCAGTATCCCCAAATGCAATCCTGACAGAACTTTAAAACTGGGTCGATACAACGTGTAGGTAAATCTTTCATGCCTTACCCTCCTTTCGGCTCGGGTTTTGTTACGCGCTGCTTTATCGGTACGCCGAGCACTCTCTGATTTTCCATGTAATTTCGTATCTCCTTTCGCTTGGGGTTCTCCTGCTGACCCTGCTTGACGGTGTATGTCGGGGTCAGCCCCGCCGTCAGCAGGCAGTCCTCCACCTCGTCCACCGAGAGATCGACCGCATCCGCTATCTGCCGCAGCGACTTGCCCTCGGCATTCAGCAGGCGTATTTTCAGCGCTGTTTTAGTCCGCATGGCTCACACTCCAAACATCGCCCAGCGGCTGAACATCGCCGCCGCGTAGATCACAAATGCTACTCCCGCGCCGCCCAGGAACACCGCCAGCCCGATGAACAGCGTGTCCATCTGCTTGACCTTGCGGTCGCTGCGCAGGCGCTCTATGTGGCGCTTGTACACTTCGTCCTTGCGGGCGCTTTCGGCTCGCAGGTCTGCCATTTCGGCTAGGTCGCGTTGGGTCATTGCTGAGCACCTCCCAGCAGTTTTTCCAGCGAACGCAGCTTTTTCAGCCGCCGCTCGTAATCGTCGATGTCGATACCCCACGCTTCGTAAGCTATCTTCGTGTTGACGGCATACGGCAGCCACGACTTTACGCCGCGCTTTGCCATCTCGGTCTTTGCCATCTTCTTTATCTTTATCGTCTGGCTTTCGCCCGTGCCGAAGAGCTCGGCGACGTCGGCGTTCGTCAATTCGCTCTTGGTGTAGTACAGCCTTACAGCCGTTTCAACGTCCGGTGTTCTCATGTGTCACACCTCCTTCACCGACATTATGTATTCTCCCGCGCGCTTCTCGTCACGCGCT
>NZ_JAJCLZ010000043.1 GCF_020559915.1 Ruminococcus sp. 210702-SL.1.03
CTATCGCTGCTTAACTTCAAATCCTTGCGGTCAATGTGTCAAGTTTTATTGACAAGATCACTATGAGTTCATCGTAGTAGTCTTTGAAATTGTAGTTCAGCTGACCGATTTTGCTCCAATCATAATTATCATCGCCATAATTGTCATTGACCCACTCGGTCAGAATATGGTGCTTATAGCTTGCTTCAGGAAAGATAAGTCCGTCATCTCCCTTGCCGTTCCACCAATCAGACCAAATTTCTCTGACGATATATTCTTTATCAAGCATATCATAGGCATAAGCTGTCAGATTTGATGAACCTATTAACGTAATACTTGCTGCAATGGAAATTATTTTTTGAATTATTTTGAAAATCTCCTTTCATGTTTTAGTATTGGGTACAATGCTATTATATATCATTGTACTTGTTTTTTCAAGCTACAATGCGCACAAAGTTCTCTGAAAAAATCCGGACAATTTTTATAAGATGAATTGACAAAAAGATTTTGAAAGAGTATAATTATAGTAATGGGTACAATATGAAAGGATTGATTTCTATGTACTACAACGAAAAACGAAAAGCGATTACGGCAAAGTATGTGAAAACACACCTTGATGACATCAAGATTCGTGTTCCAAAGGGACAGCGTGAAAAACTGAAATCTATTGCTTCTGAAATGGGCATGAGCATGAACCAGATGTTTATCAAGGCCGTAGAGGAATATATTGAAAAGAACTATAAGCCGGAAGCGGAAAGTGAAACAGATTGACAAATCGGAATTTTTAAAGGAGACTTGCTATGGATATGAATCTTTCGTTTTCTGTACTTACAGCAAATATTATTAGTATACTGCTAATTGGAACGTTGTATCTCGCTAACAGACAAGACGCAAGATAAAACAGGAGGTTATTAAATATGAATTGGAGATGGGTAAAACCTTTAGAATCGGAAGATCTGATTAAAGAATATGAGGAAAATATTGGGTATACCTTTCCTAATGAGTACAAAGAAGTTGTAAAGAACTATAATGGTGCTCGTCCTGAATTTAAAGAATTCAAATCGAAACAGGGCAGAAGAAAAAAAGCACGGGTATTTGAGTTTTTGTTTTCTTTTAATAAATACGATAAATGGAGCATATGGGGATTAAATAACTGGAAAGGAGATATGAGAGATTGGAATATTGACGGTAAAATAGAGAACATGGTTGGTTTTGCTGGCGATCCGTTTGGAAATCTTATTTGTTTTGATAAGACCAACGGTCACATAGTTTTCGTTGATCACGAGACTCTCAACATTGAGCCTGTTGCAGACAGCTTCACGGAGTTTATAAACAGTTTAAGGAAAAGCTAAATACACACAATTCAGCTAAAATAATTAAGGAGCGAGACCTTTTCGCTCCTTTTTTGTGTTCAGCGATTTAAACAAGCTTAAAGTAATTCATAACAACTGCCGGGTAGATGTATCGTGTTGGCTTTGATCCAATATTTCTTTACAAACCGCTGAAAAAATGATATACTATATACAATAATTCTATTGGTATTAAAACACAGCGGAGAATAATATGATCAGAATAATGTTTGTCTGTCATGGGAACATCTGTCGTTCGCCAATGGCAGAGTTTATCATGAAGGACCTTGTGAGAAAAGAAAATCTTACATCGCAGTTTGTGATTGCATCAAGTGCAACAAGTACGGAGGAGATCGGCAATCCGGTTTATCCTCCTGCGAGAGCGGAGCTGAAACGTCATAATGTGTACTGTTATGACAATAAATATGCCGTTCAGCTTAAAAAGAGCGACTACGATAAATATGACGTGTTCGTGGTTATGGACTCTAACAAGAGTCTGAATACCCAACCGTGTAAATGACAATAATACCCACAAAGAAATTTGGAGGTAGATTGTAATGAAAACAAGAGATCACGGTTTAAGCGAGAAGGAAATGGAGCTTGTGAAGCTCATCATGGGGTCTGGCGTATTCTCAGTTTGCGATATATTTTGAGAACAGATTTGCAGCCTGACGGCTGTCGGGGACTCTGTCCCCAAACCTCTGAGGTTTATCCGCTTTAGAGATATCCGGTGGAATATTGAAAAACGACGACATTTCTGCCGCCGCTTTCCACAGTTTTATCTCACAGCCTGCGTCAGGTCGCTCCTCAGCGTTGCCCTGTTTGGCTGCAATTTTAGTATTGTCAAAAATTTGGCAATTATTGCGTTTACACGGTTTATTTTTCGGAACCAAAAAATCAAGACATAAAAGTAAGCGTAATATGTGAATCGTTTTACAACGTTGTAAAAAAATCAACTGCCGCACGCTTTACATATTCCCTGTCATCACCATAAAAGCCGTGACCAGCACCCTTTATAACTTTCAGCTTTGCATTAGGAAAAGTCGTTTTCAATCGCTCGGAATATGATAAAGCAACTAATTCATCACTGTCACCATGGAATATCATCACAGGACTATTATACCGACTAACTCTATCATAAACATCATATCTTGGAACATCATCATAAAATTTCTTTGAAAGCAGCATATCTCCCATAAAGGCAAAGGGTTTCGACATACTTTCAGGATCTTTTGAAAGCCATTGGTCAGGTATGCAGAATGCAGGATATAGCAGTATCATCGCTGCAATACGCTCAGGCATTTCTGCCGCTGTAAGTGCAGCAACGAATCCCCCCTGACTTTCGCCGTAAAGATATATCTGTCCGCTGTCTGATATATCAAGTTCACTCATCATATCTATAACAGCTTTAAGGTCATTCTGTTCGCTGATAATACTCATCTCCGTGGTCTTTCCGTCACTATGCGATCGTGTCGAACCACCACAGTAATCAAAAGTATATGCTAGAAATCCATTTCCCGCAAAAGTCAAAGCAATATCCGCCATATCATCACCGATGCTGTTAAAGCCGTGACTAAGTATCACGGTAGGATACGTTTTTGCCTTAGTATTTGGAATAAACAGTTTTCCGAAAATGTTTTTGCCTTCTGATACGCAGCTTTTCTCTTGAATATCTACGCCCATAAGAACTCCCCTTTTTATGAATTTTACTCCGCTGCCGTAAATCTTGCCCACTCATATTCTGCTGTAAGCGGAACTGTGCCGTCAAAGGCTTTCAGCCAGCTGTCAACGCCAATTCCGTTCCATGCATTCATCATTATTTTTCCGGGCGTAACGGGCAAATTTTCAGTAGCCTTGTATGCCTCTTTTCCGTCAACATACCAAGTTATGCCGTCCTCTTTCCATTCAAATGCGTAAGTGTGAAAATCCTCCGAGGCATCAAATCCAAGATCATACATATACTCGTGATTGCCAACGCCATTTGTGTAGTAATTGAACTGCACCTTTGTTGTGTCCTTACCAAGAACTTCAACATCTATTTCATCCCAAGGATTATCTTCCGACGGACCTGTGTATGTAAAGAATGATGATACAACGCCGTCATTCTTTATGGCTTTCATCGATACCTCATAAAGTCCATAGCCATAGTTTTCCTTTGAACGATACTCGCCGCCTCTGTACACCTCTGAATCGCCCATACCGTCAATGATAAGCTGCATTTTTCCATCATTGAAAGTTACGTTATCCTCGCTCCACGAACAGTTGAATGGAGCACCATTTGACCAGCCTGCTGAAATGGAGAAATCGCTTGACGCACCCTTGCCGAAATCTGCCTCAACCGTGTATGGAGAATTGCTTTCCGTTTCCGCATTGCTGCTGACATCTTGCGAAGAACTGCTGTCAGATGAAACACCGCAGCTGCCCATAGACATAACTATCATTGTAATAAGTGAAATAGCCAAAACTTTTTTCATTTTTATTACCTCCGAATAAACATCAGGATTTTATCTTCTATAAGTATTATAAATCAACAGATGTGATATTTATATCAGAAAAGTAATGCAAATATCAGAATATTAATATCAACTTATATTTTCGATTTGCTTGTGCTATGCTTGTTCCAGTTTGCACGGAAAAACTGATCTCTATACTGTTTCGGCGTAAGTCCCGTCTGTTTCTTAAAGCAGGCAATAAAATGGCTGTGAGAGCTGAAAGCAAGATAGTTGGCTATATCAAGCGGACTATATTCAGAATATCTCAGCATATTTTCGGCCGCCTGTATTCTTTTAGACATAATAAAATCAGATATCTTTACGCCAACTTCCTCTCTGAAAAGCTTTGAAAGATACTGCGGCGTTATGTTCAGTTCATCTGCTATCTGATTCACAGTCACGCCCTTGTAAATATTATCGAAAATGCAGTCAAAGCACATAAGGATATGCTTTGAATAAACATTCTGTGACACAGCCTTTTTCATTTGCTTGGTATAATAAACGATGACTTCCTTGTGCACAGCCATAACGCTTTCTTCATTGCGGCACTCATCACATTTGTTGATGTATATATCACTTATGGTATATGCAGTTTCCGGGTCAAGTCCACCCTCGATGCAAAATCTGCACAGCATTGCTATGGTTATGACAAGATGATACTTAACATTCCTAAGACCGTCTTTGCTGAGCCTGCCCTTTTCGTTTGTATCCAGCGGCGTATACAGCCGTTTGACCGTTTCAAGGTCGCCTGCCCGCACAGCAGAATAAAATTCCAGTTCAGTTTCATATGATGAATGATGATAGTCATTTTCCTTTTGCATAAACTGCCGCATAGACAATTCCCTGTTTATCTCCATAGCTTTCACCACCTCTTGATTATATTATACTACATTAATTAATATAAGTAAAGCCAATACACATTTTTATAGAAAAATGGCGGCAAATCACATTGCCGCCCAAATTTCCGTTAAAAGCTTTTTGATAAAATGAGATCACTTAGCCTCATTCATTGAAGTCATAACCTCGCCGATAATATAATCGATAGCCTTTTCATTTTCCTGAACGACCTGTGACCAGCTCTTTGACTCCTGCGGATTCATTGTTCCTCTTATTGCAGTATCACAGATAGAGTTAAGATCGGCAGATACGCCCTGTTCAAAGTCAAATACAGGATTCTGTGCAGACAGTTCATAGATAGTTTCTCTCATTTCCAGCATTTCATCAGTCCAGCCATAATCGTCCTTGTACTGGTCAAGGGTTATCTGATGTGCGGCCTCATCTAGTTCTGCATAACGGCAGCATTCAAGGAAAGCCGCCACGCCCTCCGGGTTTTTAGCGTTTCTTACAATGCTAAAGCCGTGTACTCTTGAAGGGATATACTGTTTATCGCTATCAGCTGAGCAAGGAACAGGAACGAACATTACCTCTCCCTTTGATACATCGCCGTAGTTCACAGTTGTTGACGGAGCATTCTCAAGTGCCCAAAGTCCGATAGGATAGAAAAGCGTCAGACCTGTTGCCATTCCGCTGCCCTCAGCGTCGCCTCTGAGTTTCCAGTTATTCTCGTGCTTTGGATAAACAACATTGTTCTTTTGCAGTTCATACATCATATTCTGAGCCTTTGCTATCATTGGGTCAGAAATATTATTTACAAGCTTTCCGTCTGTGATACCGATGAGCGGCACACCTGAAGACTGTTGCAATGCCTTTTCATAATACCAGCCGTCAAGTGCATATTTATCGTTCTCAGAATCGGTAAAATCAAGGCACATTTCTGTGAAAGTATTCCAGTTCCACTTACCCTCTTTAAAAAGCTCAGCAGGATCGTCATAAGCGTTATCTTCCATAGTCCGCTTGTTATATACAAAAACGTATGCTGGGTCAGTTCTGATAACGCTCACATAGTGCTTGTCACCAAGCATAAACTTATCTGTCGCACCCTTTATATCCGTCCAAAGAGGCTTTGAAAGATCGATATAATCATCGATAGGTTCTATCATCGATTTTATAGCGCCCTTAGGGAAAACGTCCATATCATCAGCACCAATGAAATCAGGTGAATCATTTGACATTACAAGTGCCGCAAGATCGTCAAACTTAGTGTCCCAAGTGGTCTGCACCCAGTTTATCTTACCATTATACTTTGTCTTGAACAAAGCAAGGTCAGCACCTATCTCTTTGTCCTCCGCCTCAGTAGGGTTGATATCCCAATGTGAGAACCATTTTATTTCGTTGCTTTTTAGATCTCTTACATCTGTCATATCGTCAGAAAGTCTTTGAACTATCTGCTGCTGATCTTCCTTGAGCTTTTTGTCAACGACCTTGCTTGAAGAATCACTTGAACTTCCGCAAGATGCAAATGCTGAAAGCGAGCAAACTGCAAGAGCAAATGTTAAAACTCTTTTTGAATTATTCATAGCCATACCTCCGAATATTACTTTCTTCTCTTGGTAACGATCACCGCTGTACCTGCAAGAGCGATAACAGCAAGTGTTCCGCCAACAGCTGCACCTGTTTCTGCCGCCTCAGACGTATCATCAGAAGATTTTGAAGATGCAGCCGCTGTAACAGTAGCCTTACTTGTATCCGCCTTAGATGAAGAAGCATCTATCTTTGATGTATCTGTCTTTGAGCTTGAAGTATCAGAATATGATTCTGCCTTTGAAGTATCTGTTTTTGACTCTCCGTCATCGGCAGCTGCAACACCGAAATCAAGCGTCATTGAAAGTGTGCCGCCGTTGAAAGCCCCTTCCTTCTCCCAGCCTGCGACCTCAGGACAAGCTTTCTTTGTTACCTCGCCTGTTTCCTCATCGACCTCATCGGTCGGTCTGATATGTATTCTTATTCCGCCCTCTGAGTCCTCGTCCATTGAAGTAATAGAATTGAGAGAGTCAAAAACTGTTGTTGTGCCGTCCTCGGCAACGAACTTTGCATCAGATATCTTAACATCCAAAGGATATATACCCTCAGGCAGATTAGCTACCATAACGCCCATATCTCCGAGAGTTCCCTTGCCTGACATTGACTTGTCGGCGATAACTGCACTTATCTTATATTCAACAGCTATCTTGCCAGTATCATCGATGCCTACCCAATCACCCTGATTCCAGTTCCAATCCTGACCCATATAGAAACCCATTGCTCCGATAGAATAATATGAGTCATTCATTTTTGTGTCCTCCTCTGACGGGTGAACAACGTCGCCAAGCTTTGTTGCCGAAACAGATACTGACATCATTGTTGCTGCGAGAACTGCTGCTGAAAGACCTGCTGCTAACTTCTTAAAATTCATAACTTTTTCCTCCGAATTTTCAATAAAAATTTTTGCTTAAAGCAATTTATTTTGTTGTTTCTGTATACATTATAACCGTGTAAACGTTTTATTTATATCAAATTTGTAACATAAATATCATAAAAGTGTTTAATATCGAATTTATGAGATAGTATAAAAATATGAAAACAGACCTACTTGATATTCAAGCAGGTCTGTTTATTCGGAAGTTATTATAAGAAAGTGACTATGAATGATTAGGTTTATATTATACACTTTGTTGTAAAACTATTATATCAATATTCAATTATTTATATCAAATAATTATTGTAAATAGAATTTTATGAGCAAATATAAATTTATGAAACTTAGCACAAAAAAACAAGCTCGGCTAACGTGACCGAGCTTGCCCAAAAATGGAGTTATATGAAGAAATTATCTATCAAAGATACTTTACCAGTTCATCGAGAACGCTGTCAAGATGTCCGTCAACAAAGCCGTAGTCAACACCCTTGTATGACCAAGCTGCTCTGCCAATAGAACATTTCTCGAAGGCGCTGCTTATATCCTTATACCAGTTAAGCGTATTTTCAGCAGACGCAAGGTTTATAACGCCGTACTCGCCGCAATACATAGGAACATTTCTTTCCTCAGCGACCCTTACAGCCTCAGCAAATCTGCTCATAAAATAATCAGGCGTAAATTTTTCTGTCTTTACTTCCTCGTATGTCTGCATATATTCAAGACCAAGACGCTTTATCTCACTTCTGTATTTTGGGACGCTGCCCGGATAATCTATCCTGAAATCTTCTGGCATCTCATCTACCCAATAGGCAGCCTGATGAGTAAAAAGAAATGGGTCATAACAATGGAAAGTATAAACTATATGCTCGTCATACGGCTCGTCAAGATCTTTCATTGAATCGATAGAGTTGTTCCAATAGCTGCCGACAATGATATTTATATCAGAGCTGTATTTTCTAATAAGCTTTATAGCATTTTCAGCGATAGCATTCCACTTTTTGCTGAATTTAGGGTCAGTTACCTCATTGAGAAGTTCAAAAGAGACCCTGTCAGAATATTTGCTGAAACGCTTTGCAAACTCCTCCCAAAGGTCATAGAATTTTTGTTGAAGTTCAGCGTTATCAAAGAATCCGCTTTCAGCCTGAGCCTTATCAAAGAAAAAGCCCATTGTCTTATGCAGGTCAAGTATCATATTGATACCGTTATTTCCGCACCAATCGATACACTTCTGAACATACTCAAAGCCGCTCTCTATAAAGCCGTTTTCATCCTGAAAGATATTATAATCAACAGGCACTCTAACGTGGTCGCAGCCCCAACCCTTTATACGCTTGATATCCTCTTCTGTGATAAAATTATCGAGATGCTCCTTGCTGTAATCGCATTGTGACAGCCAGCCTCCGATATCAACGCCGTGCATATAACCATTAAACTTTCTCATATTTTTACCGTCCTTTCTGATATAAGTTTTGTTTACAGTTATATTTTAGCACTATGTGATCGAAAATTATATCAAAATTTTAATATTCATATAAAAAACGTAATGTTATTATAACATCATGCCCTACCCGCCAGAAACACTGTGTCTGTACTCTGTCGACGTCATCTCTATACGAGCTTTAAACTGTCGCATAAAATGCGATTCACACTTATATCCGCACATTTCGGTTTCCTGAGAAATTGGCATATCCGTTGTGGACAGCAGATATTTTGAATGTTCTATGCGGCTGTTTATAACATCGTTCATAACGCTTACGCCAAAAATTCTCTTGTATAAATGCTGAAAATATGATTGGCTCATGGCAAGCTGATGTGCAAGCCCCTCCACATTCCAATCTTGATAAGGCTTATTGTAGATCTTTGAACGTAGGATAAACAGCTTATCGTAATATGTGTCAGATTTCTCTTTTCCTGCAGCATGGATCTTTTCGCTAAGTTTCAAAAAAAACAGTTTCATATATAATTCCACCGAATCTGTTTTATATAGATTTGATGAATAATTCTCGTAACTCATATTTTTTTATTATAAGTGAAAAACCATTCAAGTCACCTATTTTCATCACTTTATCAAATGGTATATCAAGAGCTTTAAAAAGCACGTTTCATCATCTGAAATGCTGAAATGGAACCGATCATTAGAAAATGTCGGCCATGAGCACGGTAGATCTGGGGTGTCCCCTGCTTAAAGAGAATAAATGAATCCGGTTCTGTAAAAACATCTTTTTCACCAAAAGTAAACACAGCAGGAGTTTTTAGCAGCAAAAGAAGATGATTGCCAGAGCCGGTTGGACGCTGTATCACAAGATCGGCATCATGGGTATGATTATATTGGTTCCAAAAAATAAACCGTGTAAACGCAATAATTGCCAAATTTTTGACAATAC
>NZ_JAJCLZ010000044.1 GCF_020559915.1 Ruminococcus sp. 210702-SL.1.03
TGCTTAACTTCAAATCCTTGCGGTCAATGTGTCAAGTTTTATTGACAAAATCACAATGTTCGGGTTCATACCTGAAAAAGTCCTGTCCCTCCTTTAAGCTGCTTCGCTCCACTTCATAGCCTTTCTCCGAAAGAAACTGATAGAAAGCGCTCCATTCCTCATCGAACGGACACCATATCTTCTTGTCTTTCGGAAGAAACTCCAGTAACGGTTCTACCGCATAAAATGGTGTGTAGACCTCATCTCCTGCACTTGTTCGGTTAGCTGTCAGATAACCGATGTTTATTCCCATTCTGTCTTATCGCTCATACCCACCACAGCCCACCGCCGAGCGACCTTTCATAATTCTATTGGAACGGCATTATTTATATAGCGTTCAGCCGAGGTTTACGCTTGTCTCCGTTCTGAATTTTCGGTATTCAGATTACACCGCACCGGTCATCATACCCTCAAGAACAGGTACGAGAATGATAGCGAGGAGGATCAGACCAAGACCAGCCATAAGCTGCTTCATGCCCTGGCTCTTCGCACCGGGGTTATCATTACCGTAACCTTCGAGGAGGTTTACGACACCCCAAAGCGAAACACCGCCGCCGATAAGGCAGATAACGCTCTTGAGTACGGTGCAGGCAGTAGTGATGAAGGACGAGGTATCGACCTCGCCGGTGCCTGCTGCGAATGCCTGAGTAGTACAGGTCATAGCCATAACGCCTGCAACGGTTGCAAACATGGTTGCCTTCTTTGCACCACGGGTGAGCTTAGAGAGCCACTTGTGCTTAGGTGCAGAGGTAGTGGTTGCTGTCTCCATAGCGGTAGCATCGACCGCAGAAATATTCAGTTCGTTCATAGGTAAAAAGTCTCCCTCAAAATAAAAAAAGTAGTGTCCGCAGCTTCAACCGTTTCTCTTTTATTCGGTTTCTTCACTGTCCGAGTTAAAATCCGACATATATCTCTTTTTCGTCGGTTTCCTCAGAATTTGGAGTATCAGCGGTTTCTGTTTCTGTTGCTGATACTGTTGTAACTTCCTGTCCGGCGGCCGTCATATCAACACCATACCCCGTGAACTTCTCCTGTCGAGACAGTCTCAAACGCATCGCCTTTTGGTCACTCACATATTTTTCGATGTTGAACCCCATCTCAGGATTATCGTCCAAGAGCATTGGATATTGCTTATGACGGGTAATGTCAAACTTGTCCGAGAAGAACGGACGCACTCCTCGCACTTGTAAGATACATTTACCGCCGTCCATGACCGCCAGTTCGTCCTGACTTTTCAGCTCTTTGCCGAGCTTCTGATAGTTCATACCGTAGCTTTCCGATTGTCCACGATTGGTGGAGGTATTGAAACTGTCGATCGTTTCTTTACCCAAGCTCTCTGAGATCTCTTTCAGCGTGGACTTCTCCTTACCGCCCAAAAACAGCATCGTATCACAGTTGCCCTCAATCGTATCTGCATTATCTTTATATATAGCCTTTAGCTGGCTCTTAGCTTGCAAGATGATCGACGCGCTGATTTCACGGCTTCGGATAGTCGCAATGAGCTTCTCAAACTGCGGTATTTCGCCAATATTGGCAAATTCGTCTAACAAACAGCGTACATGATAGGTCAGCTTTCCCCCTGGGGAATTATCTGCTTTGGTGCAGAGTAGGTTGAAAAGCTGTGAATACATGATAGCGACCAGGAAGTTAAAAGTCGCATCTGTATCGGAGATGATTATGAAAAGCGCACTCAACTCATCACCGAGCTTGTCAAGGTGCAGCTCATCGTAGGAGGTGATCTCCAAGACCTCATCTATTGCAAAAGGCGCGAGTCGTGTCGAACAGCTAATAAGAATAGACTTAGCCGTTTTTCCAGAGACGAAAAGTCAAGGACTTTTTCATCAAATTCAAAAAGAAGTTACATTTTGCGGACTTCCTCACGGAGCAGACGCTTGATTTTGTCCTCCATCGTCTCTTTTGCGGTCTGGCTGAAATGCACACGGACGATATAGGTTGTCTTTCCGATCTGCTTTCTGACAGTCGGGCAAGGGGTGTTGGTGGTGGTGCTGTGGGTTGCGGTATTGTTCATTCAAAATCCTCCTGTAAATGAAAAATGTCCGGTGACTGTTCATCATCGGGCGATGTCGGTATGAGGGAACAAGGCAAGGCGGCAACATTAAGGTATCTATAAAAACCTTGCCGTCTTTGCCACGCTTGCCGTGTTCCTGTTGTCAGTCTCGGAGATAGCAGACCCATGCTGTGCCGTCTTTCTCGGTCACAAGCCTGTCCCCGATACGGCTCTTCGCCGTTCTCATGGTGCGTGAGGAAATCCCACGCTCATTGACCGTCTTTTCCAGCTCTGCACTTGGCATACGCTTTCCATCTGCCAGCAGTTCCAGAATGAGCATTTGCGCTTGTGCGGTCTTGCTCTCGGTCTTGGCGGTGTCTGTCCCGGCAAGAAGCTCGTCAGCGGTAATGTCATAAGCTCCTATCCATTCAAAGCCTTTCTCGTCTCCCAGAGAAAAGGCAAGGGACTGTCCGGGCGGCGCAAGGGAGCTTTTCTCATGGATAAGCACCCTCGTTGTGGGGCTGTCCTTCAGCTTGCCGATAAAAAGCAGACTGCGGACTGCCGCCGTAATGTCGATAGACCCTAATCCCCGATAGGTGCTTTGCGTTCCTGCGGCTTTGTTCAGGTGTCCGATCAGCACGATAGCGCATCCGGTAGCCTGTGCAATGTCTCCCAGACTACGGAAGATGGGACGGACTTCATTTGCCCGGTTCATGTCCACATCTGCGCCCAGAAACGCCTGCATCGGGTCAATGATAACCAGCCTTGCGTTGTTCTCTCGGATTGCTCTTGCGATGCGCTCATCAGCAAGGGTCAGCGGCGTGTCTCTATCGTCAATAACAAGCACTCGTTCAAGGTCTGCGTCAGCTTCCATCAGCCGGGGCTTAACGGTATCGCCCAGACCGTCCTCGGCGGTCTGATAGATGATATTGAAAGGCTCAAGTGTCTCCATACCGGGTAAGGGCTTTCGGTTGGTGCAAGCCGCCGCAAGGCGCATAGCAAAGTAGGTCTTGCCCTCGCCGGGGTTGCCCTGTATGATGGTCAGCTTTCCAAAGGGAATATACGGAAACCATAGCCAATCCACGCTCGTCAGCTCCACATCTGCCATACGGAGCATTGGGACAGGCTGGGCGGTGGGCAGCTCTCGCAGCGTGATTGTCTCGGCTATGAATTTGCGGCTGGGAATGTCCCCTTGCTGACGGAGAACATCGTTCCAGTCTTTCCTTGCCGGGACAAGGCGAATGACGGCGATCTCGCTGGGAATGTCCTGCGCCAGTCGGAAGCAGGCTTCACTTCCTGCGGTGTCGCTGTCAAGGCAGAGGAACACTTTTCGGGTGTCCTTGCGTTCAGAAAGGAAACGGTCAAGGGCTTTGCCCGAAACGCCGCCCAGGGCAAGATAATTTCTTGTCTGCCAATCCTGCGGATAAAGGCAGATAAAAGACAAAAGGTCTATCGGTGCTTCAAAGACAAAAAGCTGATTGCCGTTTCCCTCATAGCGGAACGGATAGGACTTGTCAGACCCGGCAATGTCCTGTCTGAATGGGTCTGCCGTTCCTCGCACATGGGCGTATCTCGGCGTACCGCTTCGGTCTCTGCCGACAAACACAACATTGTGCCGCTTTGCGTCCTCGTAAATATCCCCAGAAAGAAGAAAAGCCTCAACAAGCGTTTTGTTGAGGCCTCGGCTTTCTGTGAGATATTGGATTGCTCTGTCGGCTGTCCTGTTGTGCAAGGGCAAGTGAAACGCTGTGGGCGGTGCTGTGGTGGCTTCGGTCTGTCCCTCGCCGTTTTCGCCTGTCAACATCTGAACAGCTTCGGGAAAGGACTTGCCGTAAAACTCCATGACGAAATCAATGGGATAGCCGCCCTTGCTCTGGCTGTGGCGAAACCACTTGTTTCCCCGGACGGTCAGGCTGTCATGTTCTTTCCAACGGTATTCCCGTCCGCTTTTGATAAGTGTCTCTCCCTGTGTGCGGAGAAAATCTTCCAGACTGACGGCGTTTGCCCGGTCAATCTGTGCTTGGGTGTAATTCATCGGGATATATCCTCCTTTTTGTGTCGTGTTTGGGGTCGATTTTGGTGCATTTGTTCCTCTGTACGCTCGTTAAATCGGGCGGCAGTATCTACACATGACTTGACCTTCCAAAGGCGGTGTAAATCGTCTCTGACGGTCTTAAACTCGCCATAGGTGGTGTTGTGCGCCTGTTCCAGCTCGTCATACTCTTCGGTCAGCTTTTTCATATCCACCTTGCCATCCGGGAACTCTCCGGTCAGCTTGCGTCTGGCGGCGTAGAACTGTTTCAGTTCTGCTTCATGCTCTGCCTTGTACTTGGCTCTGGGCTTCTCAAACTTGATTTTCTGCAAGCCGTCATAGACAGGCTTCAAGCTCTGGAAAGCAGCGGAGCTGTCATAGAGCTGCTTAATTGCTTTCATTCGGGCGGTCTGTTCGTCCAGCGTTTTCTTCAAGCTCTCTGTGGCAGCACTGTGTTCGCTGACACGGTGTTCCAAATCTCCAAGGGAGTAAATGCCGTTTGCCCGGAGATAATTGAAAGTCTCGTTCATCTCCTTTAGATTGCTGACCTTGCCTTTCTGCGAATAAGCCCCGGCTCTGCGCTGGGTGTAATAGGCGTTCAGCAGAGAAACAAGGTCGGGTGCCTGCGGCTTGGCAAGCTCCGCTTTTGCTTCGGCAATCCAATCAAACAGGAGAGCGATTTTCTTCTTAATGTCCCGGATAACGGCATTGGTCGCTCTGATCCAGCGATTGAACTCGCCTTTCTCGGTGCGTATGCCTTTCTTCTCCATTGCCCGGACGGTTGCGCCCTCATGGACGGTGGGAAGAAGCTCTACGCCCTGACGCTCATAGCTTCGGTGGTCGATACGAACGTCAAGCCCCTTTTCCGCAAACTTGGCGTTGCATAACTCTGCCCATGTCTGCCGCCAGTATTCCAGCGTTTCGGGACTGCCCCAGTCGGTAGTGGGAACGGCGTTGAAAACAAACTCGCCGTTCTGGTCCCGGATACGGTTGCCGTCCTCGTCCAGCTCATACACCCGGCGTTGCTTTAGCCCCCATTTGCCGTTCTGCTCGATGGGGCGGATAGGGCAAAGCACATGAAAATGTGGATTTGGTATGCCACCGTCCTCCCGGTCTGGCTGGTGTACGGCGAAGTCAACCACCATGCCCCGGCTCACAAAGTTCTCCAATAAAAATTGCCTTGCAAGAGCGATGTTTTCCTCAAGGGAAAATTCATTCTGCAAGGCAATGTCAAAGCTGTATGCAAGCTGGGCGTTCTTTCCACGCTCGGCTTTTTCCACGGCGTTCCATAGGGTCTGGCGGTCTGCGTATTCGGGCGGTGCATGGGACGGCAGGAGAATGTCGGAGCAGATCACGCCGCCCTTGCGGGTGTAGTCGCTGTATTCGCCGTAATACTCGCTATACAAGCGTTCCCCTGCTCGGTAGGCGGCAGAAGCAATAGCGGACTGTCCTGCGCTTCGCTTAGTCTGCGTGACGCTCAGATGAAATAGTGCCATCGGCTTTCAACTCCTTTTCTCTGTTTGCTTGGCTGATGTGGGTAATCGCCATGTGTCGGACGGCTCGCTGGACTTCTGGCAGGGAAAAGATGTATTCCATCAGCTCTGTCATTTCGGTGCGTGTGAGATCTTTGACCTCTGGGGCAAGGCTCTCAACCGTGCCGCCCAGATTGCAAAGGCGGTGGGTGCGCTTGGTGCGTTCGCCTTTCTCCAGATACTTCTTTCTGTTCTCCAGACGCTCCAGCTTGTGCTGTTCCTGTGCAAGCTGCGTCTCAGCTCGTTCCTTTTCGGCTCGAAGCTGATCGAGAGTTTTCGGTTTTGTCATTGTGATTGACCTCCTTTTTTGATTTTTGGGATAAAAAAAGACCGTCAACTTTTCGCACATTGCGACCAGTCAACGGTCTGATTTTCGGTATTTATTTTTCCAAACTTGCTGGCGGCGAACAGCATTTCATGCTGTTTGCGGACGGCAAGTCCACAAGGGATAGACGCACAAGCGTCGCAAGGGAGTGTAGCTCCCTTGACGGAACGAAGTGACGAAACATTTTCGGTCAAGCAGTTTTTCTCTGCTGACCGGGAATGAAGCTCCGCAGGACGCACATACTCCCGATAGGAGAGTATAGAAGTGCGCCCTTTAGTTCCTAAAGGGATTTTCTTCTGACCCAAATTACATAAAATGTAGATCAAGACATTTCTAAGAGGCACTCTCAGATTTTCACAACATAAGGTTCATCTTCAATAATACCCTGATCGTGGGTAACAATGATAACCGTTTTACCTTCTTCATTGAGTTCGTGCAATAACCTCATAACAATATCTCTATTTTTCTTGTCAAGTGAGCCAGTAGGTTCATCTGCCAAAACAACAGAACATTTTTTCATCATAAGACGAGCTAAAGCAACTCTCTGTTGTTCACCACCGGAAAGCTGATAAACTTTTTTGTTAACTTCCTTTGATAACCCCACACGATTAAGAGCTTCTTTAAGTGATACTTTAGTTCGGCTTGATTTTTTAATCAAACTTAAATTTTCTTTAACTGTCTTATTTTCAAGCAGTGCAAAATTCTGAAAAAGAAACCCCACTGTATCCGCAAAAAAACTGTTTTTATTTTTAAGCCGGGTAATATTCAGCCCTTCGATTATGATACTGCCGCTATCCGGCTTTTCGATACCACCAATCATATTGAGCAAAGTGCTTTTTCCACTGCCGCTATCCCCGCTGATTACTACAAAACTTCCATCCGGAATTTCCAAATTAAAGTTGGAGAAAATTATTTTCTCTCCAAATGCTTTATTTAAGCCACGAATTATAATCATAAACATCCACCTTTCAAGGACTTTGAGATATTTGTTTTTTCAACCCACATAACATTTGTGAAAATGATTGCCATTTCAATAATGGTGAGCAATGCTCCAACCAGTAAAGCAATCCCGACACTTGCGTTAGATATAAAAAGCGAAACAATGCAAATCAATATCACAACGGCTATATTTTCTAAGAGATTAACGGAAATAAATCTTTTGTGCCTTTCATAAAAGCGATAGCCCAAAACCTTTTTGAGGGAGATTTCCATCGCATTAAGTCTAAATTCCATTTTCACTTCAGATATGATGATAGCGATATCTAACAGCAATACTAATACGCAAAGAGAGCTTATAAAGCCAATCAGTTTCACGAGGAAACTATGACTATAAGTATAATCCTCCCCGACATTCGTCAGCATAAAATAGTGTGGACCAAGCTGTTCTGCATATTTTTTCGCAGCATTACGAATTGTGCTTTCATCGCATCCGTAGATCACCTCACCATTATATGTTCCTGTTTCGATATAACTTCCATTCAAAGCAACAGCCTCATTTGCCTGATAAATAACAATCGGATTTGTTGCTCTTGACAATCCGTCAATAGCCTCTTCTCTGTTCGAATTGAGATAATAAAATTGCTCTCTGCCAGAATATTCTTTATAAACAACACGCAGTTCTTCTGCATTTTGGGTAAGAGAGTCAATTTCCTCTTTTGCGATATCTTTGTATGATTCCGCATTTTTTCCCTTTGGCACGAAGACCACGATATCCTCTTTTTCATCATCTTCAGTAAGCATATCAGAAAACCCTTGCAGCATATCTCTGGCATTATGATTTACAAAAATATAATTATCCGTATCGCTTATCCGGCTGCCTATGCAGACCACCGGATTTATAGTGTTGTATTCATTTTCGTAAAGGTCATTCCAAAATTCGCTCTCTTTGGATTCCTCCTCATTTTCTTCAAAAGGAGGTTCAATCTGCATAACTCCAAAATAGTAATCATTATAATGATTTTCTAAAAGAGTAGTGTTTGTAAGTAAATTACCTTGAATGCTACTGAGATTTGTAGTTATTGTAAAAATCGTCATAGCAGTAGCAAATACTTTAAGACCGTTCAGAAGATAAAACATACCTTTTTTATCTGAAGCATTGGCAAAGGCTTTTTTTACATCAAAGCGGACAAAAGCAGCATAAGGAATTACGGAAAGAACTGCTCCGGCACAATACACTGCCAAAATGAGATGATCTTCATACGCTCCCGATATAAATTGAGAAACAAGCAACTTTGCTAAGACGAATAATGCAGCATATGAAATCATATCAGCCACTACAGCTTTTAGAGCAATCACAGCAGCATTTTCGCCCAGAGAAGCTCGTACAACTACTTCCTTTTGTCTGCGTATCACCTCAATCATATTAAGTACAATCATCAATATGGCAACCAGGCCCCAAACAATGAACATCATATCAGTTTCGGTTGATTGCCAAAACTCTGGCTGCGATATAGAATATTCTTTTGCCAAATCTTGATATGTGGCAATAATGTCATCATCGTCACCGATATAGCTGACCATTATTTCCTGTCCATTACCTGTGTTTTTTGCTTCTCTAAAATCTTCAAATTCTATTACGGTGATTCCGCCTATCAAAGCCGTATATGTTTTTTCCTCAATATCCATTGTGCTTTTAAGACTATCCCGAACAACGGTATCATCACCATAAATATAAAGTCTTGTCTGATAATTAGAAACTCTCTGATTAAAAGTCGAAAAAATATGAACACCATGCTTCTCAGCTGTATCTTCTGCATTGGCTAAAAATGAATCCATATCGTCATTAGTAGTTGTGTATCTGGACGATAAATAATAAGCACCATTAAAGGTCCAGAGCATATTTTGATATACTTCAGCTTGCATAACAAAAGCAAAAATAATCGTAATCAACAGCAATATATTTCTTATATGTTTCATTTAAAATTCTTAAACCTCCTTTGAATAGGTAACAGACACACGATTGCCCAAAATACTAATATGGATTTTTTCATACAACCACATTCTCTTGTTAGATTCTAATTTTCCGTTTTCTTTATTCGCATAAATTATGATTTTGTCAATAAAACTTGACACATTGACCGCAAGGATTTGAAGTTAAGC
>NZ_JAJCLZ010000045.1 GCF_020559915.1 Ruminococcus sp. 210702-SL.1.03
CATCAAAAAAGAGCAAGTCAGTGCTTACCTACTGTCCCCAGTTTAAATTATAACATAGGAAAAACGGACAAAACGGACAACTTTCGAGCTTTCAGCGATTTTTCGGTGAGTTTGCGATGTATCGGCACACGCGCTTGCGCACGCAGTCCTCTGACATTCCGCCGAGCAGTCGCGCTATCTGATGGTACTTCTTGCCCTGCACGAAACGCAGCTCGAACATCTCACGGGTCTGCGGGTCGGGTATGGCGGATATGTATGCGCGTACAGCGGCTGTGCGGCGTTCTAAGGCGGCTTTCTCGCGGTGGAGAGCCGTTACCTCGTCGCTCGGCGGCAAGCCGCTGAGGGTCACGCTGTGCTTGCTGAATGGCGGGTCGGCGGCGGACTGTACGCATACACGCGTTTCCAATTCCGCGAGCTGTGCGCTTATTCGGTCGAGCCTGCGCTTGTCCGCGCGGTAATTTTGCAGGGTGGTCTTGGTCATTTGCCGTCACCGCCTATCAGCCGCAATTTGCCAACGTGCGAGCACCTGAATATGCAGTTGCCGCAGGGTATCCCGTACTCATCGCACACGAAGTAATACTTCTTCGGCAGGTAGAGATTGCAGTTGTTCTTGAACTGCTCCTCGCCCGTCTTGTGCAGAATACCCCTCAGCGTTTCGCCGAAGATCGTTAGCTCGATGGTCTTGCCGAGATACTTTTCAAGTTCTGAACGTTTCATTTTCCTTCACCGTCCATTCTAGCACCGCAATTCGGGCAGAACTGCGATTTTCTGTTATTCCACATATCACAACAGGAAGATACAACACCCTCTTTAATTGTCGTGCCACTTCTATATTTGTTCTGCCAGTATCCGTGCTTGACTTCCTGCGCATCTGCGGTAGGTTCATCGTCAACCAGTTCGCACAGGTTATAATAAAGTTCTTCTATGGTCTTATCCCAATCAAATATGCTGTCTGTTGCCGAATCAATAGAACACTTTAATTTTTCTGCATCAATATATCTTGCCATTATTCCTCGTCCTCCTCATCCTCAAAATCTCCGTCAGTATTCGCCGCACATAACGCCCACATCACCGCCGCTATCGCCGAGATGGTCGTTGTTATCAGTATTGCTGGCAGCATCAGCTCACCCCTTCCAGACCGCAGATGATGCGGTACAGTCTGCATTCTCCCGCTTTCGCGCACCCGCAGCCGTCTTTGTGGAACTCGCGGTGGAACACCCGCTCCAGCTCCGCTTGGTGCTGATAAAGGCGGTGGGGCATACGCCGCGTCGATGTACGCTTCCGCCGCTTTCGCTTTCTCGGCTTTCGCCTGCTCGCGGGTGATAACGCCCCGCCGATAGTCGCCGTACAGCGCACGCATTACCGCAAAGTACATCTGCTCGGGTTGGGTAAGGCCGTCGGGCATTTCGGGGCTTCGCGCGGCGGCGGTATTCAGCATTTCCGCACGCTCCATCATCTCCGCTTTCGTCAGCATTTCAGCCATTCTCCGCACCTCCCAGATACTCTGTCAGCGCGCTCACGGCTTCATCAAGCGAACGGCATACGCACACCTTGTGCCCCTGCGCCCTAAGCTCTGCCGCCCACCATTCCTGCTCGGCGCTCACCCGACCTTTCGGCGTTTTCATCTCGATGTACAGCGAATGATACCCGCCGCACGCTACCGGCAGGCATAGGTCGGGCACGCCCGACTTCACCCCCAGCAGCTTCATCATGCGCCCCTGCTGCGGCGTGCACTTGCGCTCGTTCGGCACATGGTACATCAGCTTCAAGCAAGGGTACGCGCGCCGCACCGCAGTCTGCTGAGTCCAGCGCAGCACCGCCATCTGTATCCTCGATTCTTCCTGCATATTTCACCCTCCCATTATCCTGTTTAATATCTGGCTTGCTTCAAACTTCGTCAGACTGTCGATGTCTATGTCAGATTTCGCGAGCGCCCTCTTGCCGCGCCGCTTTATCATCTCTTTCTGTTTCTCGGTGGCGGGGGATTTTCCCCAGCGCTTGCAGGCGGTCAAGTCCCATATGTACCGCTGATCGCGCTCGTGCTGGCAGAGCAGCATATACGCTTCGTCGAGCGCCTGCTGCATGGGTACTCGCCTGCCGCCGTACTCCACACACCCCAGCTCGTCGGGGGCGGGTATGCGCAGGCTCTTGCCTTGTTTCAGCGAACATTTCAGCTCGCCCGTCGGCAGGCGGAACCAGTTGACATTGTGCGTCTGATACTTCTGCTCGCGCGCCCAGAGGTCTACTATCTTGACGTTCTTTATCCAGCTTTCGGGCGTGTCTGAGAGCGCCTCCGCCTTTGCGGGCAGGTCGAAGAGCATACCCTCCAGCTTGTCCTGCGCGCGCTTCGGCAGGTCTGATATGTCGATACCAAGCAGGCTCGGCGCGGTCATAAGGCTCGCCTTTCCGGTAACGCCCACGCAGTCGATGAGCGTCAGCATATCCTTTTCGGGGTGCAGCCGCAGACCCCTGCCCACCATCTGCGTGTACAAGCTGTCTGAGCGGGTCGGGCGGGCTATTATCACCGTTTCGACGAGCGGTATGTCAGTGCCCTCGGTGAACACCATGCAGTTGACCTAGCAGGGTATCTCGCGCGCGGTGAAGCGGCGAATTATCTCTGCCCTGTCCTTAGTCGCACCCGTTACTACCTCCGCGCCTTCAATGCGCCGCGCTATCTCACGGCACTGCTCCACCGATACGGCGAATATCAGCGTCGCGCCCTTAGCGTGTTCTCGGTAAGCCTGCGCGATGGCGTCCGCCGTGCCGTCCATAGCCTTTTCCAGCTCACCGGGAGCGTAGTCGCCCATGCGCGTGCGCACCGCCGAAAGGTCGTAGCCTATGTCCACCCGCTTGCAGCATATGTCGCAGAGGTAGCCGTGGCGTATGCCCCACCGCAAGTCGCGCTGAAATATTATCTCGTCGAAAACGTCTGAGAGCCTTGCGCTGTCGGCGCGGTTGGGCGTTGCCGTGAAGCCGAGAAGCAGGCGCGGACGGAAGTGTCCTATGACCCGCTTGTAACTGGCTGCGGCGGCGTGGTGCGCCTCGTCAACTATGATGATGTCGAAATCTTCGGGCGAAAAATCATCCAGTCTGTGCGCCATGCTCTGCACGCTCGCCGACACCACCTCTTCGCCGTGCGAGTGAACGGCTGCCATCTCAGCGGCGGCGGAGCACTCGAAATATTTCAGCGGCTGCTTGACAAGCTCTTCGCGGTGTGATAGTATCATCATGCGTCCTTTTCGGGGTAAGCTGGCAAACGTTACCGTTTTACCTAGTCCTGTCGCCATCTGTATCAGATAGCGCCCGCTGTCATGTGCTGCTATCGTGTCAATACATTCTTGCTGATAGTCACGCAAAGTGATGTTCATATTTTTAAATTCCCCTTTCATTTCTAAAAATTAGCGTGTGGCACTGTGGCACTTTGTGGCACTGATTTTTTGATGTGTTCCACGCCCCAAAAGCCTAGTAAAATCAAGGGTTTGTGAGGGTGTGTGGCACTGTGGCACTTTTTTTGCGTGTTTTTCGCTGAAAAAAATATTTTTTATATTTAATCAGTCAGATAAAAAGTATCATAAAAAGTATGCGTGTATATGTGCGCAAAAAGTGCCACAGTGCCACAAGTTTTTAAAACCCTGCAAAATCAAGACTTTGCGAAATAAGTAAAGTGCCACAAAATGCCGCAAAACAGTTCCACAAATGCCACGCGTGGCACACTTAGGCGGTCAGAACGGCTCGACATTGCCTGCTTGCGTTGCTTCCGCCTCTGCGTCGGGCATGGGCATTGCAATACACTCAACGTTTAAACCGTTTATGCGCCGCCCGCGCGTTAAATGCTTGCCGCGTGTTAATATTTTATGGTTGACTTTAAGCCAACTTAGCGTGCTTCTGGGGTCGTATCCCTGCTGCTCGCAGGCAGCTGTAAACTTTGCCCTGATTATAAACGCCACGCCGTTTTCGATAACGCCGTAGACCTCGCCGCCGTTTTCCTCGCTCATCGCGAAACGCTTCGAGTTAATCACCACCCAGTCGCAGAGGAATTTGTACCCGCGCTCGCCCGCCGATACCTCCGACTTGCGGGCTAGGAAAGGCGCTATGTCAGCCGCACGCAGTGGGCTTTCGCCGCCGAATATCTCCGCTTCTGCGAGCAGGTCGGCGGTGAGTATCATAGCCGCCGCCATCGCCTGCTTTTCCGTCGTGTCAGATTTGCAAAGCTCGGCGAAGTAATCATTGAATATCTCACGCGCCTGCGTGAGCACCTGCGGCTTTTGCACGCGCGCGACGAAGTACTGCCCCGCAAAGCCGTAGTTTTGTTTGAGCGTCGCCGAAGCGCTTATGCCGTCCGTAACGACCTTAGTATCCGCCCTGCACTCGATGTCGATAACGCGGTTCACAGCGCCCGCGCCCGCCGCGCCGCCTACCAGTGGGCTTTCGCCCGTAGTGATTATCGTGTTGCCCCAAGTCGGGGTGCTGTCGATACCGCCGTACTTGTTGCCGCGCCCGCGGCCCACGCCCTGCGCGAGCTGGTAAACGCTGAAATTGCTGCGCCCGCGGCTGTCCTTGCTGAGCTGGAGCTCGTCCATCATGAGCGGCAGGCTGTTGAGAAAAGCCGCCGTTCGCTCGTTGCTCACCTGCGTGGAATTGAACGTCTGTATGTATTCGCCGAGCGCGGGACTGCCCCATACGCTCGCCGCCGCCATCAGCCCTACCGTCTTGCCCGTGCCGCTGTCTACGCCCCATAGGTGCACGAAAAACGGCAGCGCGCCGAGCGGCTGCACGAGCACGCTCGCGAAGCTTGCAGCTATCACTATCTTCGCGATAACGCTTTCCCCGCGCAGTTTCTTCACGCAGCTGAGCCATTTCTCGTAGTCGCCGTGAGCGCGTATCGCCTTGTATATCGGCGCGTATGCCGCCTCGCCGTCGAACACCAGCCCATCTACATACGGCGCGAAACCGCCGCTGACGTAGCCCATGCGCCCTACCGACTTTCTCAGCGGCAGTTCGCGCAGGTTTAGGTTCTCCATGTCCTGCAAATACGCCACCAGCAGCTTTGCGCTCTCGCTCGTAACGTCTATGCCCGAAGCCGCCAGGTCGGTTATCTTGCGGCTGTTGAAAAGCACCGTCTTGCTCACGACTATTTCGCGCCACACGCCGCGCTTGCGGTAGGCTATGCGCAGTTTCTCCTCGCCCGTGTCGATGTTTTCCAGCACCTCTATCGGCATTATTGGGTGGTGGCAGGCTATGCACTCGCCGCTGCCGTCGAAGCCGACTACTCCGCCGTCGGTGCACTTCCATTTGCCGCCTTCGAGCTGCAAGGGTTGCCCCGAAAACTCGGTCGGGTTCGTGATGTATTGCAGGTCGTTTTTCGCGACCCTCTCGCGGCTCTCGCAGTACTGCTTGTAAAACGCCTTGAAATTCTTAAAGCCGACCTTCTGCGCCCGCTGTTCCATCTGATACTTCGCCCGCTCGTGCGCAAAAGGATTGGTGCGCTGAACGTAAACGACCTCATACGGGCGCTCGCCCGATACGAAATCGTCAAGCGTGTATTCGGGCACTATCTCGGCTTCCGCCGCCTGCTCGGTGTGCTCGGTCTGTTCGGTCTGCTCCTGCACATTCTCTGTCTGAATTTCATCGGTCAAATATCTCCCTCCTCATATCGTCAAAACGGCACGCCGTCGTCTGTGAACATCTCGGCGGCTTCGGCTATCTCGGGCGGCAGGGCTGCGGGCTGAGCCTGCGCCTGCGGCAAAACTGCGGGCGGCATTTTGAAAAACCCCTCGCAGACCAGCAACTTGCGCACCTTTTCCTCGCCGCTGCTGTTTGTATATCTGTCAGTCTTGACTTTGCCGAATGCCATCACCACGTCGTGCTTTTTGAGCGCCGCCGCAGCCCTTGCCGCCGCGTGCCAGCACTCGCAGTTCGCCCACACGGCCTCGCCGCGCTCGCCTTGTACCGCAGGCGGCCGCTCGCCGACCTTGATACTGAATGTCGCAAGGCTCGACTGCTTGTCGCCCACCGTCTTGTACTCGGAGTCGCGCGGGAGCATGCCCGCCACCAGCACCGTGCCGTCTTTAGTCATTATCTGCATAAAAGTCCTCCAGTTCCCGCGCGTCCTTTATGTACGTTATCGTCTTAGTTTCCCTGCACCAGCCGCACCGCCCGCAGCGTTTCGGCTCGCCCTCGCCGCGCTTCAGCTCGGCAAAATGCGGGCTCAGCCTGCGCACCTCTTCCAGCCGCTCGTCCAGCCACTCCTGCGGCACGCCGAAAATATCGTAGTCGGTGTACCGCTCCTTAGTAGCCGCCGCGATGTAGAAAGGCAGGCGCTCGCCCGTGTTCTGCCGCACTATCTCCTGATATATCGCGCCCTGCGTGTCGTAGCCCCAGTACCGCACGAAGCTCTGCCGCCTGCGTGCCCGCTCGTTCCATATCGGGGCGAAGTCGCGCATTATCTTGAGATCTGCTATCGCCTTGCCCTCGTGGTAGCTGTCCATCTTTATCTTGTACGGCACGCCGCCTATCTCGCCCGTCATTATCACCTGCTTTTCGCCCGACATATACCGCATAAATTTCGGGTCGCGCTCCAGCCTTTTGATGATGTTCTCAGCCTGCGCATAGTCGGCTTTCAGCTCGCCGCCGCGCTTGAATATCTCAGGGTGAGCCGCCCTGAACTCCTCGAGCGTGCCCTCGAAATATGCGTCAATGTACGAGCCTGTCAGCAGGGCCGTCGAGCTTCCGCGCGACCAGTCGCCTGCTATCTCCGCAAGCGCTTGCTCTTCGCACGCGCAGAAAGCCTTGTACTGCGAACAGCTCATGTACTCAAGAGCCGCCGCCTGCGAATAGTAGTTATCCTTAGTAATATCCATCATAATACGTCCTCCGCTTCTTTTCTGTGCGGGCGGCTGTCCTCCGGCTCGCCCTCTACCTGTACGCCCATCAGCAGGTCGGGGCAGTGCACTCGTGCAAAGAACGCCGCCGCGCGGTACGCGAGCATTTGCTCGGGCATGGTGCGCCATTTGCTGTTGGCGAGCCAGCCCTCAGCCTTTGCCATCGCCATAGTTACCACCGTGCCCTCCAGCAGGTCGCCGTCTGCGTCGGTCGCCTTGACGTAACAGCCGCGGCTCTCCGTGCCCCTTTCGCCGGTGTAGAGCACCTTTACGTTGCTGTATCTTTTGCGTATGAACGATAAGCACGCCTGTCCGCTCCAGCTCGGCTTGCCCTTTACGACGAACATCGACTGCATCACCATCATCGGCGAAACGCCCATGCGGTCTGCCATATCTATCGCTATCGCCACGTCTGCGGGCTTGTTCTGGTACGCCTGCGGGATAATCGCGGCTGTGCAAATCGTCTGCGCGAGCTTGTAGTAATCGCGGTAGTTTTCTATCACGTTATGCTCCTGCACCGCGACGGCGGCGTGCTCTTGCTGTACCGCCGTAATGTCAACTATCTGCTGTCTTTCGTCTGTCATATCCGACCCTCCTTACAGTGACACGGACGTGAAAGCCACGCCCTTGTATACGAAGTAGACCTCGCGCCCATCGCCGACTCTTTCGAGCTTTACGCCCAGCTCTTTTGCGGCCTGCGCCATGTCGATGTAGTTCGCGAATATCTGCACGCCGCCCAGTATCTTGCTTATGTCGCCGTTCGGGTACACTGACGTAGTGCCGTCCATGTAGTAGCCGTCGCCGCTCGAGAAGCTTGCCTTTTTGAGCACTTCTATATCGCGGTATATCTCGACCATCTTATCGAACCGCGCTTTGATAGTCATTTTTTTTGCCATTTACTTTTCCCCCTCTTCCTGCGCCGTCATAGCTCTGCCGTAGATCTCGCCGAGCGAGAATATATCTTGATCTTCATCGCTCATTTTCTTATACAGCCTAAGCACTATCTCGGCTATCTCCTCGCAGCATTTCGCGTACATTGCCGATTTTCCCCCGCCCGTACTCATGCTCAGACCGCCGACTTGACAAGCGCAGCAGTTTGTGGTATCATTATCGTTAGTGATAACGGCTTCTGTGTTATCGTTTGCGCTCGTCTCTGTTGCCGCAGGGGCGGGCGTTTTTGTTGTGCTTTCGGTATTCATGTTCTTATCCTCTTGTGTTTTCGTCTGCTCTGCGCGCCACTCGCGGCGGAGCTTGTATATGTAGCTGACATCGCGGCTGAACCTCGCCGCTATCTCCGCGACCCTTGTGCCGCGCTCGAACTCGGTCTGTATATGCTCGCGCTGTTCCTGCGTCAGTCCGCGCTGCTTCATCGGTACGCGCTGCTTTAACGGTACGCCGAGCACTCTCTGATTTTCCATGTAATTTCGTATCTCCTTTCGCTTGGGGTTCTCCTGCTGACCCTGCTTGACGGTGTATGTCGGGGTCAGCCCCGCCGTCAGCAGGCAGTCCTCCACCTCGTCCACCGAGAGATCGACCGCATCCGCTATCTGCCGCAGCGACTTGCCCTCGGCATTCAGCAGGCGTATTTTCAGCGCTGTTTTAGTCCGCATTTTCCTCGCCCCTCGTTACGTCCATCATGAACGTTATAGCTTCAAGTCCCCCTATTAAACGGACGTACTGCGCGTGCTGGTCTTCGTCCATGCCCTTTTCAAGGGCTTCCGCCAGCGCACGCATAGCAGTGCAGTACAGCCAAAGGTCAAACGGGTTAAGTTCCAAACCGTTAAGTACCTCTTCTTCGCACTTTTCGACGGTGCGCATTATCAGCGGCATAGGGTCGCCGCCGGACGGTTTATTAAACTGACGTGCTATATCTGCGGTCTTGCTCTCAGCTCTGCTTCCGCTTACTTTAAATTTCATTTTGATAACCTCCTTAAAATCAAAAACCAAACATTGCCCAGCGGCTGAACATCGCCGCCGCGTAGATCACAAATGCTACTCCCGCGCCGC
>NZ_JAJCLZ010000046.1 GCF_020559915.1 Ruminococcus sp. 210702-SL.1.03
GCTTAACTTCAAATCCTTGCGGTCAATGTGTCAAGTTTTATTGACAAAATCATTTTGAGTAGGTCAGCACTACCTCGTCCATATCTTCTGATTTTCTCTGAGAAGTAGACGACATACCTTGCTCAATGAATTTTGCCTTACGAACTATAGTATCCATAAGGTACATATCGAATGTATCTTGCGTGACGTAAAAGTTAATATCTACATTCGAAAAAGTATTTCCACGGCGTATTCCTCTGCCGTTTCTCTGCTCAAAATCACTGGGCTTCCACGGAATATCCAAATGGTGCAGAGCACAAAGATTGTTTTGGATATTAACACCTGTTCCCAATTTTGATGTACTGCCTATAACAACGCGTTTAATGCCATTGCGCAGTTCCTCGTGTTGTTGTACACGCTGCTTTTCATTTTTCGCGTCACCGGCAAAACATATCTCTTCTTCAGGTATGCCCAGTTCTATAAGGTCAGCTTTTATTTCATCATAGGCTGAAAAACCTCGGTCAGCATTTACTGCAATATCGCAAAATACAGCTTGCACGCCTTTCTGCTCCTCAGTTTCATCATACTTTTTCTTGATGTTGCGGCAGAGCGTAGCTATTTTGCCGTCGGGGTCTTTTTCGGCTAATGGATCTAGGCAGCGCGGATCAAGTCCCAGCAAGCGTGCTTCGTGTGTTATTTTAAGCATATTGTCCACATTTGGAGATACGCTGCCGTTGTGAATACGTTCGCTGCGTTCACCAAGCTCCTTAATGCCCTCACGCTGCGATTCTGATGGCTGTATTACCACGATGTTCGGTTCTCCTCCTGTTATTTCAGGAACATTCAGCTTTATCATTTTTTGAGTTTTTATATCTGCAAACTCTTTGAATTCCTTGACAAGCTCAGGCAAATTGATAAACTCTGCAAAACGTTTTTTTGTTCTATAACCATTGCCGGCAGGGTTTACTTCCAACTTGGAGACCACCTTTCCAAAATTTGAAGCCCAGTCATCGAATTCCGAAACACCGGACTCTGCAAGTACATCAGGTCGCAGATAGCGAGTCATTATATACATTTCGACCATGCTGTTTGAGATCGGCGTGCCCGTTGCAAACAATATATTGTTGCAGCCGTATTTGTTATTAAGGTACGTTGTTTTCATGAGCATATCCTCGGCTTTCTGCGAAGCGCTCGTCTGCACGCCTGAGATATTTCCCATTTTGGTAGCAACAAAACAGTTCTTGAAGTTATGAGCTTCATCGACTACAAGATAATCAAAACCAAGCTGCTCAAATGATAAAGATGTGTCTTTAGACATACCGAGTAGCTTTTCAAGTTTGTCATTAAGCTTTTCTTTTTGTTTTTCAAGTGCTTTTACTGTCATTTGATTTTCATTTCTTTGAAAATAGTAACCGCTCTTCATTCCGCTAAGCTGCTGATCTATGGCTTCTATTTGTTCGTTTATAAACTGGCTCTGATATTCTGCCGACATACCGATTTTACCGAATTGCTCGTGTGACATGATTATCGCGTCATAGTTGCCGGTAGCGCATCGTGCGATGAAACGCTGCCTGTTCTCTTTCGTGAAATCTTTTGCAGAAGCGACCAGTAAATGTGCGTTCGGGTAAAGCTTTAGCCATTCGTTCGCCATTTGATCTGTCAATGGTTTGGGTACTGTAACGCAAGCTTTGGTGATAAGTCCCAGTCTGCGTTTTTCCATAACTGCCGTTGCCATTTCAAACGATTTGCCGGCGCCGACTACATGAGCGAGCAGTGTGTTGCCGCCGAGTTTTGCCCTCATTACCGCGTCGAGCTGATGTTTGCTCAGCGTTATATCAGGGTTCATTCCGTCAAATTTTTGCCCATCGCCGTTATATTCTCTGCCTACAAGAGAATTAAACAAGTTGTTATATTTCTCAACGTAATACTCTTGCCGCGACATATCTGCCCAAAGCCAATCTTCAAAAGCACGCTCCATTTGATTTGCTTTCTCTTTTGCCTTTCGCGTTGCTGATTCATTTAAAACATACCTATCATCGTCCGTTCTGTCTTTGACTTCGATGCTGCGCTTATTCAGCAGCCGCTTAAATATCTCATGTACTTCCATTCGATCAGTGCCAAATATTTCAGTAGCACGGCTTGAATTATCAGTACAGCGATTTTTAAATGTATATTCTCCATTTGGCAGTCGTGTAACAAGATTATTATAACTGTGGTCTATGCCGGTATATTCGGTCAAAAACTGCGTGTACGTTTCACAATCCACCCAGTTGATACCTATTTGTACAAGTATATCCTCCGGCGGTATCGTATCAGGCTGAATGGCTTCGAGAGCCTGCACGTTGTACTCATACTGCGGATCAAGCTTTGCCATTTGCTCCGCAAGTGCAAGCTTCTTTCTGACGTTGCCCGAAAGATATTCAGCAGCTTCAACATAGCCTGAATATTCTTTTCCGTCAACGGTATAAGCGGGATCTCTGAATATCTTATTCTGTTCTTTCAAAGAAAAAACAAGCTCCTGCTTTTCCATGCCCACAAGCTGAGCCATGTACTCAATATCTACACAGCCTTTTCGGTCGAGGGAAACTTGCAAAGCCTCCTCCGGTGTATCTACTGAGTCAACGTTTATGCTCGGGAGAATGGTTCTTTTGAAAAAAATCGAAGCCTTTTGTACTTCGCCGGTCTTTTCATCAACATTTTCTAGGGCAATAAGTGTGTTAAAATCATCATCGTCCCTAAAAACAGTATTTGCTTTTGACGTTAGCGCTCCATAACGTTTTACATATGTATCATATTCATTATTCAACTCGCGCTGCAGTACCGCAAGCTCATCGTCGGATACGCCATTTAGCTGAGCATCGATAACACTGCGCAATGATTGACGGATAGCGTGCATACCTTTTATGCGTTCTATTGCAGTATTGCCGCCTTCATATTTTGTCATTACCTCGTTTTCACGATAATAGACCTCACCGTCTATGACCGTGTATGTAAAGTTGCGAACATAAGGATCGGCAGGAATAGTTTCAGATGTTTTTTTATCAGAACCACCGCTTTTTACAGCCTTAACTATCTTATCAGGTATATTAGCATGAAGTTTAGAAACTGCTGCGGCAAGCTGCTCGGAAAGAGTTTTTTCGGTATCAGCTATAACATCAATTGTTTCGCTGTCCTCGCCATAGCGTGTACTTTTGACCACTTTACCGAGTACCATTTCAGGGTGTCGGGCAAAATATGCATTAACGCGCAGTCCGTCGGCAGTTCTGCCTGTCTGCGTCCAATACGGATAAACAACTGTCTGATTCTCTCGTTTCTGCAGAAATAGAATATCGGAAACTGTTTTCGTGTCTGCAAATGCGTTGTTAGGCAGACGTACAGCCCCCACAAGATCGCAGCGCTGTGCAAGATATTCTCGGAATTTTGATGTATTCTTATCCATAGTGTAGCTCGAAGTAACTACGGCTATCATTCCGCCCGGGCGCACTTGATCGACAGATTTTGCGATAAAGTAGTCATGGATATTAAGCCCAAGTCTGTCATACTTTTTGTCGTGTACTTTAAAATCGCCGAATGGAACATTTCCTATGACAACATCAAAAGAGTTATCCGAAAAACTTGTTTTTTCAAAGCCTTTTATTTGGATATTGTCATTTGGATACAGCTTTTTCGCTATCCTGCCGGTAAGATCGTCAAGTTCTACGCCATAAAGCTTTGAATTGTCACGCATTTCACCCGGTATCTCTGCAAAGAAGTTTCCAACGCCCATTGACGGCTCAAGTATATTTCCACCTTTGAATCCAAAGTTATCGAGCGCAGAGTATATGCTTTCAATAACTTCATGCGAAGTATAGTAGCTTGTTTGCGTTGATCTGCGCGCAGCGCGATATTCGTCATCGGTGAGCAGACCTTTAAGCTCCTCGTACTCCTCATGCCAATTATCTTTTCGCGCATCAAAAGCGTCTGCGACACCGCCCCAGCCTACATATCCTGCAAGCAGTCGTTGCTCTTCAAGGGTAGCATTTCGGTTTTCGGATTCTATTTTCTTTAATGTTCGTATGGCGGCAACGTTAGCTTTATATCTAGTCTTAGCTCCATTTCCGGTAACATCATTCAGATCAAAATGATAAGTATGCGAGGGAATGTCATTCGACACGACTTCAGCAGAATCTTTATTAACAACGTTTTCGTTAAAGAATGAGATCTGATTTGAGTTAGCTTGTGTATTTCTGTCAACAATTTTTTCATGATTTACTGAATTGTCATTGACTATGTTATTACTTTGTTGTTTGCTCTCAGGCTCTTCGTGATTGCTCTGCATATCGCGTACTTTTTCGAGCTGAAATGCAAGTGCTTTATCATATTGCTTTATAAAATCAATAACTCCGCCGAAGCCGTCGCCTATATCCTGACGATCAGTGTATGTTGTGCCATCAGGCATAGTTACCGTAAATTTTGTTTTTGCGTAACCCTGATGAACGCCATCTATTTCGCCGCGTTCAAATGCTTCATAAATGCTTTTTATATCTTCGCCGTATTTATCGATCTCGGCTTGACGTTTTTCGATCCATTCTCTATCTGCCTGCTCCATAATACGGTCAAAATCGTACACAGAGTATGTTTTTCCATCTTCAAAAGCTTCGCTTTCGCTCCACTCACAAGTTATTGTCGGCAGTTTTTCATTCTCAGCTAAACCAATGTTTGATCGATTTTCTAATGCTGCTGCTTTTTCATCATCAGAAAGACTTACAAGATCATCAAAATCAAGTACAGATAGAGCGTTTTCGTTCATATCATCAAGCGATCCATACTGCTCTTCACGAACGACTTGTCCATCATACTGGTATATCATTCTATATTGCAGAAGATCAATTGAAACTTGTATCTCATACTCCGTTTTCTCATCAGTAGTGTAAGCAATATGTATGTTTGAAAGATCAGAAAAATCTGCTTCCTCGCTGTATTCGTCTAAACAAAAATCGTTTATGTAGTTTTTGGCATTATATAAGCTTTTTGTTTCCTGATCGTTTGTTGCTTTATAGTATCGAACGATCTCATCAGCATACAGTCCTACAACGCTCTCCCAGCCTATGAGCATAGAATCTGTATAATGCTCATTGGTATATTCGCCCTGCATGATCGTAACTCCGTTTTTTGATACGATGTAATCTACAGTAAACGACCCCATATCACAAGAGTTGTGTTGATCAAGCAATGCGGAGGTCACAAACTCTCCGAGCTTTTCTGCTCGCGGTTCTATCATTTCATTTCTTTCAAAGAAAGAAACAAGTTCTTGTGCGTTGTTATCTGCAAGAGCGTATACCCGACGACTGAACATATCATCAAGAACTGTTTTGATCTGCTCCGTGCTGAATGGTATTTTATCATCATTCACTTTGACAGTTTCATTTGCTATTATAACTTCGTTGTCAACAGGTGTAGCAGAGATCTGTTCAACTTTTGTATCTTCACCCTCAAAAGCATTCACTATCTCTTCAGGTATGTCAAGCTGATTACGTTTGAGCTGCACAGCGTGTACTGCTATCTCGTTAATAGATTCTTGCGCAGTATGCTGCACAACAGAAAAAAATGACAGCATAAGTTCACTGTCATTTTGCAATAACGTATCGTCAAAATCAAGATCCGCTGCTCCACGCACTCGTATGTTTTCCTCAGAACCCAATTCGCAGCGCGCAGCAGTTGTATACCTTACGCAATCCCAAAGCATTTCATGAAGCGTTGTTATCTGCTCATCGTTTAGCGAATATTTGTCAGCCATACTTTCAAGATCATCATAGTGCTCACTAACACTGTTGTACGAAATATAATCGACTACAGATGAAAAATTGAGAAAGTCCTGATCATAGGTGCTTGAAAAATACCGTTTTAGCTTGCCGGCTTCTTCACGATTCAACGACCAAAGCGGAGGTAATGTCTTACCATCAGTATCGGAAATATCAAAGTAGTAACGTACAGTATCTCTATCCCCTAGTACAGGTATTCCATGAGCACCACGTTTAACTTTACGTCCTATAGCGTTCCACGCCGCAAGCTGAGCAGCTTTCTCGATATTAGGATCATGCGCATGGATCATTACTGCGTCTGAAAATGGCATTTTGTACATCCTTGCAGCAAATCTCAGAAAATCGGTATATTCTTTACTTTGACACAATTCAACTAACGCTTTAGTGCGCAGCTCCTTTAGGTTATCTATTTTTGCCATAACTTTTTCCTCTCTAAAAAATAATGCGGCTCTGCCTATAGGCAGACTATAGGCTTTACCGCACAGTGTTTTTCTACAATAGCTTATCTTCTTCCAAATTTACTTTTGGGTCTTGCGACCTCTTCCGTTTTAACTTCTGTCTGAGCTGCATCACGCGAAATATGAGCATTATATGCCTTTGTTACTGCATTTCTCAGCTCTTCGGATGCTTCATGATTTACCGGTGCGAAATTGTTGACCCACTTTTCTACGCCGTCGTTTGTTTCGCTGTCAAAAAGCACACGCTTCTGAGCCTGAAAATTAGTTACGAGCTTTCCTTGACCGTTTGGCAGCTCTGACATATATCCGTTGCGCACTTTAAAATCGCCGAAATCAATATCGCACGCTCCACGGGTTTTATCATTTTTTTCTGACGAAAAAGGTCTTACAACAACATCGCTTATCTCAAACTTTTTATCCTCCAACATTTTATAGCTGCCGGTCGAAATATGCTGCTTAGTGTAGCTGTATTCTTCGATGATCGCACCGGAGATCATGTTGCTGACCTCCTTGTCTTTAGCATAGAAAACATCTCTATCTTCCAGTCTGCCGCTGCTGTTTCTGCTCTGATAGTGCGGCATTTTGGTGTACAGCTCACCACTTGCATTTTCGCGTATCTCAATGTTATTGACAGCATATTTGCCTTCAAAGACCATTCTTGCGTATCCAACAATTCCTTTATCGTTTTCTGTAACTCCATACGAGGTAACAGAAATAATAACGTCTTTTTCCATAAATAATTATCCTTTCTTACAACATATCTTTAAATGTTTGCAACAATTGTTTCAAGCAATGACCGCATATACAATTTCCGTTAAAGGTAATAAGATCCGATTCCGAATGACAGAAAACACAATTGTCACGCAGCCATAGCAGTTTGTAACCCAAAATTGGAGTAGTAATATTTAGATCATCATTTGCAGATGGTTCGAGATCATAGAAACGAATATACGCTCCGCCATCCATGCTCATCATTTTTTCCTGCGACACGCTTTGCCGCAGAAATCGTACCCGCCTGGCAGCATTCATTTTAGTTTCGACACAATTTTTGTTTTTCGGTTTTTCTTTGCTTAAAAACGTGTAACCGTCCTGTGTCCACTGATAAATGATCTGCCCGATCACAAAGTCATACTGCTCTTGCAATTCTTTTGGAATAGAAAAGTATGGCGCTCTGCGTGATGGGTAATCAAGGTTAACGATCTTGCTTATGTACTGTGTATACGCTTTGATTCTTCCCATAAATATTATCCTCCAATATTGTTTTAGTGATTTAAGCATTCTCTACGAACTGTCGATCATCAGGATCCTCACCCCTTTCTGCGTTTCTGCCTATAGGCAGAAATTATCTAAAAACAAAAAACGCCTTGAATTTCTTCAAAGCGTTTCTGTCATGTTTATGATATAGATCTGCCTATAGGCAAACTGCTTATTGCCAATTCATCAGCTCCGTGTCAATAGTATATCTATCAGTCGGATAAATACCTATCAACTTTTCCTTTTCCCGACCATTTTTCATCTGCACGCGGCTGATTATGTAGATCGTTTTCATAAGCACACTCCTAATATATATATTCCCCCTCATCAACGCCGAACTCATTTTTCGGCGCTCATGAAGAGCAGCCGCTCTTAGCGGCTAGCCCTTTTAGCAGTTACTTACTGCTCTTTTCTTTCTTTGAAAGAATTAAAATGCAAACTGCACCCAGCGTAACTATCACGCTTACTGCTGCCGTGCCTGTTGCAGGCGGTGTGTCAGTAGGCGGAGTGCTCGGCGGTGTAGTCGGTGTAA
>NZ_JAJCLZ010000047.1 GCF_020559915.1 Ruminococcus sp. 210702-SL.1.03
TTATAATCATATTGTGGGTAATGTTGCTCCACCTCATGTTGAATTTAAAGCCGTACTGCCAACAAATTGGGAAACGATAACCCTAAAAAATATTTTAGACCCTAATAACGGAGCAAACTCAGATAATGATGATTTAACAGACTGGCAAGAAGTTGATACTGAAAGTGGGCTTATTACATGGGATAACGATGGCAATATTCAGTTGCCAACTTTTAAGGATTGCTTAGAGAAAGCAAGCAATAAATTTTATGTTAGAAATGTTTTAGAGACATATTTAAAATATGCTCCAAGTACAATATGGAAAGTTTTTTTAAACGCTGAAATATTGCCGATTCATTCCAATCCTTGCGATGCAGATACAGATGGTGATGGTCTTTTAGATCACGAAGAAGTGATATATACAGGTTATACCGATCCATTAATACTATATGTATCATCACCATTTTCTAAGGATTCTGATGGAGATGATATTTATGATAAGTATGACTTAGAACCTTGGATTGTAAATGAATCATATGATAGAAATGCCGTATATGATTACATGAAGAAGTGGTCCGGAGATTATGACACAGTTGGTGAAAAGTACAATTATAGTGAGTATCCTATCTTTTCAGAATTAAGCGATAAAATGACTGATTGTACTAATTTTGCTTCTCAATGTTTATGTGCAGGTGGATTTAAAATGAATAATGATTGGTTTTTTGGGAAAGCTGAAGGCTTAGCATCGCATATTCATGGATTATTTTCTCATACAGGAACATGGGATTATGGCTGGACTAAATCATGGTCTGTTGTAGTTGATAATTATAACTATTTTCGTTCTGAAGAATACGCGATGTATGAGGTATCTATAGGTAGAGATGAATCTATTGAGGAAGCTATATCCAAATATGATATACGTATGGGAGATTTGATTTACTTTTGTAAAGAAAAAGGACCAACACATACAGCAATAATATCCAGTGTGCAGAAAGATGAGATTCTTTATGCTGGTCATACCAAACCAAGATGGAACAAGAAACTATCAGAAACATTTGACGAAAATGAAGATTATACAAATGTCATCATTGTTTGCTTAAACGGTAGGGTTCCAGCATGAAGAGAAAAAACATAATTTGTGTAGCCTCTAGCATTTTTATTATAATCTTATTGGTATGTGTAATAATCAAATTAACTTGTATCGTTAATCTAGATGATGGTTCATCAACATCGATATCTGATGCTGAATATCTTGAAGTATCGGACTTAAGAAAATTATATATATTTATAGATGACGATGAAAAAAATCTTTTAGAAGAATTAGCAAAAAATATGATTTTGGATTCCTATTATAATAATGGATTTAATGATCAATATACAACCATTGTTTCTAATGATATTTTTAAAAGACTGAATCCAAATAATACAGGAAATAAGTTCGATTTTGAATTAATCAGCGTGGATGTGCAATGCCTATGTAGTGAAGATAAGGCTATTGTATTTTTTACTAAGGATTGTTCTATGCAATCGAGCAGCAATAGAATTGAATGTAAAATAGTTACAGACGGATCCATCCTTGATAGACTATACTTTGAAAAAATTAATGATGAGTGGAAAGTGGTATCTTTTTTACAATCGGCATGATTTTTGACTACCTAAAAATATCATATTAATATGCATAATCATGGGACTGCTGCAGCGTGTGCTCAACAGTCCCATTTTTCTCTCACTTGAAACTAAGAATATTACTGCGAATTTTCATTATTTAATTACAAAAAGAAAATATTAATAAATCAAGAACAAGCCTTACAGTTTACGTCGAATAAATTTATTTCGGGTAAAGAAGTTGAATATATTGTCTTAAAATGGTATGATACAATTGTTAGAGTGTAATAAAACAAAAAAGTGGTGATATATATGTTAAAAGAAATTATGGCACGAATTGCAGGAATAGTGGTAATAATTATTATTGCAATTATAGTAAATTTTGTATTAAAAAGAATTCCAAACGATTCAAACATCAAAAGATTTACGGAAATGGGGTAGAATAATAACCAATGTTGCTACAACAGTAATAACGATTTTAACATTTATATTTCCGTGGATATCTTCTCCGATATTTGATGAAGATACTGAAGAATATTATGACGAACCATCATATTCTGAGGTCGTAACAACATCAAGCACTACTAATAAGACTACCACCGCTTCAACAACGAAAACTACTACCACTACTACTAATAATACCACTACAACTGAACCCCCTACAGAAAAAAGCGGTAATACTTACATTGATGCTATATCGCTGACAATAGGTGAAACATATGAAAAAACTTTTACATATTCAGAGGATAATGATAATTGTGTTTGGTATATTATAAATATTTCCGAAGACGGTTTATTATCATTAACGTTAAATGCTTCTGCTGGAGTGTATTGCAATATTAATTTAATATGTATCAATGGAAATGATAGACTTAATTATGATTGCGGACAGGATCGCATACTAAATCTTAACACGCCTATCCAAGCGGGTGAATATTATATAAAAATATCCTATGAGCAATCAGGTACATATTCTTTAAATAGTCAATTTAGTACAAGCGGATATAGTAAAGATGAGGAAATAAATTCACCATATCAAAATGCTAAACTGATTGAATCCAATACTTTAAATGGCCATATAGGATATAAAAGTAACCAGCCTAACGAAACCGATACTGATGATTTTTATAAACTAATTTTGAATTCTTTTCAATTATATACCTTTAATCTTACTATGGATTCAGATTTAAAAGCAAAGATATTTGTCATTGCTTCTGATGGCGCAACAGAAATATATAGCGATTACGGCAAGAATAAAGAAATTAAGCTTATTTGTCCGCTACAATCAGGAACCTACTATATTCGTATAGAGTGTTTGGAAAACTATGGCGGCTATCAATTGCAGATGAATTCTGTTGAAATAAAAAATTTGGACAGTGAACCTAATAATACATATCAAAATTCAATTGAAACAAAAGCTGATGAAACAATTAATGGTTCTATAGGCTTTGTAAACGATAAAAAAGAATACGATCAATATGATTGGTATATGTTTAATATTAATGAAAGGAAGCATATCATAATAAACACAAATTCACCAGAGCCATTTCAATACGAAATAAGATTGATTGGTACAGATGGAGAGCAAACTCTATCTTATACTACCTGTCGTGGTGAAATAGAAACTATTGAGTACGATTTAGAACCTGGTAGGTACTATATAAGAATTTATTCTTCCAATTATGGGGAATATGAGTTTAGTTATAATTTAAATTATGATTTTAACGATGGCTAACTTATTGGAATAATATAACATGAGGAGTATAACAAAAGCTTTTAAAGCCGAAAGTTATACTCCTTTTTCTTAACAGACCTTTTTGTTTTAAAAGCAGAAAGGTCTTTTTTATGCCCATTTTTAATTATTGGCAATGTTTTATTGCCAAATACCCATAAGCCTTCGTTTTGATTCAGAACGAAAAATCAAAACGGAGGTAAAAATATGAGCTATAATCATGGCTTGGAGGAAAAGAAATTTAAAGAACAGTGGCAGAAAACCGCTGAGGAGTACAGAAAAGCAGGGATGACTGAGAAACAGATAGCGGAAATTTATGAGTTTGACCGTGAGGTTTTCAACTCCAATCGGCGTTACAGAGAAAAAACAGTTGGACTGTTTGATAATTCAAACAGCAGAACGCTGACGGTTTATGATGATTATTCGACAAACAATCGTTATGGCTGGATCGATGAGATTGAGGACATGGAAGTGTATTCGCAGATCATGTCCTTGCCGGAAATCTGGCGTGAAGCTTTTACAATGTACATATTTGACGGGTACACTCAAAATGAAATTTCGTCAATTTTACTAAGAAATCAGTCGAATATATCCCGCGTAATTGATAAAATTGCTGAAATTTTAAGAAGTCAATTTTCAAACGCATAAAAAGGGTGTTCTCATCGGCTACAAGGTGAAAGGGAAAAAGGAGCGATCCAAATCCCTGAGAATCTTGACAACAGAATAACAGCATCGGGAAAACGTTAATCCTGCGGCCGGTATAAAATCTCGGCAGCCGCATGAACCATACGCCACGACCTCAGTTGAGCGAGCGATCAATATGACGTTCAGACCTTTGGACAGCAACCAAAGCAGGCGATGAAACGCAGGAGGATAATGATACTTCCGCCCAGCCACAGACTCAAGCAATGGGGGCGGCTCTATGAGAACCATAGTGGAGTGAGAGGCTCATGAGATGAATAAGCTGTTCATCGTTCCCGATGTTCCGCCGTGACGGGTATCTAGGATAAATATCACGGAAATTCGTCTGAAACTTACGAATCAGACGAAGGCAAAACGAATTAATAAGGCGGTTTGCATTCTTTTGCAGACCGCCTGTTACATATAAAAATAAAAGGTCAGGAGGCTGATATATGAAAGATAACGATATTCCTGAGAAATCAGATTTTTATAAATTTGGAGTAAACATTCCTGTACCAACAGTCAGGTTATCAAACAAACACCCATGTTATGGTTGTGTGTGGTATGACAAGAATGCTGATGTTCTTTTCTGCCCGTTTCATAACTGCGTTAGGAACAAAAAAGGCTTTGAAGTTCCGCAAAAGGTGGCGAAATGAAATGCTGATCAAACGAGGAGATATTTTTTACGCAGATTTAGATCCCGTAGTCGGTTCTGAGCAAGGCGGTGTTCGTCCCGTGCTGGTGGTTCAGAACAATATCGGAAACAGGCATAGTCCCACGCTTGTGGTTCTGCCGCTGTCAACAGTTAAGAAAAACAAGCTTCCTACGCATATCTGCATAAGAAATTCAAAAATACTGCCTAAAGATTCGGTCATTCTTGCCGAGCAGATTAGGACAATAGACCGCAGCAGACTTCGGAGCTATATAGGCTCATTGGACAGCGGGATAATAAATAAAATCGATGAGGCAATGAAAATAAGTATAGGAGTGGATTTTGATGACTAAATTCGGACAAGCAGAATACGGCGATTTTATGGCAAGAATGTTTGCCGATAAGCTTGATGAAATTCTTGAAACTACCGAAAAACAGAATTTCAACCGCAGAAACACAGAAGATATTTACAAAGAATTTGTATCGTCAAAAGATGCAGCTTAAGGAGGTATTAAGATGTTAGGATTTTTTATTGGCTTGTTTGTCGGAGCTTTTATCGGCATGACCGCAATGTGTCTTTGCACAGCGGCAGGGCAAGCAGACAAACATGAAAACTGCACAGATTCGGACAAAGAAATTCATTGAGTTTGATGATACCATTCCTAAAAAATTTGTGGTATCCTTGTTGGTTGAAAGGAGTGTGAGGAAATGCCGACAGTAACGGTAATACAGCCGACAATCACAGAAGAACAAAATACGAAGATCCGTTGTGCCGCATATTGCAGAGTAAGTTCAGACAGCGAAGATCAGCTTAATTCCTTTATGGCTCAGACAAGATACTACAGTCAGTTTTTTGAGAACTCCGAAACGGAAGAACTGATCGATCTGTACGCCGACGAGGGTATAACAGGTACCCGTGAGGACAAGCGTGACGAGTTTCAGAGAATGATAAAAGATTGCCGCAAAGGGAGGATAGACAGGATATACACCAAGTCTATCAGCCGATTTGCCCGAAACACTAAAGATTGTCTGAAAAACGTTCGTGAACTGAAATCTCTTGGTATTACGGTGTTTTTCGAGAAAGAGAATATCGATACAGCTAATATGACCGATGAAATGATGATAACAATAATGGGCGGTCTGGCTCAGGAGGAATCGACTTCGATTTCGCAGAATATGCGGTGGAGCATAAAAAAGCGAATGGAAAACGGCACAATGAAAATGTGCAACTCGGTGTTTGGATATGAACTTGTCAACGGTGAATTGATCTTAAATCAGGATGAAGCCCGGATAGTCAGAAAAATATTTGATTGGTATCTGAACGGATACGGAAGTGAAAAAATCGCTCAGATGTTAAATGAAATGGGAATTGGAAAAAGAGGTAGATCATGCCACTGGACAGGACCTACCGTGAGAGTTATGCTTAAAAATGAAAAATACATCGGAGATCAGCTGTTTCAGAAACGGTTTACAACAACCGTTTTGCCTCGTAAAAATTTGCCGAACAGAGGAGAATTACCTCAGTATTATTACACCGGATGTCATGAAGCCGTCATTTCAAAAGATGTATTTGACAGAGTGCAGGAATTAATACGTCTTCGGGGTGAAAATAAGCGGAATGAAAGCCGCGGTAATATACTGTCCAAGAAAATCAAATGCGGTGAATGCGGAACTACTTTCCGTATGAAAAATTGCAGAGGAAAAATATATTGGGTTTGCAGACTTCATACCGATGAAATAGAAAAGTGCTCGGTAAAACCAATAAATCAAGATAATATCCACTCTGCTTTTATCAGATTATGCAATAAACTTTGGTACAATTACAAACAAATCCTTGTACCTTTTCAAACAGCGCTGCATGATCTGAAACTCCGAAAACTCAGCAGTAAAACTCAGGTAATGGACATTCACAAGCAAACCGCCAAGCTTCGTGAACAGACACACGTCCTTGCAAGACTGAAAACCAAAGGGTTTCTGGACGAGGTAAAATACATTGAGCAGACTACGGAGCTTACAGCAAAAATCAATAAGCTGCAGGCCGAACTGAAAAAGCTTACCCGTTCCGATGACGAGGACGAAACAATTGACCAAATAGAAATGCTGATAGACTTTTTTGAAAAACAAAGTAATCCAATAACAGAATTTGACGAGTCGACGTTTGAGGGCATAGTTGAAAAGATCGTTGTGATAAATCAGCATGAGCTGGAATTTCACTTAATCGGCGGTTTAAAATTTAATGAGAAGATAAAATAGACAATTTCTACATCATAAATTTATTGCCTTTGGATATAGCTATTTCAAAGGCTTTATGGTATTGTTGTTTTCGGAGGTGAAATTAATATGCTCAAAAACAGAGTAATCCCATTCGGCTACTGCATGAAAAACGGCGAAATAACCACCGAGCCTAAAGAGGTTTACGCAGTTGCAACAATTTTCAGCGAATATCTTAATGGCAAAAGTCTTTTGCAGATTGCAAAGCTTATGGAGTCCGAAAAAATCCGATACAACAGTGATTCCGATCATTGGAACAAAAACATGGTCAAGCGGATCATAGAAAATGAAAAGTATCTGGGAACTGACAAATATCCGCAGTTGATCGATGAGGATATCTTCAGACAAGCAAATGAAAAGCGAGTGAGAAAAGCAAATTCACTTTGCACAATTTCAGAAGACCTATCGGAAATCCGAAAGGTTACATACTGCGCCGAATGCGGAGAAAAGGTTTTCAGAAAAACCAACGGCAAGGGTCGTGAATACTGGAATTGTGAAAACCCCGACTGCTTTAAATTTGAATATCGCATGACAGATCAGATGATAATGGGAGCAGTGATCACTGTTCTGAACTCTGCTGCTGCAAACCCAAGTTTAATTGAATGCGGCGGAGAGGTCAGCACATATTCCCCGACATCAGACATAGTCAGTCAGCAGAATGAGATAAATCGGATGACCGATGTATCTCAGATCAATTTTGAAAGAATAAAATCTGAGATCTTCAAGCTTGCCGAAATGAAATACGACTGCTGTACCTACAGCGACAGTCCGCAAAAAACAGAGAAAATCAAGGCTGTTCTTAAAGACCACGAGCAATTAAATACAT
>NZ_JAJCLZ010000048.1 GCF_020559915.1 Ruminococcus sp. 210702-SL.1.03
TTATGTTCGATATTTTTTGTTGTGTAGGGTTCGACTCCCTTTTTTTCGTGAAAACCGGTGAAAAGCATCCACGGTTTTACACTAAAATTTTTCGCTTTCTAAACATCAAAAAAGCCCGTAAATACGGGCTTTTTAAGGTGAGTATCCATTTGGTCTCACCAATTTGTTTTTTTGATACCAAATGGATGTACGATTGCCCGATATAGTAAAGCCGACCTCATGAACGCAGTATGGTGAGGCTATGGAGTAGATGACACGGTTCTATTTAATCTAAGTATAAAGATATAACCAAGCGACGCACAGTTGTAGTAAATGTGGTAGTATATATAATTCAGTCATTTATTTTTTATTGTATTATTTATACAATAGATTTTATGGTTACGCTTTAATTCACAACATTCAGTTAAATTGTATGTAAAACTAAACGAACTACTTCCAGGATATTTTCGTCCTAACAATGTACTACCTACTTTTTGCTTTCCTCCGAGAACAGTCCATACAACATCTAAATTGTTATTTTTCAGAAAATTTATAAGGTAATTCTTTTCTATAAATATGGTATTATTATCTGCATTAATTATTACAGTTTTGCCTTCTGAGTTATATCCAAACAGACCGTTCCACGATAGTTTCATCATATCAAATAATTGTTTAGTTGGAAACATATATGAATTATCATCATTTATTTCACAAAAAGAAGAATCCTTTTCAGTTAAAAAATCATTAACCGTTGTAATCAATTGACACGGTGGTGAAGTTTTCTCTCTGAAACTGAAACCATCATCCTGTGAAAAATAATTAATCATAGTAGGACTCCAAGGGTATTCACCAATACAACATTCGTATAATTGTCCGTAACCTTCTGGCATCCATCGACCATCAAAATCTTTGTTATTAAACCATAAAAGTAATTCTTCTTTAGTATTTTTTTGATATAAGTATGTCCTTACCTGTACCCACACTTCACGATATTCTTTATCACATGTTTCTTTAGTTGATAAATACCCTTGAAGCATATAATATTCTTCTTTATTAAAGGAATATTCTATAAATTCTAAAATGTACTCTTCTATATCATCTTTTTCAAACCATGCCATATCTTCTGATTTCTGGCACCTATAAAAAGGATATTTGAATTCAGGACCTTTAAAATCATTAACACGAGATAGCCTTGTAAGATCTATTTCTCTGAAATTATTTCCTTGTTCTGGTGCAATGGTTTTGTAATCATCGTAACTATATCTTGGAGCATATGTATAATTATCAAATATATTACCCATTTCACGATACAAATATATCTTTTGATATTTCTTTCCTATTCTTTCTACTTTTTCATCCCGTGATCTTAATGAACCATATTTGTAGTCTATATACTTATCATATTTTTGGCAAATTTCATAACCACTTCGGATCATGTCTTCATAAATCATAGCACCAACATCTTCTTTATTAATACTGTAGTCTTCAACATCAAAAGGAATAGTATATTTTACAAAATCACTTTCCTGACAATTCCAAAACAGGCGTATATCCAAATCTTTATTATTTTTGATAAAATCATAATTGACTTGATGAATTGGGCTGTGATATTTTGGTCTAACACATGAAACGTCTTCTTCACCACACCACCCATTGTAGTAAGCAAATTCAAAAATATTTCTTAAATAATCGCGTATTAAAACATTCTGTGGCCATTTATCTAAGGAAATAATGTTGGACTTAATATAGTTAGAAATTAATATATAATAATCATAATTTTTAATTAATATTATAGTTGAATAAGCTGACTGCCATATTCTCTCATGTATATAATCATCATCAACATCCTTAAAATCATAGATAATTTTTATTATAGTTTCAGGATAAAGCCTGAATAAATTCAGTAAACCTTTACTTGCCTTATCTCTTAACATAATATCATTGCTGCCAGTAAACCAGCACAGAACAATTTCCCATAAAAAAACATTTTCTATTTTGAAGATAGAGTTTTTTTCCATATTTATAGCTCTTTCACATAAATCTGAAATTACTTTTTCCTGATCATATTGATCCAGAATAATAGGATATAGAAAAAGATCTCTTTGATAGGGTATCATGTTTTTTAATATTTCATGTAAAAAAGAAGCATTAAATATAAAGTTATTTTTTAGCGAAACTGCTAATAATCCTATTATTGTTCTTCTTCTAACATTTTCATCGAGAGAAGTAATAGCTTTCTTTATTTCAATTACAGTTTTTTCATTTACTTCATCAGGCTTTCTCCAATAAAGTCCACTAATAAATGAATCTAATACTTTTGCGTCTCTTTTATTATCTAACTTACTAATAAGTTCTTCTTTATTATTTTGAAAGTATAATATTTGAATCATTTCAAGGGTTCCAAGAGTAATTTCATTATTTATCACAGCATTAAAAATTGTTTTCTCATCGTTATTGGATAGTGTTTTGGCATAATAGTATTCAAAAAACTTTTGATAAGCAAATGTTATTTTAGAATCATCGTCGTCAGATTCTCGCAAGAGGTTTTCGGATATTATTTGTTTGATTAGCCCAGACGAAATTTCTTTGATGTCCATTTCAGCCAATCTTTGTTTTACTAAGTCTTTTAATTCATTCCATAGGATATAATATCTTTTATTATCTGCCATTAACTTAGCAACAGAAATTAATATCTTAGGTACAACATTGTCTCTAATTGAAAAATATTCAGGATATTTATTTGTGATTGCCTTATTTTTTAAATCAAAAAAATCATTCATTAATTTATGAATATCTTCCACAACAATTGTCTTATCATCTTTTTCTTTTGCAATTTCACAAAGCATTTTTAAGAATAGTGGATTCATAAACTCTGGGACAAAAACAGAATTATAATTAATATTCACACCATAGTACACGCAGAACTCCCTAAGTGCCTCGCTTTCCATTTCACTAAACCCATCGTGCTGTAGTTTCAAATACTTTTCTATCTTTTCATTTTCAAGATATTCCTTAAGATACAGTGTACGACAGCTAATAATAATCTTGATATTCGAAAATGTTTCTAATTTGGCTGTAAGAAGCGGCAAATTGATGTTCCAATATGAACTATCATTCACTTCATTAATTGCATCTATACAAATTGGTACATATACATTGTTCTGTATTCCATATTCATTTAATATTGTAAAGAAATCCTCAATAGTTCCATTAAAATTAAAACGTTTTAATATAACATTATCAGCGGATTGTTGACTCTTGAACATCTCTCCAAGCAAAATAACAGCTGGAATATCTTTACTTATAAATTCATTTACTATATCACAAAGTAAATGAGTTTTACCTATTCCACCTTTCCCAGTAATTAAAATAGCACTTTTTTCTGTACCTGAAATAAGATCAGTATTTAACAATTTTATTATTAACGGAATCTGTTTAATAGCAGAATTCAATTCATCTAGATAATAAGTTGGATTAATTGAATTATACGTTGCCATAAAACCTCTCCAACTTTTGTTGTTATAAGTTCCTTTACCATGTGTTATCTCAAATTGATTTTTCTCAAGCTCAAAAATATTTACAAGTTTATTTTTGTATTCAACTAAACTACTATTTATCCTTGTCAATTCATCTACCTTAACATTCTCATTGTCATCTAAATACTGGCAGTAATTTTGTAATTTATCAATAATAATACTGATTTCTTCATTACTATTGTAACTTAACGAATCATCTTTTAAGTAATTTAATAAACATGTAACGCATTGATTTATATTCAATTGTATTTTTTTCAATATTTCTAAAGACTCATCTTTTTTTAGTAACGAGCACAAATAACTATATATACCTGTTTTTACATTTAATGTTTTACTGTATCTGGGGCCAACCATGGAAATAACTTGTCTAAAATCATCTCTAAATATATCCATGTTTAGAGATCCTTCATGAATAGCAGCGATTTTTCTACTAATTATTTGTATTTTACTACAATCTAAATTTTGTTTTATGTAACTTACAGGAATTGATTTAATTTCTTCACTACTATTTTGTGCAACAACAATGCCTACAATATTTCCCCTAATTAAAAGTGGAGAGCCTGATAATCCTTCATAATTTTGCAGACGGCTTCCTTCATTGATACTCAATAATAGATTGTCGTCATCAGACTTATGTGTAATCTTCCCATATAAAACAGTTTCTCCTTTGGTGAGTTTTGGAAATCCAACTACTCTACAGTTAAATCCTTCAATTTCATTATTGGCAGAAATTAAATCACAAACTAAATCATTCGTTGCATTTTCATTTAACTTAATAAAAACACAATCAATTCTCTTATTTATCGCTTCAACTAAATTCATAGTTTCCCCATTTATGTCATAATTATCGAGCCCTCTAAATACAACTTCTTTTTCTTCATAAGAATCTGAAACCACTTCGTCAGGAATAAAAACAACGTGTTTAGCTGTTACTACAATATCAGGACTAACAAGAAAGCCTGTTCCTACAACCTTTTCGTTTATTACTATTTGACCCACAATAAGTTTTTTCATAAAAAATTCCTTTCAATTGTATTTTTCTCGTCGCCCATAACAATGTCATAGTTATATTTATTCTTCCATTGAGTTTTATCAAGAAAAAGAGCTTTTTTTATAGGATAATTAAAAATAATTTTTTTAAATTTAGTATTTTCACAAATTAATGCAGCAAGTGTTTCTAAATCCGGATGATTGTATTTTTTCGAATTTGTGGAGCAGTAATATTCATCGGCTGTGTATCTATGAATAAATTCATGTGTGATATTAAATCGACTACCATGATGCGGTAACTTTATGGCCGAAAAATGATATTGATTGCCGACAATTTTTTTCAGCTTAGATAAAAATCTTTCATCTATAACTGAATCACCTAAGAATAAAAACTTTTTTTCATTGTATTCAAGAATAAAAGATATTGAACTTTTATTTACAATTGAACCGTCGGTCTCGGACAAATCACCTATATATTTTTTTAAATCACCATCCCCACAAATTTTATAGCTTTCCGGACTATAGTGCGATTTAATTCGCATCAATTGATATTCAAAGGCCTCTGTCATTTTGATTTTATTATTTACCCTAAACATGAAATTCTGGGAGACCATTTCTTTTTTCCATTGGTCTTCAAGAAGAACAATATCATCTATTGACGGACCTATTACTGAAATATAAATATTTTTAGCGATTTCGTATCGATCATATAGCGTATTATCGCAGATAAGTTTGCCTGAAGTGATTGTGTTTAATGCAATTTTATTCTTTGTAATAAGCACACCAAGGGACATACCACTGTTTATTCCTATTTTTTGTTGTGAATCAGAAATAACACCTTGAGAAATAATTTTGTCAATAATCTTAATATCTTCTTTCGTATATTCGTCTTTTTCCTTAGAATAAAACCGACTATCAACTACCTGTATCAATCCGTTATACCAAATCTCATTTATTAATTTTGAATAACTACTATTTAATAGCTTTACTAATCCTGAAATATGATCATTATCCATATGAGTACTTATAACCAAATTTAGCTTCTGATTCAACGCAAGTATATGAGCTACTTCTTTCTTCAAATATTTATCATATGTTTCAGATAATCCACCATCTATAAGTATATTTACATTCTCTACACTATCAATAGAAATTAGAATGCAATCTCCATACCCCGCTGGTAATAATTTGATTTTTAACATTTACTAATTCTCAACCTCTTTTTGTTGCAGTATTTTCAGCACACTAATCTATACCAAATATTTCGAACGTAGCTTTATTTGATTACTGATTTTCCACCTCATAATAGAAAAAAGTTATTAGCAAGATAAGAAATTAGCGATCATCTCTCTAATTTATACCCTATTATAAAAAACTAAGATTTTCTCGACAAACTAAGCAGAAAATGCTGACGACTGAAATAGATGTGCATCTCAAGTATAATTCATATGAACACTCATGCGACACCAACTAACATAACAGCAAAAAAGACATATGCAATAGATTTATTACAATTATAAACAAAAGCTACTTTCTAGCATAATTATACACCATTTAACAACATCTTTTCAATAGAATTCGTGCCATTTGAACAAGCAAAACGCATTTTCTATCTATTGCACAATCAGGAAACCATAGTTTTGTGCACGTTTTCAAATATATACATTATTATGACATATTTCGACAAATTGCATAAGAATATAGACTTGTCATCAAGCCGATTTTCACCTCACTTCTTATTAAAATCCCCACATTTTACGTGCTTTTCTTCCCCTCACAATCAATAAAATCCTTCGCCAACTGCTCCGCCTCAGCCAAACTGTCCTCAAGTATCTCAAACCCCACCGCAGCAGAAAAATTGTCGATTTCGCTATGCTCTTCTTCATCCACAAAGATCTGTATCGTAAACCCGTCGCAGAGAACCTCATTTCCCGTCTTATCCACTCTTTGAATAGAACTGTTCGGCGTAATTCTCACATAAAAATCCTTGTATCTCATTTAATCAATCTCCTTAAAGCTTCATCTGAAGATCATCATCTTCGTCAAATTCCTCGTCCATCTCTTCATCAAAATACTGTTCGCCAACCGACTTTTCAAGTGCTGCTCTCAGATAGCTTGTATCCATACCATTTGCCTCGTAGCCCTGCTTTATGACGTTGTAATAATAGCTCATCGGCGGCGAGATGTGACCGCTGTTCATCAAATATGCCATACACTCTTTCTTTTCGCCATTAACATCTATCTCAAAAAGTTCCTTGCGGTAATAGTTCGGAAAGCCCTCATATTTGTCAAGACTGTGCTCATCTCGACCGTCTATCTCCCATATGAGAACAGGAACTTCTGCGTTCTCTTTTGGCACAATGGTAGCAACACCTCTGAACTCCAGCTCATAGCCTTTCAGCATTTCTTTACCGATGACCTTTGAATTTGGGCAGCGGTTTGCCATTTGTTCAAGATTGATGTTGCTGCCATAAGCGATGTATAATCTTTTGTATTCCATAAAAACTCCTTTGCAATTTTACATACTTATTTCAAGTTCTTCAATGCCGTCATATTCGCATTCTGACGGCTCGTTGTTTTCATCGGGTATACACTCGATTTCATCATTGGAATGGCACACAGGCTCGTTACGCTGCTCACGGGCGGCTTGTTTCTCAAGCTCTCGTTTTTCTTTTAGCCTTGCCCTTGCAGCAATCCCGTCCTCCGGGTGTCGCCAGGTTATGTCCCCCTCAAGATGTTTTAGCAGATGTGCCCTGCAATTTTTGAATTCATCTCCTATCAGCCCAAGGTTCAGAAGCCATACCCTAAAGCTGTACCGCATATTATCGCTTTGAGAAACGTGAGGAGAACAGTATTTCTTTGTCATTGCCGCATTTGAAATAGCAAGTGCCAAAACTATCTGACTTCTTACCTCTCCTGCATGAAGAGAACCATTGTACGCTCTTATCTCATAATGTCCGTGCTGAAAAAAGCTGTGCAGATTGCAGATCACATATCGGCTGTTTGAATAATGCTGAAACTGCTCGCTCATTCTTCTGATTTTGTCAATAAAACTTGACACATTGACCGCAAGGATTTGAAGTTAAGCAG
>NZ_JAJCLZ010000049.1 GCF_020559915.1 Ruminococcus sp. 210702-SL.1.03
GCTTAACTTCAAATCCTTGCGGTCAATGTGTCAAGTTTTATTGACAAAATCAATGCGTATCTTGATTGGTGTCCGTTTTCTTTATCCGAAAGTTCTTGTTTAATGGGATTTGTCAACACAATTTAACAAAAGAAGGCTCTGCGATGACTAAAAAACGGTCACAGCAGAGCCTTTTCTATTTTTTACCTAAAAACTTTTTAACGAAATGTCGTAAGGGTGTGCATTTTCGGCAAGGGGTGTGCACTTTTAAATTATTCCTAAAATTAACAAAAAGCCGCATGACTTGCTTATTAAAATTTGAGCAGTCCTGCGGCTCTGTTATTTTACCATTCTAACCTTAGTGTCGCTTCCATAAAGAGCTACTTTTATCCCATTGCAGCAACATCTGCATATAGTAAAATTCGATCTGTGGTTCAGAACTGTGAAATTTAGCACTAAGAATATATCAGGTTGAAGTAATAAATATAAAAGCTTTTCAAAAGTAATTTGATGCAGAATATTTAAAATTTACGCCAACTGAAAAGCCACTATACCCACGATGCAGATAATACTTCCAATCAAATTGAACCGTGAACGCTTTTCTCTGCGGATCAGACCGATAATAAAAAGCGTTACAAGAATCATCGGCTGAATGAACGAGTAATTTGCAAGGCTTATAGATATCACCACATTTTCAAGCAGCATTCCGAGCGTATTGGGAATTCTAGCGAGCACTACCTTAACAACGCCACTTCGATTATTCTTAATAAGCTCCCTGATATGAACTCTCGGCAGCATTATCAGTGAAATTATCACCATAGCTGGCAGAAGCTGCATGGTTGATGAAACATATGAAGAGAAACTCTTTATAACAAGACCATACCCATATTTTGAAACAAGATACAGCACCAACGGCAGAATTATCTGTTTATAGTTTATACTGTCACATTTAGACGACTTTGCAATAAATACAAGGCCTGCAGCTGTTGCAAATATACAAATCAGTTTGAAAACACTGAGTTCAGACCCGAAAAAAATGTCGGTGAAATAAGACGCAAACAGGGTTATCCCAAGCCACGCTTTCAACTCAAAAGCAGAAAGCTGTTTCAGCACCCGTGCGCTCATCTGGAATTCAAGCATTTTGCACATTGCAACCAGTAATACCGCTAAAAACGACTGCCATGTAAAACTGAAACTCAGATTCTGGAAAGGCAGGCTTGCAGCAAGGAACACCGACATCGACGAGCACATCAGGAATGTAAATTCATCGCCCGATAAGTTGGCTTTGGCAGCGGCGTATTTGTCATTCAGCGAGCATATTGTATAGCAGGCTGTCACAGCGAGCATCAGAATAACAACGTTCATAATCGACCTCTATTATGATGAATAAAACATACTGACACGTTTATTTACCTGTCCAGAATGCATAGTCGGTCCTTGATGTTCCGTCGCTGAAATATGCTTTAGCACATATCTTGTTTTTCGTGCCGGGTTTTATCTTTATATTTTCCCACACGAAAACAGTGCTCTCGTCATCGGAAAGTTCGCACCGGGATATCCTGCCGTGCGAAACATCATTTATACAAAGCTCCACTGCGTCCGCATTTGAATAAACCTTTACAAAAGGGACATCACAAGCCCTGAATTCATGCCTGCGTTCAGTTATATAAACGGTTTTTTCGCTGCTCCATACGGACATGTAAAAGAAATATACGTCCTTGGGAATACGCTCCCTTGTGCAAAGTCCTTTGTCGTTCTGCGACTTTGTATCTCCCTCCACTCGCCCGTAGGACGCAAAATCGAACATACACCATATAAATTCAGCCCATAGGTACTTTCTGACCGAGAATTGTTTCCACAATATCTCGTGCAGCTGCGACTGATAGTTCTCATAATGCCGTACTCCGACAGGGTCTATATCGCTTTCCCAATTCACATTGTCCTTGTGCTGCGAAATTGCCCCACCGCCGCCGTATTCGGAAAGGCAGACAGGGCGCTTTTCCTTTTCATTATGGTATAGGTCAAGCCATTCGCCGAAATTCTCCGCACTGCCGGCATCCTTATACCAGCCAAAATAACGGTTATACCCGACCACATCAGCGGGAAGCTCCAGAAATCTGCCGTAAAACTGATTGTCTGCAAAGGTTTTCAGCCTTGTATCGTCCTCTTTGCAGGCAATTTCATAAAGCTCGCTGTAAAGCCCGAATATTTCATCGGTCATCTGGTGAAGTTCGTTGGACAACCCCCAGACAATAACTGACGGATGATTGTAATTCTGCCTGATAAGCTCACGAAGCTGCTGTTTTGCGTTATCTCCAAAGCCGTCTGAAAGAACATGAGCGTCGCTGTCATCGGCAGACATTTTATTGATTATGCCTATCTCCGTCCAAACGCACAGACCCAGCCTGTCGCATAATGAATACTCATGGTCACAATGCTGGTAGTGAGCCATTCTTACAGCGGTACAGCCCATGTCACGAATGATATGATAATCCCGCTCACGCTGAGCGTCAGTCATTGCCCAGCCGGATTCGTAACTGTCCTGGTGGTAGTTCACCCCATGGAGCGGATATGGCTTGCCGTTGAGGAAAAAGCCGTTATCGGCATCTATGCGGTACGAGCGTATTCCGAATTCCTGTTCAATGCTATCGACAGGTTTCCCGTTGCAGAATAAGGTTATCTCCGCACGATAAAGGGCGGGAGAGTTTACTCCGTTCCAGAGTTTCGGGCAGTTGATTTTTCCCGAAAGCGTTATCCTGTCTTTTTCCGCTCTGCCGAAAAACTCCGTTACAGGCTTTCCCTGCGGATCAAATATCACAGCCTTAGCCTCTGCGGTTTCGGCTTTATCCAGCTTGACAAGTATGCCTATATCCGCAGATGTTTCTGAAATATTGTGTGGGGTTATATATACTCCGCAGGAGCCGCTGTCTTTCAGAGCAATATGAACAGGCTCGACTGCAATAAGCTTTACACCCCTGTACAAGCCGCCCATTTTCGTGAAATCGCCATTGTCGGTTATCGGCGCAATATAATCGGTGGGAGCATTCGATACGATAACAGCTATCAGATTGTCTTTGTCCGGGTATATATAGTCCGTAATATCAAATTTGAAAGCTGAATACCCTCCGCTGTGCTCTCCTGCAAATCTGCCATTTATATAGACTTCCGCAACAGTATTAGCACCTTCAAATTCCAGATAGAGTTCTTTTCCGCTGCATTCTTCAAAACTCAGCGCAAGGTTTCTGCGGTAGCATACAGTTCCACGGTAGTAGTCCCCACCGTCTGCAGTTGCCATTCTGCCTGCACCGTCTTCAGAATTATATGTATGCGGCAGTACAACAGGCTGCCATGACGCATCTTCATATTCTGGAGAGATAACGTTGTCTTTCGATATATTCATTCCTGCGGGAAGCTTTGTGAATCTCCAGAAATCGTTGAGTGCCTTTACTGTTCTCAAAATAATCACCCTTTCTTGTTTTAATAGATTATAACGCTTATTGACAAACAAGTCAATGAATGATATTATTAAGATATAACGATTTTAGCACAGGCGGTGAATTAATTTTGAAATTCTACGATTATCCGATAATCAGCAAAGAAAGCAGTCTTCCCGTCTTTTTGGTAAGCGTAGGGCTGAACGAATGGCAGTATCATGTTAAATGCGACAAAGGTGACAATTATTCCAAGGCTCTTTATTGTACAAAAGGCAGCGGCGTACTTATAATGAACGGAGAGAAACATATAATAAATCCGTACACCGCATTCTTTATCCCTGCCGGCTGTCCGCATGAGTACTATTCAACGGACGAATCCTGGGATACGCATTGGATAAAACCGTCCGGAAAGTCCTGCCCTGATATGCTTAAAGCACTCGGCTTTGACAAGTCGAAAATCTTCCCTCTTCCAAAGGAAGAAATTACATATCTTGACCACTGTTTCAGATGTATGCACGATGCGCTTCTCTCTGACAAGGTTGACGGAAATTTCAGAGCGTCGGGCTATCTGTACAGCTTTTTTATTGAATTGAGCCGTCTTGCGGCGAAAGGAAAAGGCAGTGTACAAATCGCCCCTGCGGTAACGAAGGCAATCGCTTATATTGACGAGAATTATATGAAACAGCCCGGTCTTGAATCCATAAGTAAAGCAGCAGGCGTTTCTTCGCAGCATTTGTGCAGATTATTCAGGCAGACCTTGAACTGCCGACCGATGGAATATATCACAAAACGCAAGATACAGGCGGCTAAAATGCTTCTGGCGGAAACACAGAAAACTGTCGAGCAGATAGCTGAAGAAACAGGCTTCTGTGACAGCAGTTATTTTTGCAAGATTTTTAAAAGGTTCGAGAGTATTACCCCGTCGCAGTTCAGAAATGCAGAACAGGTTCTATGAAATCCGTAAATTGACCGCCGGCATCGTATGAAAAACAAAAAGGCATCACGTTTAAATACATGGTGCCTTTTTTCTATTGTAGCTTTTCATAAACCTGCCGGATACGATCAGTTATTCCTGCGTCTGGCTCTGTTCAGCAGCAGGAGCGATATCATAAGTATCAGTGGAAATGCACAGCCTGAAAGCATACCTTTCTGCATATCATTACCTGCATTCTGGGTGACATTTCCTACAATAGCAGGACCGAGTGCTCCGCCGAGGTCACCAGCCATGGCGAGGAGTGCAAACATTGCAGTTCCGCCTGTGGGTATTTTTCCCGAACAGATGCTTATAGATCCGGGCCACATGATACCTACCGAAAATCCGCACATTATGCAGCCGAGAAGACCGATTACAGGTATTCCCGACAGGGAGGCAGTGATGTAACAGATCAGACACAGCATTGCCGAGCCTATCATGAATTTCATAAGATTGAGCTTTTCGCCGTACTTCCCGTAGAGTGTACGGCTTATGCCCATCGTCACCGCAAACATACACGGCCCTGCAATATCTCCGACTGATTTAGTCAGTCCGAGAGCGGATTCTGCAAATGCCGACGCCCACTGCGCCATTGAAAGTTCCGAGGCTCCAGCACAAACCATAAGCAGTATCGCAAGCCAGAACAGCGGCACTCTGAGCAGGTCACGGATACGCATTCCCACGCCGTCCTCGACGGGGTGTGCAATGGGACATACTGAAAAATTGTAAACATTCACCAGTGGAATTATCGCCCAGATACAAGAGAGCCACTTCCAGTTTTCTATGCCGAAAGCAGTAAAAAACAGTGTTGAAATGAGTATGACTCCGACTGAACCCCAGCAGTAGAATGAATGCAGCAGGCTCATTGCAGCTTCTTTGTGCTTAAACGGGCAGGCTTCAACTATCGGACTTACAAGTACCTCGGTCAGACCGCTTCCCATTGCATATATGACCGTGCTTATAATTATTCCTGAAAACGGATCGGGAAGCAGTTCTGGCAGAAAAGCAAGCCCGATAAGTCCCAGCGCAGAAAACACCTGCGAACCGATAACGCATTTCCGATAGCCGATCTTGTCGGCGAAACGTGCACACAGCACATCTATGATAAGCTGAGTAACAAAAAATACCGACGAGATAAGGGCAATTTTTCCAAACGGAATACCATAGCCATTGTGAAATGTGAGAAATAGAAGCGGAGCGAAATTAGCCGCTATTGCCTGTGTGATGAATCCAAGATAGCAGGATATAAGTGTTTTTCTGTAATTTACAGCCATATTGACAAACTCCTTGACAAATGATATAATCAGATTATATAGTAAATATCGTAACATTTCAATACACAAAATCACATTTTTATTACACAATATCGTAAATCGGGTGAGAACATGGAAAATGAAATCAAAAAGGACAGGATCACAACGGACGAAACCTTACGTGAAACTGCAAGTCACGGCAGCGAAGAATATCCGTTCAGTTACTATTATGAGGACATCTGGGATTTCGATTTTCACTGTATCGACTGGCACTGGCACCCAGAGGTCGAATTTGTTTATGTACAGCATGGCAAGGCTGATTTTCTGGTGGGTGGAAACAGGTATGTTCTAAGCTCGGGCGATGGGATCTTTATAAATTCTCAGGTGATACACAGGTTTGAAGCAGAAGACAGCGCTATCATTCCGAACATTGTTTTTTCACCTGTTCTGCTTGCGCCGCAGGGCAGTCTGATATACAGCAGATACATCAGACCGATAATTGAATCAACTACCGAATGTGTGATTTTTTCCGCCGAAGAAACAGCGCACCACAGCATTATCGAAACAATGAGGTCGGTATTTGCTGTGCAGGGTTCTGGCACGGCTTCTGAAATGGAAACGGTAGAACTGCTGCTGAAACTATGGCGCCTGTTATATGAAAGCATACAGATAACAGACTGCGGCCCCGTGTCCGGGCATTCCGCACAGACGCAGGCTAAGCTTCAGATAATGATGCAGTATATTCATGATAATTACAGCGGTCAGATAACACTTGATGATATTGCAGGAACAGTTCTTATAAGCAAAAGCAGTGTTCTCAATATTTTCAGGACATACCTGCACACTTCGCCGATAAATTACGTTGTGAAATACAGACTGAAACGTGCGTCAAAACTGCTTGTTGATACCGAAAACAGCGTTTGCACCATAGCGCAGGAAACGGGATTTGAGAACATCGGCTATTTCTGCCGCAGATTCAAAAAGCTGTACGGCGTTACGCCGATATATTACAGAAAACACTGTCGCAGTGCGGAGCGTAATTCAATGAGAAAAGGAGTCTGAATACCCAACCGTGTAAATGACAATAATACCCACAAAGAAATTTGGAG
>NZ_JAJCLZ010000005.1 GCF_020559915.1 Ruminococcus sp. 210702-SL.1.03
CTCCAAATTTCTTTGTGGGTATTATTGTCATTTACACGGTTGGGTATTCAGACTCACAGCCGTTGATCCTCAAATATAAACCATACACTCAAACACCGCTTCTCTCGCCATACTTATGAAGCAGTTTTCAAGACCGAGCATTTTCTCAGCATCATTTGCGAAAACAGCTTTCTGATAACAACTGTCGGTCTGCTTCCAAAGCTCCACCTGACGGGAGATAACATCATTGACTTTCAGTTCCATATCATCAAGGTACTTCATGATTTTCCCTTCATTAACGAGCCTGCGAAGCCTGTCGGGACAATGGCTGTCAGAGAAATGAAGATGATACCTGATGAAGTCGGTGTTGTAGGTCTTGCTCTCCTCGGTCTGCGTATCGGCGTTGAAGTGGGTGACGGTAACAGTGTTAGTGTCAAGCTTCCACAGCGGAACGTATTTCTTTTTCAGTGGGCTGTATGCGGTATGTTCGCTTTTATATCTGCTCATACCGTCCACCTCACTTTATGGGCTTTATCATTTCAAGGACGAGCTGTGCGCCGACCTTGAAGCCCTTGCGGAACTCATTGCGGTTGGAGAGATTATGCAGTTCAATATCCGCTGACTGGTACTCATCGAGGATTTCGTCATTAACGGGATAGGCTTTTTTTAGTTCGACTTCTGCCTTGACAAGCCTGTCGAGGGCAGCCTTGTATGAACCGTCCATATCTTCGATCTCGGTCAGGTGGAACAGGTCATAATCGTAAAGTTCATCGAGAATATTTCTACTCATAATAGATACCTCCATTTGGTAGGGTGAGGGATAACGCTTCTCCTCGCCACGATTATTATAGTTTTCATTCTCTGAATACCGACGAGATTGTCATGTCCGTCAGTTCAACTTTTGTTCAACAAAGTTGAACCAAGTTACGATAGAACTTGAAATTTACAACAAGAGCGTTTGCTCTGAATTGCAGATTTTATCGTAATTTCGGCGCTTTTTGAAAAACAGCAAAAGTAAGTGAAACGATACTACTTAGCTCAAAGAGATAATTTCAAATTATTGCATATCAAAGATCGCTCTGTTTTTGGCAGGGCGATTTTTTATTTATGCGCTATTGCATTTTCCCATAATTTATGCTAAAATAATAATAAAGGAGCGATGCAAATGACAAGATTAATCTACCCCGTACTTGCACGGCAAACGACTCTTCCCTTCTACCTCGCGGGAATCGGCATTTCCGACCCCGAATATCACGCCGTCCGCGAGAATGGGCTTACGTCACACCAATTTCTTTTTACCGAAAAAGGCAAAGGCGTGCTTAAAATCGGAGGAGAAACTTACGCGCAACAACGCGGCAATGCCTTTTATCTTGCGCCAAAAACTGCGCATGAGTATTATCCATCAGACGATGAATGGTGCACACGCTGGCTGGTTTTTCGCGGAAAATATGCAGACCAGCTTATGCTTGAAATGGGATTTTCAAGTTTCAACAAAACAAATGAGCTTGATATGCCGAGATCTATAAGTATGTTCAATCGTCTTTATTCATGCGCTGAAAACCCTATAAATCAAGGTGAAAATGCTTCTGCATTACTGTACGAGATCATCATGGCAATGCGCACGGCAATGCTGTCAGGCGACAAAAGTACGACAGATCTAGGCGACATAACTTCACGCGCAATAATGTATATTGAGCAAAATTATGCAAATGATATTCAAGTTGAACAGCTGGCACAGCTTTCGGGAGTGTCGGTGCAGCACTTCTGCCGCGTGTTCAAAATGCGCACGTCTATGCGTCCGCTCGAGTACATTGCCAACCGTCGCATTGCCGCCGCAAAATCGCTGCTGATAAACGCCTCGCTTGAGATCGCCGAGATAGGCAGACAGGTAGGCTACCCCGATCGAAATTATTTCAGCATAGTTTTTCGCCGAATAGAGGGCATATCTCCGCGCGATTATCGGCGCGCCAAAGGCTGCGCAATGCTTTAATGCTAAAATCATAATAATATGCAAAAAAATTTAGCTTGACCAGTCCGCACGCAAGGTGTATAATTATAAAAAACGGAGGTCATCATGCTGGAAAGAAATGTTTTTATAGACGCTGCCGACGCCGATATGCGCGAAAATATGCGCTGGCGCGGCACAGGAATGGTCAGCGCGAACAACTCATCGCGGCTGATGCTCGACTACAAAGCGCAGTCCCCCGATTCATATTGGAAGATCATGGAGTTGACGTTCGGCAAAAGCGGCTTGTGTGTGAGCCATTTAAAGGTTGAAATGGGCAGCGATGTTAATTCGTCATCGGGTACCGAGCCCTGCGTTATGCGATCAGCCGAGGAAAAGCCTGACATTACTCGCGGTGCAGGCTTTCAACTAGCCGCCGATGCGAAAAAAATCAACCCCGATCTTACGCTGGATATGCTTTGGTGGAGCGAGCCGCGTTGGGTCAGCGATTCCGAAAACGTTTTCGAAGCACGTTATGAGTGGTATAAGCGCACGCTGATCGCGGCATACGAGACTTACGGTCTTAAATTTGATTATGTTAGCGCGGTACAAAACGAGCGCGGCGCGGATCTTGAGTGGGTGAAATACCTTGCGGCGAGCCTGCGTGGCGAAATAAACTGCCCCTACGACTTTTCAAAGATCAAAATAGTCGGCGGTGAAGAGGTCTGCACTTGGAATTTTGCTGACAATATGCTTCAAGACAGTGAACTTATGGAAGCAGTTGACGTTATTGGCAGCCACTACACAAGCCGCTCAACGGAAAGTGCGCAGGTAATTGCCAGCAAAAATGGTAAAGAACTTTGGTTTAGCGAAGCCAGCTCGCCTATGGCGTATGCTGAGGGCGTGAGGCGCTTTAACAAATCGGGGCTGAGCGGTATAAACGGCGCGCTCGACATCGCAAACCGCGTTATCGCGATGTATCCGCAGGGTAAAATGACACTGCACGAGTATCAGCCCGTCATTTCTGCCTATTACGATGGTGTTTGTTATTGCCATAAGTCGCTTGTTACAGCATATAAACCATGGAATGGTAATTTTATTCTTGAAAATGGGTTTTATACAGCACTGCATTTTTCACAATTTATTCCTAAAGGGTGGAGATTTATCAAAAATGCTTGCTTCTGTGACGGCGTTGTAGGCGGCGACGGTCACGCAATGGTCGATGTAAAATTCAGCTATCTGACCACCGTTAGTCCGGATTTTAAGGATTATTCTATCGTTGTAACCAATACTTTACAGCAACCGATCAAGTATACTTTTACAGTAAATGGAATAAGAACAGAAAATAAGCCCCTAAACGTCTGGGAAACTCGCGGAGTGAGCGATATGTCTAAACCTTTTGACAGCAAATTCTTTGTTAAAGAGGGCATAATATCCACCACAACCAGTGATAAATTGACTAAGTTTGATGTAACAATACAGCCGATGTCTATTGTCACGATCACAACGCTTGAGCCGAAGTTCACTAAGCCTATTCAAAATTCGTCAAATGAAATTTTTGCATTGCCTTATCGAGATGATTTTCGTTATTCTGACAAGCCAGCCAGTTTTCTGCATGGTCGCGGCGGCGCTCCACTCTATACGACCGACCAAGGCGGCGCATTTGAAGTCGAAAACGGCGCTCTTGTTCAGCAGATCACGCAGGAAATGCGCGCGAATGAGTGGGGCTACACCCCCGAGCCGACCACAACTCTCGGTGACGACCGCTGGTTCGACTATTCCGTTTCGGCAGACGTGGAATTTGCATCGTCAGACGCGCCCGAGAGCAACTACGTCGGCATCGGACTGCGCCACATTCTTGCCTGCGACGCAATGAGCGGATATTCTCTGCGGCTTTACGAATCGAAAAATTGGAAATTGATGTATGACGACAGCATAATTGCGAGTGGATTCGTTTCCATTTTTGGCAGACTTACACTGTTAATTCTGCATGATTTATTGCGAGCATATGTCGGAAATCAGTTGGTAATTGAATACAGAGTTCCCAGTTCGCTTTCGATTGCAAGTGCAGGACGTGCAGCTTTGTATAGTTCATATAACAAAAATTCATTCAAAAACCTTGCAATTGAACCGCTTGGATCTGACGATGCTTACACTTATGCCGAGCGTTTTGACGATACCGATATGCGATTTGAGTACTTCGGCAACTGGGAGCACGAACTAATGAGCAGTTTCAAAAATTACAAGCGTACGCTTTCCAAAGGCACTGTTGGAGATAGCCTTATCTTCAAATTCACAGGCAGTGGCTTTGGAATAATGGGAGCGCAAATCGGAACATCGCAAGTAGAAATGACCATTGACGACGGTGAACAAATGCTTATAACTCCAGCAAGATCAAAGGAAAGAGCTATTACCTGCCGAGCGTTTGATCTATCGGAAGGCGAGCACACTGTTGCGATAAAAGTTATCTCAGGTGACTTTTATGTTGACGGTGCAGAGGTATACCAATAACTGTTTCATATATTTGCATTAGCGGTACGCCGTCTAACGGTTGCACGTTCGTAAAGCCGGCATACCGCAATACTTGCATGAACCGCGCTGCAAATGTCGCGATAATATCCCTTATCTTCTCCGTTCAAATATTCATCAATTACCTTCTCCAATGATTGATATTTATTGTGCTTATTGACCGCACTCATTAGTTTAGAATAGTTATCAATAAAATACTTTTGCAGGCGCAATTCATAGCCAATATGCTCTCTGATATTTCCAATTTTGCCATCCGAGTGTACTGCACAACAGAAATCGCAGACGTAGTGCGCCATCTCGCCAAGCTGAAAAAGCGCCAAAAATGTGCTTTTATTTTCCAGCCTCATCAGCCGCCGAAAGACATATTTTGCCGAACTTTGGTAAAAATGCGGATGCAAAAACTGCGTTGGCAGCAGGTCTGGCGCGGCTGCTCCCAGTGAGAATACCAGCTGCTCTGCTGAATTAAGTCCCGCACGAATTGCCGCGATCTTTGCGATGAGAAAATGTGTCTTTGTTTTCATAAGTTGCCTCCCGATGATCGTCTTGATTTCAGTTATCTGCACTTATTATATCCTGAAAATTGTAAATAATTCTCGTTATAATTTTGTACATATATTAAATCAAGCATATTTGCCTAAAAATCATTAGCAATTTACCGCACAATTACGTCGATTTTTCATATTTTATAATTTCACTTCAGCATTATCAGCAGCATCTCTCGTTGTTCAATACACTCATGCCTGTTCCACCTAGAGATTCCATTTATAGGATTAAATGGTCTGCTCATTTCAGCCGAGATAATTGTCAGTATCGCTGCACTGCTCGGCATGGCAGTTTGAGGTAAAACAAATATTTGCATAAAAACCCCCGTAGGCGCGTGGTCTGCGGGGGTTTAATTTTAGTATTAAATTGTCAAAATCCACCTCTTAGCCGCTTTCATAATTTTTTCCACATTAACAAATAACCCCCCGTTCAAAAACGTTCAAGCAGGGGTTTCAAAGAGAGCTGATAGTCGGACTCGAACCGACGACCAAGGGCTGTAGATAAAGCGACGTCAAATCATATTTTAATTTTTGTGTGTAACCGCCGTAAAATCGGCATTTACGCCGCTTCGGACAGTTCATTTCCAGCTGTGAGCTTACCTACAAATCTGTAGTAGATTTCGATCTGCTGAAACGTACTGCCGTCCTCGGTTTTCTCCCTGTGATGAACAACTATCTTGTCAATCAGCTCGTTCAGAATGGATGCGTCCAGCTTGTCAATTATGGTGTATTTCTTGATAACATTGATGAAGTTGTCCGCACAGTCGGACTGTTTTTTCAGCTCGTTGATTTGGGATTTAAGCTCGGGCAATAATCTGCGTATCTCCGCTTGCTCCGACTCGTAGCTCTACGACATGGATTCGTACCTCTCATCGCTTATCCTACCAAGCACGTTGTCCTCGTAAAGTCTGCTTATGATCTTGTCAAGCTCCTCACAGCGTTTCTGTTTTCTCTCATAGTCCGACTTGAGTTGTTTTGCCTGTTTTTCCGAGTCTGACTGATATTTACGGCTTAAAAGCGACTTAAATTTATCAGTGTCTTGACGATATCGAAACAGATTCCGCTGAATGTCTATCAGCACCAGATTATAGATATTATCAAAAGTAATGTTGTGCGAGGCGCAGTATTCTTTCCCGTGAGTCTTGTACATCCAGCAAGAATATGCTCCGTGGTAACTGCCGTCCTTGTGCTTTTTCTAAGAATAGGTGAGTGCGTGACCGCAGTCTGAGCAGTAAAGAAGTCCCGCAAACATCTGAATTTCTCCTGTTTTAGCAGGACGGTGTTTAGAGTTTAAAATCTTATGAACCGTATTCCATAATTCGTGCGTGATAATTGGCTCGTGGCAATTTTCCGCAACGATCCAGTCCTCTTTCGGATTGCTGACTTTCTCCTTGCTTTTCATGGATTTATTTCGCTTTTTGCCGTAAACCAACTTTCCGAGATACACTTCATTATCCAGTATCGCACGGATAGAAGTAACGTGCCAGTCAAATTTCTTTCGCCAGTAGTCCGACTTGAAGTAGTCGGGATTGTTGAGATTAAAATATGCAATAGGCGTCAATACCTTTTCTTCCCGAAAACTCTTAGCCATTTTGTTGTAGCCAATACCTTCCGAAGCAAGCCTGAAAATTCTGCGGACTACCTCAGAGGCAGGATTGTCAATAATCAGATGATGTCTGTCGTTCGGGTCAATTTTGTAACCAAACGGAGCCTTTGAACCTATGAACTGTCCTGCTTTTGCCTTCGCTTTTTTCGCCGCTTTTGTCTTTTTTGAAACGTCACGGGCGTACATTTCGTTCACCACATTTTTGATAGGGAAGAGCAGATCGTCACCGTTTGTAAGGGAATCATAGTTATCGTCCGCGGCAATAAAACGAATATTGCGCTCCGTAAATCGCTGAACATACATACCTGTTTCAACGTAATTACGTCCAAATCGTGAGAGGTCTTTAACGATAACAAGATCAATTTTACCCTCGTCGATGTCCGAAAGCATTTTTTGAAATGACGGTCTGTCAAAATTTGTTCCGCTGCAGCCGTCGTCGCAGTAGAAATTGTAGTTTGTGATTTTATGGCCTTTGCAGTACTGCTCAAGCAAAATCTTCTGAGTTTCGATCGATACACTTCCGCCGTAGTTCCCGTCATCGACCGAAAGTCTGCAATAGAGCGCCGCCTTGTAATTCTGCTGTTTTTTCATAATAACTCCTTTCCCGGCGGCGGATTTAATAAGCTTCTGCGGTATTTTCCGCAACAAAAGTATATCACAACGATCTCCGAAAAGCCAGTAAAATCCGCTGTCCGTAAAAACATTTGTTGAATGTTACTAAGTCCGTTTGATAAATTTTCACATTGTAACTAAGGAGCAATTACTCACACGCTTTATTCCCTCTTTAAACTCGTCGACGACCTCTCCGACCTGCTCACCCGACTCAAGCTTTCGCAGCATCAGTCCGCTTAGGCTGTCGGCGGCATTTGTTTTACCCTCGAACGCCGACCACACTCGGTATGTCACGCCGTTGATGTAGTGGTCGGTGTACTCCAGTGACTGCACTTTGGGATCGCTCTCGCACAGAGCCTTGTCAAGATTGTATTCTCGTTTGTAAACTTTACCGATGTTCTTTTTTTGCATTCAATTATCGTCCTCCTTGATGTCATTCGGGTTGTTTTGCTTGTGATTTTCTGTCCGATCATTTTAAACAGTCCTTTCATGTAAATTTTTGTTCGTCTTGAAACATTACACCGCCTGAGTAAGATCAAATTCAAGCTGCTCATCAAAACAAAAAACTCGTACACATTTCAGTTTCACGATTTGGCGAAAGGATACAACTATCCCGTTGCTTTACATCGTGCCTGATAATATGTACGAGCTTGACGCTCTGAGTTTAAATATTTTATGTAAGTGATAGGCACACTATTTGATTTTCATTTTATGTTGAACGCTGTCGTTCTGTTTTTAGTATATCATTTTAGAAAGTTTTTGTCAAGTACGGCGATACTTAATTTATATTCTGACTGACTCCTGCAACAACCCCTGTAAACACGCCGATGTACCGCACTTTTTCTCGTTTGCGACCCCTTTAGCCGACCGATTTATCATTTACGACCCCATGAGGCGACCGCTGACAATATGCACAAGACCTACTCTGAAACGTCGTAATTTCGGCGTTTTTGCGGTCAGCTTTGCTGTCCGTTGTGAGGGTCATGGCGGCTTCAGACGCCATGACTTTAACCTGCTCTGAAATATTTCACTTTGCTTTAACTGCTGCATATCGGAGATTTGTGCAGATTGACGAATTGCTTAAATCAGCTATTTCAACTGACAAACCGATTTTGCTTTTGTTATCGCCCACATCGGCTCACAAATCGCTTGTGTCGGGTTTTCAGTTGCTTTTGCTAAACTTACCCGACGGAACAGTTACGCCCACACGTTGCCCACGTTCGCCGATTTTGGTTGACAGTAACTTTGAAATGTTGACAGTAAAAATACGTTTCAATTTTTACCGTCACACCTTGAAAAGCAAGGTTTTACAAGTGTTTTCAGACTTTTTGAATCAGCCTGTTGACAGTAACTCCGCTGCCGTTTTTACTGTCACTACTGTCACGCTCTGATAGCTTTTCCTACTTGAAAAGCTCATTCTCATAACAGAAGAATGAAAAACAACAATCGGATTGTTTTTTTCTGATGCTCCGTTTCGTTACGCACCTAACGACCTCTTTTCTGAGTAGCGAGTATGCATACATTCTTTCTTCTGCTATATTAATATTACTTAGTATGTTATCTTCAAGGTATCTCTCTGTGATACGGAGGGTATCGCAATTATTATAGTCAAACAAAAAAACTGTACATATTTTCAGTTTCAAGATTTACGCAAGAGGATACACTCATCACTCTGCTATGTAATTGTGCCTTAAATATGTACGGGTTCTAAACTTTAAAAGTGTTTGCTTAATGTATGTAAGTGTTATTTCAATTTAATATTATATCAATTGCGTGTTTGTTTGTAAAACGAGTATGCAATTTTTAGCCGTAATGCAATCATCAAATAAGATATTATTTGCATTTTTTCAATTACATATTTGAGAAAAGGCCGTTGCACAGATTTTTAGTCTGTACAACGGTCAATTAAAATAACTTACATTATGCTGATAGTATTCAATAGTTTATCATAATTATCATCAAATACGAAAATGTAGTCACCGCAGGATTCAAAAGTGTACGAACCGCCTTCTTTGATCTCATCAACTGACTGCTTTTTAATAAGACTCCAATCCTCAAGCGAATATGTCAGATATTTACCTTTATAATAGGTTATTGCTTTTTGGGAGTTGGCATAAATGATTCTTTCGTGATTTTTAGTTTTCTTTTCTTCAAAATGTGATGTTTCATAATTCCATAAAATAATTCTGTCACCGTCAATTTGTTCAGATACATTATCTGTAAATCCTTTTGCGTAATGTGAATACTGTGCTATGATAATTAAATATTTATCAGATTGTTTAATCGGCTGATATGAATAATCAATATTAAAAGTTGTCCCGGATTCTACGACTTTACCATTATCTATATTTATTATATAATAGTTGTTTAATTTCCCTGATTTTAGCGGAAACAATATCAATTTATTATCATATAAAGATGCTGTCATATCAGTTTTAGATAAAAAAATCTGTTTTGCATTCTTCTTATTATATACATTGCAAAAAACTGTTTTTTCATTTTTATCAGTTATTTTCAAGTAACAATGATTGCGGTTATTGATAATTTGTATATTGGCAGAAAAAAAATTTTTTTCAACAGTTATATTATAGTCATATGGGCATTTATCTAAATCAATTATTTTCATATCATCAACACTACTATATGCTTTTATGTCATAACGCATATTAATATCGGAATAATTAAGAACATATAATATGTCATCGACGAAATACATATCGTAAATACTATGTGATATGTTATGTATTTTAATAACATTACCAAAATAGTCGAGCTGAAATATTTTTTTAGAATCAACTGAGGGAGAAAAGAATATAAATTCCTCGTCGGCTGTTACAGTAGAAGTTTTTGCAATAGAGATATTACATATTTTATCTATATTTCCTTTTGAATTTTTACAATAGATTCCATCAGAGTCAAGATAAACAATTAAATCTTTAACATGACAAGCATGAGAATAATTATCTTTAACATGGATACTAATATCGCCCTGATTTGTGAATAAATGTCTTAAAATAAGTAAGCCGATAATTATAAATATTAGCGGAAACGCAATCATATTTTTTCTATATTTTTTTCTCATAATAATCCTCAAATTTCTGATTTCACAAAAGCACCTATTAATGAAATAAAACAGGCTGATTGGCAAAATGTTAATGTAAATCAGCCTGCTAAATTATCATATTGAAACGCTGAAATAAAACCTTATTTTTTCTGTATTAAATAACCCACATCAAAAATACAACCCTCTTTATTCGCGATTTCATCAATAGAATTAAAGTAGGTCGTATTTCCATCATTGTGTTGTGCTTCAGTATAGTTGCTGTATCTATTAAATGTCGCTATCATACCTGAGTTATCATCTTTTATTCCAGCAACAGAATGCTGTTTTTGATATGTGACAACTTTTGCGAATGCTCCTAACTCAATTGAACTTTCGTACTTATATGAAAAATAAGCAACATTACCATTTGTAAACTCGCTATCCATTTCTTGAGCTAAAGCATTGCCAAAATCAAATGCATATTCTAAATCACCAATTTTAGGGTTCTTGTAAGTTTTATATGTTAGGTTGAGAGAGTCTAGCCAATCCGATACTTTATCCGGGTTACTACCATAAAAACCATCTTTTAAATAATCGGTTTTATTGGAAAATAATCCACCAGTAACTATATCTAAAACTAAAGCATTATATTCAAACTCTGCTGCGGTTTTGAAAAAGTTAACATTTTCACCAGCTAATGTTGCTGCATTAAAGGCTGCCATTAATTCGCATATTACTCCATGCATAGGCACATCTGCAAACATTAATCCACCATCATCTGAAAAATTTCCGTTGGATTGATTAATAACTAGCATCTTTTCGTTATAAAAATATATATTTTTATCATCGCCATATTTTTTAAGACCAATTTTGGTATTATTCGTGTAATTTTTCATGGCTCTATTGATTTTATCATTAGAAGTATAAGTCCAGCCAACATACTGCATATAAGCATCGCCAAACCTCGTCCAATCAGCAATAGCACAAGTCATAAATCTTGCATTATTTATTCTATCTGTTGATACTGAAATTTGATTGTTTTTATAGCTTAAGTATAAAGGTTTACCTATAGTATCGTTGTTTTCATAATACAAAACTTTTGAGCGTATCACCAGACCATTTTCGCCAAGCAATCCTTTAGCACCGTTATTATAAGGTAGTACTTCCCATATTTGTCCCTGCAAGTTTAAGTCATTGCCCATAAATACAGAATAACTTCCGTCATCATTTAAGTTTAGGGTCAATACCAATTTTTCATTATTCAAGGCATGAATTTTATATCCGGCATCGCACCATTCAAACTTAAATTTCTGATTATTGTTACCTGTATAATTATACATTATCAAAGGCGCCCCTGCGTTAGTGGAGTTGTCTTTTACATCCATATAGTATTCTGGATAAATACCTACCATTTTAGCAAGATAATATGTCTCTCCATCAAGAAAATCATATTTATCGCCTAAAACGTCAGGTTTATCCAAAGGATAAGGATCTTCAATATCCGAATATCCATCACCATCTGAATCGTCATTACTTTCAGGGTTAGAATTCATTATAAAATAATAACCAGCAGTTACTTCCTGCTCTTTGTGATCCATTATAATAGTCTTATAAATCGGTACAGGTTCAATTTCAACACCATCTTCTAATCCGTCATGGTCAGTATCGGGCAGATCGTATCTGGTATGAACTATCTGTCCGTTCTGAACTCGTATACCAGCTAATTCAAATACATCATACAAGCCGTCATCGTCCGTATCTTCTGTATCAAAGAAGGTGTCAAGAGCAATTTTTGAATAAATATCCGCTAAATCATTAGTCGTAATGGCTTTATAGAATTCGCCGTGTGTCATATTTGCCATATGTTCAAGAATTCTATCGTCAGAACCGTTGCCAAAACCAATAGTGTAAATTGGAATTCCCAAATTATCTGCGGTTTTTAAATATGAATCAGAAACACTACATCCACCATCAGACATAAATATAATCATTTTTTTAGGAGCACCGGTCTGTGTCTTTAGTAAACGTATTGATTCATTTATTGATGCGTCAAAATTATTGCCTCCGATAGAATAAATCTTATTCAGCGAGTTTAATAATGTGGTTTTTTGACTTACAGAAGTAAAATTACAAAGTATCTGTGGAACGCTATCTTCAGCTATAATAGCTACATTATCCTTATTTCTTAGAACATTGATAAACGATTCAGCAGCTTTCTTTCTGCCTGCTTCATAGGGATCGTTATATTGCATACTACCTGAACAATCGATAACTAATACTGTACTTAATCCGATTGGAATATGGTCATAAAAACTTGGATATAACTCAGTAGACCATGCCTTATACCATTCTTCCCTATTAACAATCATGTATTTACTAAAGTGCGTAGTCTCCACACTTACATCCACACTTACAGTAGAATTCTCCTCATCAAGCAAGGTATCCAGCTCAACAAAATTATAATTTTCTTCATCATACCATAAAAACAGCAGATTGTCAAACTCGGTATCTCCAAGTTTGGATTTATCCACCACATAAGTAAGCGTAGCTTTATCAAACTGGGAAGTCGTTTCTATCGAGAAAGGCTCACCCACAAGACCGACAACATCAGAGCAGAGTATATCCTTATTCATAATGCTCTCAACGGTTGTTGTCTTTTGAAGATTTCCCGTACCCTCCATAGATACACGGACTTCTGTAACGGCACAATCATCGTTTTCGACTTCATGAATAAATGTCTGTAAACGCTTTTCATCGCCGTCGGAAATGCCGTTGCCATCGCTATCGGGATTCAAAGGATCAGTTTCAAAGTAGATCTCGTCGCCGTCCTCAAGCCCGTCTTCATCGGTGTCAACCTTAAGCGGATCAGTCCCGTAAGTGTTGATCTCTTCTCCGTCTTTAAGACCGTCGCCGTCGGTATCCTCATTGTAAGGCCCTGTGCCAAGCTCATATTCCTGTCCGTTAGAAAGTCCGTCATTGTCAAAATCTTCATCATAATCTGACACACCGTTTTCGTCGGTATCAGGCTTTGTTGGATCGGTTCCAAGCGTTAACGCTTCGTACCCGTCAGGAAGATTATCACCGTCCGTATCGGGATTATAAGGATCAGAGCCTATTTCCTTTTCGATAAGATTTGGCAGACCGTCATCGTCTGTATCGGCAAGATACTGCCAGTCATCAAATGTCCAACTAAGTTCTTCGCTTTCAGTGCCGACCAAATCAGCCCACGAACTGCTGTAATTGATATTAGCTCCGTAGCCGTCGATAACAACATTCTGCGCAATGATAAGTCCGTTCATATTGAAGTTGTCGCAGTCTATGGTAACAGTTCCAAATGGAGCATAGATCAGTCCGTTTACCGAAGCCTAACTGTTTGAGATGTCAATATCACCGAATTTTGAATAGATAACCGTGTTGTTGCCGTTGAGATTTCCGCCGGAAAGATCAACGTCTGAAACTGCTCCGACAGCGTTATTCAGGCTGATATTACCGTCTAAATTCAGTCTGCCCGTTACATAGATCGGATCATTTATATTCAAATTCATATCGGAATATGTGAAGTCCTCGTCGTATGTATCACAGTTTTCGGTGAAATATTTGTCTGCAAGCTTGGTATGAATGAGTATCATATCCTTGTTGACGTCAAATACATCTTCGGTTTCTTCTCCCTCCGTATTATCTTCAATATCGTCATAATCTGTAACAGTGCCGTTGATATTGGGATACTGAGCGGTTGTCGAAAACACGCCGTTTGTATATGCACTGCCATTAAGTGTAAAATAATCTGTATTGACAGCAATACCTGCGGATTCATCAGCCGCAAAAATCGCATAAGGATACCTAGAGATTTCCTCGGCAGACGCAGGAATGACCGAGGCTAGCTTGCTGTCATAGCTAAAGCCAGTACTCCGGATAGCGTTCGCTTGAGCCGTGACTTTGTTTTGAGTTTGAACATATCTTTTCCCTCCATATTTCTTTTTTTGAATTCACAATAAAACTTATAAGTTAAAATAAGCTTTATATTAACAATTATAAAACATTTTAAAGACAAAAGCAACATTATTTAATAAAAAAAAATACAAAAACTAAAAGTTTGTTATATGCTACAAAAATATATAAATTTATTATGCAACGTAACACATACGTTCGACACGTAGCGACATTTAGCGACAAATATAAACAGAAACGATTTATTGATGTTTTCAGATAGATATTTAATTTCTTGAAATAAAAGCAACAACATAATAACCCCCGCTCAAAAACGTTCAAGCAGGGGTTTCAAAGAGAGCTGATAGTCGGACTCGAACCGACGACCTGCGCATTACGAATGCGCTGCTCTACCAACTGAGCCATATCAGCAAATATAACATTAACATTATCATTTTATCACAATTTTTTTCTCTCGTCAAGTGCTTTAATAGTTTTTTTACATTTGCTCATCGCATTGCCGCTTCCGAGATTGCCGCGAATATCAGCACCGCTAGCGCCGCCGGGCTTATCTGCCCCGAGTACGCCGCCAGCGCGAATATCCCCGCGAAACATACCCACGCCAACGCCCGCCGCGCGCCCTCCTTGAAATACAGCGCCGCCAGCCTGCCGCCGTCGAAATGCGCGAACGGCAGCATATTGAAAGCCCCGAGCGCCGCGTTCACCGCGCAAAATTCCCGCAGACCCGCCATGTGCGAAAGCCACGCCAGAAGAAAATTCACCGCGCACCCCGCCGCCAGTATCGCCCCCTCGCGCCGCCTGCTCAGCAGACCCCACCGCGGCACTATCTTGATGCCGCCCGCGTAAAAGCAGACCCGCTCGGGCGGTTGATCGAGCAGACACATTGCCGCGAAATGCCCCGCTTCGTGCAGTATGCACCCAAGCAGCGCCGCGAATATCCCCGCCGAGCCGCCGCCGCCCGCGAAAAATGTGAACATCACCACAGCGAAAAATCCGAAGCAAAAACTTACCCGCACCCCGCCGACTTTCGTTTCCAGCACGCCGCCACCCCCCGTATATCTTATGCCGCCGCCCGCCCGATAATGCAAAAACCGCGCGGCAGATCTCTCCGCCGCACGGCTATGTATCGCTACTGCGCGTTTTCCTTTTTTATCCTGAATATCATCCGCAGCATTGGCGCTAAAAGTCTGGGACTTTTTACAACTACTACCTTCATACGAAATACCTCCCTGTTTTGATGTATTTCATACTATGCGCCCGCGCCGCGTTTTGCTACTCCAGCCTGCTCTGCACTATCAGCAGTAGCCCCTCGGTGAAGCTGATCTCCGCTCGCTCGGCGGTTATCTCGTTCGAGATGCCGATGGGGAAATTTGCGCTGATCTCGCCGTTTTCAAGCGAGTACTTCACGCCCCTCAGCGTCAGTCCGCGCACCTGCTGCGTGTATGCGAAAAGCGAAAGAGAATAGCCCTCGCGCCGCGCCACGCTGTATTTCCCCGCGCCCGCGAGCATTATCTCCTCGCCGCAGCTCAGTATGCGTCCGCGCGCGCCCTCGCTATTTATGAAAGCCAGCACCTGCACGTTCGCGAAAGTGTGGTCAAACCTGCCGCCCATCGCGCCCAGTATCGTGATGTCCCCGCAGCCGCGCCGCAGCGCTTCCCGCACCGCCGCCATCAGGTCGGTGTCATCCTTCTCGCAGGGATATGTGATGTGCTCGCAGTCATCGGGCACGAAATTCAGCGAATCGTAGTCACCGACAGCTAAATTCGGCACTGCTCCCAGTTGCTTGCAGTTTTTGTAACCGCTGTCCGCAGCGATGATGTACGCGCCCCCGAGTTCAAGCCCGTCGGGCAAATGCGGCTCGGGGCGTCCACCTGTAAATATTATGCAGCGTTTCATATAAAACGCCTCCGTTCCTTATTTATGCTCCCATTCTTTTAGCTGCTTCGCCTGCTCGTACATTTCCTTGTAGCTTTCGTGCCGCGAAGCCGCTATCTCGCCGCGCTTCACCGCCTCTATCACCGCACACCCCTTTTCAGACGTGTGGCTGCAATCGGGAAAACGGCAGTCGTCGGTGTACTCGGCAAATTCGCGGAAGCAGCCCGCCAGCTTGTCCTTGAAGATTATATCGTACCTGTTCGTGTCGAAGCTTGAAAATCCGGGCGTATCTGCGATGTACCCGCCCTCGCCCGTCGGGAAAAGCTCAACGTGGCGCGTTGTGTGCCGCCCTCTGCCCAGCTTGCGGCTTATCTCGCCCGTCGAAAGCTCCAGCTCGGGGAAAATGTTGTTCAGCAGCGAGGATTTTCCCGCCCCTGTGTTGCCCGTAAAGGCGCAGAGCTTGCCGCGTATAAATTCGCGCACCTCGGCGCTGCCCTGCCCCGTGGTGTTGTCCGCAAGGAACACGGGTATGCCCGCCATGCGGTACGGCTCGGCTATCTGCGTGCAGTCGCCCTTATCGGTCTTGGTGATCACCACCGCGGGCTCTATCCCCTTGTACTCAGCTATCGCGATGAATTTGTCGAGCAGCAGGAAGTTCGTGCCCGGCTCTTTCACCGATGTCACAAAAAGCAGCGCGTCGAGGTTCGCCAGCGGCGGACGCACCAGCTCGTTCCTTCGCGGCAGTATTTTTTCAATAACTCCGCCGTCCTCGGTCGAAAATTCCACCACGTCGCCGCACATGGGGCTTACGCCTTTTTTCCTGAAAATGCCTCGCGCTTTACATTCATATACGCCGTCGGAGGCTTCTACTGTGTAGACGCCTCCGATAGCTTTGATTATTGACCCGTTCATGCTTATCAATACTGCTGGTCTGTGTTAGAGTTCGCGTCGGGCTGCGAATCAGCAGGCTGCGTATCGGGAATGCTCTCCTCAGGCAGAGTCGGCGTTGTGGTGGTCTCAGCGGGAGTTATCTCCTTCAGCTTGTCCTCCGCCAGACTGCCGGAAAGCTCTATTGTTTCCTTATCGTAGTCGATGTTGTAGGTCGCGTATCTGATATATCCGTTAGATTCGTTGTTTCTGATATAGATTATCAGCGTTTCGGTCTTTTTGCCCGAGATCTCTATGCTTACAGTTCCGCCCATTACGGTCTCGCCGTTAGATATGGTCTTGGTGTAAGCCACGCTGCCGTCGCGGAATACGTCGATGGTGTACGCGCCATGCAGTCCGTCGCTCGGCATCGGTATTCTCAGCGTAAGGTCTATCGGGTCGGTCTCGCCTGTGGAAACGTAGATTATTACCTTAGTTCCTCTATCGACATATGTGCCCTCGGCTTCGCTCTGGTCTACTACCTTGCCCTTGTCGCCGTCGTGCTTCTGCTCCTGTACCTCGTAATCCAGCTTGCTCTCCTTCAGCTTTGCGATAGCCTTAGACTGCGTCATGCCTACTACGTTAGGTACTTTGACCTGTGTTTCAAAAGGACCCTGGCTTACGAATATCTTTACTTCCTTGCCCTCGGGGTACTCAGTTCCCGCCTCAGGCTCGGTCTTTACTACCATTCCCTTGGCAACGTTGTCGTCGTAGATCTCAGTTACTATCGGCGTGAAGCCTGCGCTGGTGATCTCGCTTCGTGCTACCTCGGCGTCTTTGTTTACCATGTTCGGTACGGTGATAAGGCGCTGACCCTTGCTGACAGTTACCTGAAGCGTAAAGCCTTCGCGAACGGTCTTGCCCGTCTGGCTCTGCCACATGATTATGCCTTCCTCGTACTCGTTCGAGTATTCCTCAGTCTTTTCAAATACAAGCTTGTCCTTGTACTCCTGCTCTACCTGTACGATGTTCTGTCCTACGAAGTTCGGTATAGTAACATTTCCCGTGTGGGTAGCTCCGGGGCCGAAGTTCGAGATAGCGTAGTAAGCTATTACCAGCGAAGCGATTATTACGACCGCCACGGTCACGGCGAGCATTATCGGCACTACATAGCTGCGCTTTCTGCCGTCGTCCTCATCGTCATCGTCCTCGTCGTCGTAATCTTCGTCATCGTAGTCATCGGGATAATCTTCATAATCGTTCTCGAGATTATCCTGATAGTTGTTATCGTTCTGGTCGATGAGCGGGTCGAAATATCTTGTAGAGCCGCCCACGCCCGCGGTCTGATCCTTATAGCCGAATACTACCGTCGGGTCCATCTTAAAGGTATCTATATCGCGTATCATCTCCGCCGCCGACTGGTAACGTCTTGCGGGGTCTTTCTCTATCGCGTGCAAAACTATCTCTTCCAACGCCTCGGGTATAGAGGGCATAATATCTCTAGGCGGTACGCACTCTTCCTGCATATGCTTGAGAGCTATCGCCACGGGGGTATCTGCGTCGTAAGGCTTCTTGCCCGTCAGCATCTCGTATAGCATTACGCCTACCGAGTAGATGTCGCTGCGCTCGTCGGTCATATCGCCTCTTGCCTGCTCGGGCGAGATGTAGTGTACCGAGCCGACGGTCTTGTCAGAAAGCGTCTTGCCGTCGATGCGTGAGAAGCGCGCAATGCCGAAATCCATGACCTTTATAGTGCCGTCCTCAAAGAGCATTATGTTCTGCGGCTTTATGTCGCGGTGAACTATGCCCTTATCGTGCGCGTGCTGAAGAGCGCGGAGTATCTGCGTGATGAAGTGCAGAGCGTCCTTCCAGCGCAGCGCTCCCTGCTGCTCTATAAAGTCCTTTAGGGTTATGCCGTCGATGTATTCCATTACTATGAATTTCACATCGTCCGTCAGCCCTACATCGTATATCTTTACGATGTTCGGGTGCGAAAGTACGGCTATCGCCTTGCTCTCATTTCTGAACCTGCGGAGAAATTCCGCGTTGTGCGAAAATTCATCTTTCAGTATCTTTACAGCTACGGTGCGGTTCTCCACGGTGTCTACCGCTTTGTAGACGTCCGCCATTCCTCCCGAACCTATCTGCTCGGTTATCTCGTAGCGATCATCGAGCTTTGTGCCGATATAATTCATAAATTCCAACTCCGTTTCTTTATGTTTCTTTCCTTACCAAATTTATCATTAAAGCGCCCGTGCGCTAAGTTTGCTTGATCTTATCAGTTCGCGATGACAGCGGCTGAGATATTGTCTTTGCCGCCGCAGGCGTTGCAGTAGTCTATCAGGTCTGACACGCCTTTATCCAGATTTTTATTGAACACGCTTTCGTAGATAAGCTGCGGGTGGCAATACGCCGTAAGCCCGTCGGTGCAGAGAAACACCGCGAAATTTCCCGTTTCCTCCACCTCGAAATAATCAGCCTCTACCTTCGGCTCTACGCCTACTGCCCGCGTGATTATATACTTCATTTTGTGGTTCTGCATTTCTTCAAAGGTTATCTCGCCGTGCTTGTAAAGCTCGTTGACGTATGTGTGGTCGTCTGATATTTGGCGAATACCGTCGCCGTCCATCATATACGCCCTGCTGTCGCCCACGTTTACTATATACGCGGTCTTATCCTCTACCAGTACGGCAACGCAGGTAGTGCCCATTCCGTTTTTCTCGATGTCATCGCAGCTTTTTTCGTAAACTATCGAGTTTGCAGCCTGCACAGCGGTGACCATCAAATTGCGTATGCTGTTAGGCTTCATGCCCTGCTGGTAGCCTTCCGATATGCGCCTGTATATCTGATTGGCAGCAAGATCGCTTGCTACCGAGCCTGAGGCTTCGCCGCCCATTCCGTCGCACACAACGGCGAGAGCTGCGTTTTCCGAAAGAAATCCCGCACATATCTTGTCCTGATTTTCATTTCTCACTCTGCCCATGTCGGAATTGTAAGACAGATACAAAACGGATCACCGTCCTTTATCATTAAGTTTAGTTCATCTCGTATTCTCTTCTAAGCTGACCGCAAGCCGCCTCTATATCAGCGCCCAGCGTGCGCCTTACGGTGGCGTTTATCCCCAGCTCGTTCAGGTATTGCTGAAACCTGTGCGCCGCCTTTCGATCAGATGTAAAGCTGCGCTCTTTTATCTTGTTCACGGGGATTATATTTACATGACAGACGAAGTCTGAAAGCAGCGCCGCGAGCTTTTTCGCGTCCTCGCGCGTGTCGTTGTGCCCGTCTATCAGCGCGTATTCAAAGCTTATCCGCCTGCCCGTTTTTGCGAAGTAGTGCCTGCAAGCCGCCATCAGTTCGTTTATATCCCAGCGGTCGTTTACCGGCATTATCGCGCTGCGCTCGGCGTTGTCAGGCGCGTGCAGCGATATTGAAAGCGTTATGCCCAAGTTAAGCTCGGCAAGCTCATATATCCTCGGCACAATGCCGCAGGTGCTCACCGAAACATGCCTCAGCGACATACCGAAGCCCTGCGGGCATGATAGCAGCTTTAAAAACCGCACCACGTTATCGTAATTATCCATCGGCTCGCCGATGCCCATAAGCACCACGCCCGATATTTTGCGCCCGCTCTCGCGCTGCGCCGTGTATATCTGCCCAAGTATCTCGCCCGCCGTAAGGTCGCGTTTGTAGCCCGCGATAGTCGAGGCGCAGAAGCGGCAGCCCATCTTGCAGCCCACCTGTGTAGACACGCAAATGGTGTTTCCGTAGCTGTATTCCATCAGCACCGATTCTATATGGTTGCCATCATCGAGCCCATATAGATATTTTACAGTATTATCGGTACAAGATTCAAGTGTTTTGCATACAAATAGTGATTTTATACAGAATTTTTCTTCAAGGCGCGCTCTGAGTTGTGCAGATAGATTAGTCATTTTATCAAAGCTATCGACATTTTTGACGTGCAGCCACTCAAATATCTGCTTCGCGCGAAATTTCTTTTCGCCCATCGCCAGTATCTCCGCCTCAAGCTCTTCGGGATAAAGGCTGAGTATGTCTGTCTTCTGCTGCTCCAAGTTAACACCTCTCAAATCATCTTCTCACAAATTTTGCTATAAAGAAGCCGTCTGAATCAAAATAGCTCGGCAGCACGGTAAGTCTGCACTCCCCGCCGAACTGCTTTGCGGCTTCGCCCAGCGGCGCGGGTTCAAACTCGGGATGCTCGCGCAAAAATCTGTCCGCCACCTCGTCGTTCTCCGCGCGCGAAAGCGTGCAGGTCGAGTATTGCAGCACGCCGCCCTGCTTCACATACCCCGCCGAAGTTTCCAGTATCTTGTACTGTACTTCTGGCAGTCGGTCAAATTCCGCGAGGTCTTTGTACTTTATCTCAGGCTTGCGGCGAATAACGCCCAGTCCCGAGCACGGCACGTCGCAAAGCACGCGGTCAGCCATCGGCAAGCTCTCGTTAAAAGCTTTAGCGTCGTTCTCAGCCGCCGTAATGCAGCCCAGCCCGAGCCTTTTCGCGCCGCCCGCTATCAGCCGAACGCGGTTTTTGTGAAGGTCGAAAGCCATAAGCTCGCCCCTGCCGCCCATCAGCTCGGCTATCGTGAAGCTTTTTCCGCCCGGCGCTGCGCATAGGTCAAGCACAGTTTCGCCCGCCTGCGCACCCAGCGCTCCGCAGCATATCCTGCTCGAAATATCTTGAACGTGAAAAAGCCCTTTCTTAAAAGCCTCCGCCGATTCGGGCGAAGCGCCCGCTATGTTCACGCAGTCGGCGAAATGCGCGTTCACCTCAGCGCCAAATCCCTCGGCGCGCAGCTCTTCGCAAAGCGCTTCGGGCGTGGTGAGCGTGGTGTTCACCATAGCTGTCACGGGCGGTCTGCCAAGCGAGGTAGCGAGCATCTGCTCAGCCGTCTGTCTGCCATATTCCTGCGCCCACTTTTTCACGAGCGGCAGCGGGCAGGAGTATTCAAAAGCCAGTTTTTCGAGCGGGTTTTTTTGCTGCGGCAGCTTTTTATCCGCCCGCAAAAACGCCCTCAGCAGACCGTTTACATAGCCCTTTACCGCGGGGTTGCGGTTTTTCGCCGCCAGTTTTACCGCCTCGTTCACCGCCGCCGATTCGGGCACGGAGTTCATATATAATATCTGGTAAAGCGCCGTTCGCAGTATGTTGCGAACCTCGGGGTTCAGCTTGTCCGCGGGCTTCGCCGAGTAGCTTTTTATTATCTCGTCAAGCGTCAGCCGCCTTTCGAGCGTGCCGTAAAACAGCGCGGCGCAAAATTTCTTTCCCTGCGCGTCAAGCTGCGAGCGGCTGAAATGCTCGTCAAGCAGTATGTTTGAATAAGAGCTGCTGCCGTCTATCCTGCAAAGCAGCTTTACCGCTGTTTTTCTGGCGTTTTCCAAGTCGTTTTTCTCCTAACTAATTAAGTTCCTACGGTTCGCTCGTGAGCACAGTTCCCGCCTTTACGGGCTTGCCGTTTAGGTAGTCCTGCGCTTTCATGCGCTTGCCGCCCTCGGCCTGTATCTCGGTAAAGCGGATAACTCCCTCGCCGCAGGCTACGTCAAAGCGTTTGCCGCCTACAAATTCGCCCGCCTGCGCCTCAGTTTTCTCGCGCGAGATGATCTCTGAGCGGTAGACCTTTATGCGCTTGCCGTTTAGCCAGCAGAGCGCGCAGGGCGCGTCCGAAAGTCCGCAAATGTGCTTGTGCACCTCAAAAACGGGCTTGCTGAAATCTATCGGGCACATATCTTTCGTGATGATGTGCGCATATGTCGCGAGCGAGTCGTCCTGCTTTACGGGTACAGCCGTGCCGTTTTCCAGCGCCGCCAACGTTTCAAGCAGCATATCAGCGCCTAGCTCGGCAAGTATATCGAACATATCAGCCGAAGTAGCGTTCTCGCCGATGTCTACCGCCTTTTGCAGCAGCATATCGCCCGTATCCAGCCCCTCGGCGAGCTGCATTATCGTAACGCCCGTTTGCGCCTTGCCGTCAAGCACTGAGCGCTGTATCGGCGCTGCGCCGCGGTATTCGGGCAGCAGCGAGGCGTGTATGTTTATGCAGCCGTACTTAGGTATATCAAGCACCTCTTTTGGCAGCAGCTTGCCGTACGCTGCTACTACTATGCAGTCGGGCGCGCATTCTTTCAGCACGCTGATGTACTCATCCGCTTCCTTTTTAAGGCTCTGCGGCTGGTAAACGGGTGTGCCGTGCTCCAGCGCAAGCGTCTTTACGGGCGGCGGCACAAGTTTGTAGCCCCTGCCTTTCGGCTTATCGGGCTGGGTAAACACCGCTTTTACGTTGTGCGCGCCGCTTTCATAAAGCTTTTCAAGCGCCTTTACCGCAAAGTCGGGCGTGCCCATGAATACTATATCCATATATCGCTAATTCTCCTGTTGAGTTATCAGTCGTTCTCAGGCTTCAGCCATTCTTCAACTATGTCTACGAAAAGCTTGCCCTCTAAGTGATCCAGTTCGTGGCATACCGCCTGCGCGAAGAGGTCTTCCGCCTCCATCTCGTACCATTCGCCGTTTCTGTTCTGCGCCTTGAATTTCACGCGCTTCGGGCGGGTGGTCATTCCCCACTGGTTCGGGCATGAAAGGCAGCCCTCCTGCACATACTGCGTTTCGTCAGAGCGCCACGTTATCTCGGGGTTTATCAGCTCGATAACGCCCTCGCCCACGTCTATGACTACTACGCGGCGCAGGTAGCTCACCTGCGGGCCTGCCAGCCCTACGCCGTCCGCCGCGTGCATGGTTTCAGCCATGTCGTCGAGCACCGTGTGCAGCTTTTCGCCGAAGTCGGTAACGGGTCGGCAGACCTTTCTGAGTACGGGGTCGCCGTTTTTAACGATGGTTCTTATTGCCATAAATTTATCCTTTCGCGATTCATGATCCTATATCGCCGTTTATGTCAGCCGAAATGCGCACCTCGCTGAACCTGCGGTCTTTCATGAATCGCACCATGCAGTCAGAGATCAGCGCGTGAAGCTGCTTTGAAACGCGGCATTTTATTATTATCCTGTATCTGTATCTGTTGTTTATCCTGCCCAGCGTGCATTGGGTAGGGCCGAGCACGCGCAGGGGTATCTTTATCTGCTCGTTTACTATCTTGCCGCGCAAAGTCTGCAAGAAGCTGCGCGAGCCTTCTATCGCGCGGCTCTCCATCTCAGATGAAAAATTCACCGCGCATATATCGCAGTACGGGGGAAAAAGCAGCGTTTTTCTCAGCGCCGTTTCCTCCTCGTAAAATTCGTCGTAATCCTGCTGCGCCGCTAGGTTTATAACGTAGTGGTCGGGCACGAATGTCTGTATGAAAGCCCTGCCGGGTTTGTCGCCCCTGCCCGAGCGCCCCGCCACCTGCGTTATCAGCGAAAAAGTTCGCTCGTAGCTGCGGAAGTCGCCCGTGAAAAGCGCTTTGTCGATGGAGATTATCCCCACCAGCGTCACATTCGGGAAATTCAGCCCCTTGGCTATCATCTGTGTGCCAAGCATTATGTCGTACTCGCCGCGCTCGAAAGCCGAAAAGCTCTCTTCATACGCCCCGCGCGTGAACGTTGTATCCGCGTCCATTCTCAGCAAGCGCGCCTGCGGGAAAAGTTTTCCCAGCTCGTCCTCTACTTTCTGCGTGCCCACGCCGCTCTGCCGCAGCTTTTCGCTTCCGCAGGCTGGACATTTCGTCGGCTGAGCCATCGAAAATCCGCAGTAGTGGCACATCAGCCTGCCGTTTTTCTTGTGAAAAGTCAGCGGCAGACCGCAGTTAGGGCAGCTTACAGGCTCGCGGCACTCGGCGCATGACATATACGTCGTGTACCCCCTGCGGTTGAGCAAAAGTATAGCCTGTTCGCCCTTTGCGAGCGTTTCGCTAACCGCTTCGGCAAGCTTTCGGCTGAAAATGCTGCCGTTGCCCGCCGCCGCCTCGCTCTGCATATCTATTATCTCCACCTCGGGCAAGACCGCGTCGGCGTAGCGGTGGCGCATCTCAAAGAGGTGGAACCTGCCCGTTTTCGCGTAGTAAAAGCTCTCGATAGAGGGCGTTGCCGAAGCCATCAGCAGCACGCAGCCGTGGTGGCCGCAGCGCTGTATAGCCGCGTCGCGGGCGTGGTATCTGGGCGATTGGTCTGATTTGTAAGTTCGCTCGCCCTCTTCGTCCATTATTATCAAGCCTATGTTTTCCAGTGGGGCGAACACCGCGCTGCGCGTGCCTATGACTATCTTCGCCTTTCCGCCGCGTATGCGTTTAAATTCGTCCGCGCGCTGCCCCAGCGAGAGCGAGGAATGCAGAAGCGCTATCTCGTCGCCGAAGTACAGCTTGAATTTCTTCACCATCTGCGGCGTTAGCGATATTTCGGGCACCATCATCAGCGCCGTCCTGCCGCTTTTCAGCACGCTGTCTATCAGGCGGAAAAATACCGAAGTCTTTCCGCTTCCCGTAACGCCGTAAAGCAGCGCGCCCGCGGGCTTTCGCGCGTCCACGAGCTGCATTATGCCCTCGTAAGCGGCGGTCTGCTCGGCGTTCAGCTGTATCTCTGTTGGGTCGCGGCGTTCACCTGCGTCGGCAGTCGCCTTGCGCATTACCTCCGTCTTGTAAACGGTTATCGCGCCCTTTTCCTCCAGCCTTTTCAGCACGGCTTTCGTGCAGCCCGTCATGTAGCAGACTTCCTCGGCAGATGCGCTGCCAAGCTCTTTCAGCAGTTTTACCACCGCGCTCTGCTTCGCGCTGAGCTTTTCGTTCGCGCCGCCTGCGAGCATAACCTCGCTCAGCCGCACCATCTGCTCGGTTTCGTCGCCTACCGCGCGCTTGAAAAAGTCGGCTTCCTCCAGCGCGCCTTTATCCAGCAGCGAGCCTACCAGCTCTTTCAGGTGTTTCTTCTCCGCCTCGCCGGCGCCCTTTTCGGGGCTGAGCAGCTTATCGGCGGCGCTCTGCGTTTTAGCCGCGCGCACCTGCTCTATCAGCGCCAGCTCCTCGCCCGTAAAGGCGTTTTCGTCCAGCCCGATATTCGCGAGGGTGTAGTGCGTCTTTATCTTATAAGAAAAGCCGTTTGGCACCATTGTCTTGTAAGCGTCGAAGTATGTGCAGAAAAGGCTGCTCTTCATCCACTCGAGCATGTTGAGCATCTCGGCGTTTATCAGCGGCTCTTTATCTATCAGCGCAAACACAGGCTTCAGCTCGGCGTTGTAATGTTCCAGCGGGTATATCGCTATTATCAGCGCGACCGACTTGCGGTTTCCCCTGCCGAAAGGCACGAGCGCCCTCATTCCCGCCTGCGCCTTATCCGCAAGCTCCTCGGGCAAGATGTAGTCGTAGTGCTTGTCGAAGCTCATCGAAGCGCCGTTTATCACGGTCTTTGCGGCGAAGTAACTTCCCCTCATATGCCGTATTTATCGGGTATCAGAGTCTTACCGCGGGGTCTTCTATAAGCTTGTATTCGCCGGAGGCAAATTCGTCTACCGCTTTTTTTACAGGGCGCTCGTCGAGCACCTTTTTCTCTTCAAAAGCTTCCTCAGTTATCTCTCTCGCGCGCTTTGCAACGCCTACTACGAGTGAATAATAGCTTTCATTGTTCTTTAAAATCTGTACTGCTGCGGGTCTAAGCATTTTTAAGCACCTCATCTATAATTTCTTTCTGGTTCGCGGCTTTAAAGCTTTCCAGCCCCTCGCCGCCGTTTTTTGCTGAATGGAATATATTTTTCAGGTCGCTGACAGCCTTATCGAGGTCGCCGTTGACCATCACATAATCGTAATCGTAAGCGCGCTCTATATCGCCCTTAGCGGTAGAAAGGCGCTTTTGTATCATCTCTTCCGTTTCGCCCGATTCCTGCGCACGGCGATGCAGCCTGCGGTCGAGCGAGCTTATCGAGGGGGGCAGTATGAAGAGCATTACGGCTTCGGGCATCTTCGCCTTTACCTGAAATGCGCCCTGCGGCTCTATCTCCAGCAGCACGTCTATTCCTGCGGCAAGCTTTTGCTCTACGGGCGCTTTCGGCGTGCCGTAGCAGTTCCCGCTAAATTCTGCGTGCTCTAAAAAGCCGTCGTTTTCCGCCAGTCTGCCAAATTCCTCGCGGGTGATGAAGTTGTAGTGCACGCCGTCAAGCTCGCCCTCGCGCGGCGCTCTCGTGGTGCACGATATGGAATTGAATATCTCGTTATCGCGGCTAAGCTCTTTTATAAGCGTGCCCTTGCCGCAGCCCGATGGGGCTGAGATTATAAAAAGCTTTGCGTTATTCATCTTGGTCATCCTCCGTTTTGCCTGCGGCTCTGCCGTAAACGCTTTCAGTCGAGAGGGCTGAGAGCACAACGTGGTCGCTGTCCATAATTATCACCGACCGCGTTTTCTTGCCGCATGAGGCGTCTATGAGCGTTCCGCGGTCGCGCGCTTCCTGCACCAGCCTTTTTACGGGCGCGGATTCGGGCGCTGCCACCGCTATCAGCCTTTCAGCCGATATGAAGTTGCCGAAGCCTATGTTTATCAGCTGCATACGCTTTTACTCCACGTTCTGTATCTGCTCGCGTATCTTCTCAATCTCGCTCTTTAGGTCTACCACCGTTTTTGTGATCTCTAAGTCTGAGCATTTCGAGCCTGTGGTGTTTACCTCGCGGTTCATCTCCTGCACCAAAAAGTCGAGCTTTCTGCCTACCGGCTCGCTGCTGTTTATCAGCGTGCGGAACTGCGCTATGTGGCTGTGCAGGCGCACCGTTTCTTCGTCCACAGCAGTCTTTTCCGAGAATATCGCCGCCTCGGTAAGCACCCTGCTGTCGTCTATATTGCGGTCTTTCAGCAGCTCGGTGAGCTTTGCGTAAAGTTTCTCGCGGTAAAGGTCGTTCACCTTGGGCGAGCGCTCCTCTACGCTCTTCACCATCTGCTCGATGAAGCCCAGCCGCGAAGCGATGTCGTCGTGCATCTTCACGCCCTCCACCTCGCGCATCTCTACGAATTTTTCGAGCGCGCGCTCGGCGGTCTGCTTCACCTGCTCCCACACCTGCTCTTCATTTTCCTGCGTTTTCACTACTGTGAAGAGGTCGGGCAGGCGCATTATGTCTGAAAGCTTCAGGTCGTCCTCAACCTCAAGCTCGGGGGCGGCGGCGCGCAGCGCGTCGAGGTAGCCGTGCGCTATCTCTTTATTCACCGTGATGTCGGCGTTCACGCCCTCTTTATTGTAGATGTAGACCGAGACTTCGACCTTGCCGCGGGTTATCTTTCCGCCCAGCAGCGATTTCAGTTTCTCGTCCAGATAGCCGTAAGCGCGGGGCGTGCGCGCCGTAAATTCGTAAAAGCGGTGGTTCACCGAGCGGATCTCCACCAGTATCTCTCTTTCTTCGAAAGCGGCTCGTTCTCTGCCGAAGCCGGTCATAGATCTCAGCATTTTCAATACCTTCTTTACTTCATTTATAAAAGCACAAATTATCCTATCATAATATTATACCACTTTTTCGGCTCAATATCAAGAGTTGTTAATGATTTGTTGCTTATTTTTTTACCGTTTATTCTTACAGACATATGCCATAACGTCCGCCGCGCCCTGCGCTATGAGAACATTGGGGTAATTCGCAAAATCTTCCGCCATAGTAGAGCCTGTCAGCACTCCCGCGAAGTCTACGCCCGCTCTCTGCGCCGTTTCCGCGTCGATGAAGCTGTCGCCGACGTAAAGCGTTTCCGACTTTTCCGCGCCCAAGCCCTCTATACATTTCAGCAGGCCGCAGGGGTCGGGCTTAGCCATGCCGCTCGGCACGTCCTCGCCGCCTATGATAAGGTCTGCGGGCGTTTCACCCGCCTGCGCAGCGAAAGTATCCGCTATGCGGTAGCGGTATTTCGTAGAGCAAATGCCTATCTTCACGCCGTGCGCGCGCAGGTCTTTCATAGCCGCTATAACGCCGCTGTAAAAGAAGGTGTTTTTCACCATCACCTCGTCCGCCTTTTTGACGTAGGCGACGCGCATATCCTCGCGCTGAGGGTTATTCGGCGTATCGGTAAGCAGGTCGAAAGCGTCTACCAGCGTCATGCCTATCGTGTCATATATCGTCTTATCGTCCTTTGGCGGATAGCCGAACTGCTCTAAAACGTGCTTGAAGCATATCAGTATGCCCTTCGACGAATCGGCGAGGGTGAGGTCGAAATCAAAAATGCAAGCTTTGTACGCCATATTATTCCACCGTTACCGACTTAGCAAGGTTTCTCGGCTTATCTACATCGTTGCCCTTGAGCACGGCGGTGTAGTAAGCGATAAGCTGTAAGGGCACTACCGCAGGCAGCGGCATGAGTATATCGTCGATGGTCGGCAGACCTATCTTATACTCCGCAACGTCGCTCTCGATGGTCTTGTAGCTGTGCGTAACGAATATTACCGAAGCTCCGCGCGCCTTTACTTCCTTTACGTTGCTGACGGTCTTGTCAAAAAGCTCGCGCTGAGTAGCCACCGCGATAACGGGCATACCCTCGGTAACAAGCGAGATAGTGCCGTGTTTCAGCTCGCCCGCCGCGTATGATTCGGAATGTATGTACGAGATCTCTTTCAGCTTCAGCGAGCCTTCCATAGAAAGCGCGTAGTCAAGACCTCTGCCGATGTAGAGCAGGTTGCCCGCGTTTATCAGCTTGGAAGCTATGTACTTGCACTGCTCCGCCTGCTGGAGAACTACGTTTATAAGGTCGGGCACGCTCTGTAGCACGCCTGTAAGTCTGCGGCACTCCTCTTCGGAGATAGCACCCTTTGCGAAAGCCAGCTCGAATGCTATCAGGTAGAAAACCGCTATCTGCACGATGTAAGCCTTTGTGGAAGCTACCGAGATCTCAGGGCCTGCGTGGGTGTAAAGCACCATATCGGCCTCGCGCGCGATGGAAGAGCCTTTTACGTTTACAATGGCGAGGGTATCAGCGCCGACGTTTTTGGAAAGGCGCAGAGCCTCGAGCGTGTCAGCCGTTTCGCCCGACTGCGATACTACTATAACAAGGTCTTTATCGCTGAGAATAGGATTGCGGTATCTGAATTCGCTCGCTACGTCTACCGTTACGGGCACGCGCGCGAGCTGTTCTATAACGTATTTGCCTACCAGTCCCGCGTGCATAGCCGTTCCGCAGGCTACTACGAAAATGTTCTGATAGCCCGAAAGCTTCTCAAGCGTCATTCCGCACTCGCTGAGGTCTGGCATACCCTCGTTTATGCGCGGGGTGATGGTGGTCTTTATAGCGGTAGGCTGGTCGTTTATCTCTTTGAGCATAAAGTGCGGGTAGCCGCCCTTTTCAGCCGCTTCCATATCCCAGTCGGCGGTCATTAGCTCTTTGTCTACGGGCATACCGTGAATATCGTAAATGCCCGCTTTGCCGTCGTCGAGGACCACTATCTCGTCCTGATCTATAAGGTAATAATTTCTTGTATACTTGATTATAGCGGGCACATCGGAAGCTATGAAAGCCTCGTCTTCGCCAACGCCTACTATCAGCGGAGAATCCTTGCGCACGGCGTAAACGCGGTTCGGAAAATCTTTGAACATCATGCCCAGCGCGTAAGAGCCTTCTATCTCGCCCAGCACCTTCTGTATAGCCGCCATGGGGTCGCCCTCATAGTAATAGTCGAGCAGCTTTGCAACTGTTTCGGTGTCAGTCTCGCTCTCGAAAGTATAGCCTTTCTTTATCAGAAAAGCCTTTATCTTCTGGTAATTCTCGATTATTCCGTTATGTACTATGGTAACTCTTGCGCTGCCGTGGGGGTGAGAGTTTATGTCAGAGGGTTCGCCGTGGGTAGCCCAGCGGGTGTGACCAATGCCGCAGGTGCCGTTTATCCAGCCCTCTTTTTGCAGCTTTTGCTCCAGTACGGCAAGTCTGCCCTTTGATTTTGAGATCTTTATTTCGCCGTTTTCAAAAACAGCCACTCCTGCCGAGTCGTAGCCGCGGTACTCCAGCTTTTTCAGCGAGTCTAGCAGCACTTTTGTGCAATCTTTCTTTCCTACATATCCTACTATTCCGCACATGATAATTTACCTCCTGTTCGGACTGTTGTGTATATTGCTTATAGTTATCCTCGTTGGTTTACATAATATGTATATCCGCACGTTTCTGCATACAGAAATACACATTATATCATACCACATAACGCCGATAAAATCAATAGTATTTTTATGAATTTACGCAACTTTTTATCCCACCGCAAAAAAGCGCCCCCGCGCCGCTTGTTATTGCGGGCGAAAGCGCTCCATTGTGTTTTTCAGTTGTGAAGTCTGTATCAAACTCTCTCTGCGATGAGCGTACCCATCTGCGAGCAGCTTACGGGCTTGCAGCCCTCAGACATTATGTCGCCTGTTCTGTAGCCCTCTTCGAGAACCTTGGTAACGGCAGCCTCTACCGCGTCGGCTTCTTCTGTCATATCGAAAGAATATCTCAGCATCATAGCCGCCGAAAGTATAGTAGCTATCGGGTTCGCCTTATCCTGACCTGCGATGTCGGGTGCAGATCCGCCGCTCGGCTCATACAGACCGAACTTAGTTTCGTTCATGCTTGCGGAGGGCAGCATACCGATAGAGCCAGTTATCATAGAAGCTTCATCTGAAAGAATATCGCCGAACATATTTTCAGTTACCATAACGTCGAACTGCGCGGGGTCGCGAACCAGCTGCATAGCGCTGTTGTCTACCAGCATATGCTCAAGCTCTACCTCGGGGTAATCCGCCGCCACCTCGGTAACTATCTTTCTCCAAAGGCGCGAGGAATCGAGAACGTTCGCCTTATCTACGCTGGTGACTTTCTTTCTGCGCTTCATAGCTACCTCGAAAGCCTTTACAGCTATACGTCTGATCTCTTTTTCGTTGTAGGAAAGGGTATCTACCGCGGTCATAACGCCGTCAACTTCCTCAGTCTTGCGTGCGCCGAAGTAAAGTCCGCCCGTAAGCTCGCGCATTATCAGCATATCGAAGCCCTTAGCCGAGATCTCTTCTTTCAGCGGGCAAGCTCCTGAAAGCTGCGGGTAAAGCAGGCAGGGACGCAGGTTAGCAAAAAGACCCAGCTCCTTGCGTATCTTTAGCAGACCTGCTTCGGGGCGCAGGTCAGCGGGAAGCTTGTACCAAGGTGATGTGGTGGTGTTGCCGCCGATAGAGCCCATCAGCACGGCGTCGCTCGCCTTGCACTCAGCGATGGTTTCGTCGGTAAGCGGCACGCCGTTGACGTCGATAGAGCAGCCGCCCATAAGAAGCTGAGTATAATCAAACTTGTGTCCGTACTTTTCAGCCACCTTATCGAGCACCTTCATAGCCTCGGTAACTATCTCAGGGCCTATTCCGTCGCCCTTTATAACAGCGATCTTCTTATTCATCATGTATCATTTCCTTTCAAAGGGATTTTGTCATAATACAATTATAACACGTTTATCTCAAAATTGCAATAGCGCGCAAAAAATATCCCGCAAAGCGTTTTCAGCCCCGCGGGATATTTTCTCATAAGTCATTTGTCATTTGCAGACAGTGTTTTATTTTTTCAGACGTGCATTCTTTATCCTGCCCGCCGCGAGCATCAGCCCTTCGGTAAACACGGACATAGGTATCAGCCCACACTTAAAGCGAAGCAGCAGCCCCGTCACCGCCCATATGCAGACCTCTGCCGCCAGTATCGTGAGCGCGCGGCGGCGGTATACCCGCACCTCGGCTTCGTCGAGCGGCTTGTTGTGGTCTTCTACGGGGGAAAGCAGCGCGCAGAGCGCCGCGCCAGCCGCCATGATCACAGCGTACCCCGCCGCACCAAACGGCAGGAGTTTCAGCGCAGCCAGCACCGCGGCTATCATCGCGAGCGATAAAAAATAGCACCTCAGCGGAGTTTCAGAGTGGTATCCTCCGGCATAGCTTCTCAGCGGTATGTAGCAGACCAGAAAAGCTATGCTTTCAAATACCATGCCGAAGATCAGCCCTACTGCCGCGGTGCTTATGATGTTGAGCAGCATGGTGAGCGCCATATCGAAGCCGTAGCGGTAAAGCGCCGCCTCGCTCTCGGCTATCACTCCCCTGCCGCAAAGCCCGCGGGTAAGCTTATCTGCGGTTTTCTCAAACATCAGAATTTGCGGAGCTTCTTGCTCTCAGCAGGCATTTCGGGCTGGTGCGAGATAAATACGCAGGTGGAGTTTACGTTAGAGATGGTAACTGCCATAGCCAGTGCCGCGAAAACCTTGCCTAAGCGGGTGCTGATCTTAAAAAGTTTGCTCTTCAATTTTTTCACCTCCCAAGTTTTCAATTTGTATGTACATTATACACTACTTTTTAAAACTTGTTTGCTGAAATGTAGTGAACTGCCGGGGAAATGTCAAAAATAACATTCAGCCGCTCTTTTGGCGAGCGGCTGGGTTATCAAAATCTTCATATTTATATATATTGTGCCAATTTGCATTGGTTTACGCTGCGTACATTATCAGCGAGATCTCATACCAGTTATCGGAAACTTTGGCGCGCATATCGCCGCCGTATTTGTGAACTATCCGCTCCACGCTTTTCAGACCCAAGCCGTGGTTTTCGTGGTCGCGCTTGCGGCTGCCGTCCTCTGGCATTATGCCGTCGAAGGTGTTGCCGAAATACACTTTAAGATACCCCTGCTTATAGCGAATGCTTATCTCCAGCTTTTTACGCTCGTCAGCTGGCAGCTGTTCAAGCGCTTCTAGCGCGTTGTCGGCGAGATTTCCTATTATTACGTTCAGGTCAAATTCGGTGAAGCTCAGGTCTTTCGGCACTACTATATCGTACTTCTGCTCTATGTTATCGTGCAGGCGCGCGAGTTTGTAATTGAGCATACTGTCGATAAGGTCGTTGCCGCTGTCTATCAGCTTTTTATCCGCCGCCGTGCTGCTTTTCACAGTTTCCAGATACTCCAGCGCTTCGGCGTACTTTTCCTTTTCTATCAGGTCTTTCAGCCGCAGAAAATGGTTGTCCATATCGTGCTTCAAACAGCGTATGCGAAGCTGAGATTGCTGAACTACCTCCAGCTGGTTTTGTATAGCCTTGTTCTGGCTCTCCATCACCTCTCTTTCGCAGCGCTCAGAGAAGAGGTCTATCACGTTATCGTACAGGTAGAAGATGTCTATATTTATCAGCAGTAGTATCACCGCGGTGATGAGCGAAACAGGGTTCAGACCCTTAGCGGCAAAGTAGGCTATGAATATGCTGCCCAGCGGCACGAAAAGCAGCGTGACGTAATACATAGCGGGCGTTCTGCCGAGGATGTCTTTCTTCATATGCAGACACTTGTTGCTGAGGTCTGCCGCTGCAATTATCACCAGCGATGTCGCGAAGCCCTCGCTGAATACCGCCGACTCTATATGCATCATATTCTGCAAGGTCATGACGAGCACGTCGCAGCCCATCGTGATAGCGTATATCGCCGCGACGTTCAGCACCCGCCGGATCATACCCTCTTTGTAAAGAAAAGTTATCGCGAAAAAGGGCAGGATGTTTGAGGCAAGCGTTATCGCCCAGTTGTGAAACAGCAGGTACGCCCCGCTGTTTATCGCGAAATACGCGGTATATAGGGCGGCTTCGAGTTTGCGGCTTCTGCTGCGCTCTTGAAAAAATACATTTGCGAACATATACATACCGTATATATGAAATAAGTTGGAAAACAAATAAAATAATGTCTGCACTCCTTATTTCCTCCTCATGAGTTTCTCAGTTATCTCCATTCTGTTCGCCCTGCTTACGGGCAGCTGTTCGCTGTTCACGCCTATCATTATCACAGAAGCGGACGTGAATTTCTCAACGAAATTGATATTTACCAGATATGATTTATGTATCCGCACAAAATCTCTGAAACGCGAATCGCGCTCTATATCAGCCATTTTGCCGTAAAAGTTATAGTCGTTATTCAAAGTGTGTATTACCAGCCTTCTGCCGTCGCTCTCAAAATAGCGTATGTTTGAGATGGCAACGCGGTTGATTATCTTATTTGAAAGAAACTCAAAGACATTTTTGCCGAATTTATAATCGGCAACATAAGAATCCAGCAGCTCTTTCATGCGCTTGTAACACACGGGCTTTTCGATGTAGTCATACGGGCGTATCTTTATCGCGTCGATGGCGTATTCCTTGTATGAGGTAACGTAAACTATCGCCGCGTTGTCGTTTCGCCATATAGAGCGCAGTCTTTTGCCAAACTCTATACCGTTCATCTCCCCGCCGTCTTTCGAGAACTCTATGTCTAAAAAGATCAGATCATACATATCCTCGCGCATAACGGCGTTCATCAGTTCCTCGCAGGAGGTGAAGCATTTTACTTCAAAATCCATATCTGAGGTGGTAACATACTCCCCTATATATTTCCTTATGGTATCGCAGATGTTTTTTTCGTCGTCCGCTATTGCCACTCTTATCATAAGTAATGCACCGCCCTTTCGTATTTATTGTAGCATTGTTTGCACTAAAAATCAAGTGTTTTTAGAGAAGTTTGTCAAATTTAGGCGAAAAATTATTGCATAAAATTTCCCTGTATGCTCCATAATATTTCCAAAGGGGCTGCGCTTTCCGATTTCGCGCACCGCCCGTGCGGCAAGCCGCTAAGAATTTTAAATCGGGGAAAGGCTTGAAAAAATATCATGAGATCTATCAAAGACAGTAAGATCGCCAAGCTCATCGGCGGAAAAGGCGCATACATCACCCTCGCGGCGGTAGTGCTGGCGGCGGGCGGCGCAGGCGCTGCGGCTTACGGCAAGGCGGTAAAAAACGCCGAGAAAAGCTTCGACTATTCGTTTTCCCAAAGCGGGCTTTCATCGCTTTCCGACTCTGCCGCGCAGGCAGACAATAAGCAGAGCGGCGTGGCGAAGGACTCTTCTTCATCTTCTCGCGCGGAAGACCCTGACGAAAAGACCCAGCCGAATGTTATGCCCGTAAACGGCGATATTCTCGAACCGTTCAGCGGCGGCGAGCTTGTGAAAAGCGAAACGCTGAACGTTTGGAAAACCCACGACGGCGTAGACATCTCCGCCGAAGCGGGCACGCCGGTAAAGGCTATGAACAAGGGCGAGGTAACGCAGGTGGAGAAAGACACGCTTTGGGGCTACACCGTTATCATCGACCACGGCAGCGGCGTTATGGGCTACTACTACAATCTCTCCTCAGCCGTTTCGGTAAAGGAGGGCGACAAGGTGCAGTCGGGGCAGGTTATCGGCGCGGTAGGCGAAACTGCCGAGATCGAGGCGGCGAGCGGCCCGCACCTACACTTCGGGCTGAAAAAGAACGGCGAGTGGATAGACCCCGTTTCGTTCATCGACCCCTACGCGAACAAGTAACGAAAAAAGACCGGCTGAGCACCGGTCTTTTCTTATGTCTGTATGTTTGTATCACTTTTCCTGATTGAAATATACGTCGTACCATACTAGGAAGGTGTATACCGTCCAGATCTTGCGCGAGTAGTCGTAATGACCTGCGCGGTGCTCGTCGAGCAGCTCTACCAGCTTATCGGTATTGAAGAACTTCTGCGAGTCTGCCGAGAGGAACTTATCTTTTACAACGTTGTAGTATTCATCCTCTTTCAGCCATACGCGTATAGGCACGGGGAAGCCGAGCTTTTTCTTGTTTGCGGTCTGCGGCGGGCAGGCTTTCAGCGCGGCAAGGCGCATAGCGTACTTAGTGTTTTCGCTTGTAACGCGGTATCTCTTCGGTATGCGCTCAGCAAGCGTCATTACTTTCTTATCGAGGAAAGGCACGCGCAGCTCGAGCGAATGAGCCATGCTCATCTTATCCGCTTTCAGCAATATATCGCCCGTCATCCAAAGGTGCAGGTCTAGGTACTGCATCTGCGTTACGGGGTCGTTATCAGCGCACTTATCGTAAAAAGGCTTGGTGATAGCCTGCGGGTCGGGGGCGGAGGTGTTTATTTTCAGCAGCTCCTTGCGCTCCTTCGGCGTGAACATATACGCGTTGCCGATAAAGCGCTCCTGCAAGTCCTGACCGCCGCGGATAAGGAAGTTTACGCCGTGTTTATGCGGCAGGTGCGAAGCAGCCTTGCCTACGGCTCTTCTTATCGGCTTCGGTATCTTCTCGTAGCTCGCCATATCGTCGGGGTTATGGTAGATATTGTATCCGCCGAATATCTCGTCAGCGCCCTCGCCAGAGAGTACTACCTTTACCTTTTCGGCAGCAAGCTTGCAGACGAAGAAGAGGGCTACCGCAGCGGGGTCGGCGAGCGGTTCGTCCATATGGTACTGTATCTTCGCGAAATTGCCCCAGTAATCTTCGGGGGAGATAACGCGCGAGGTATTTTCTTTGCCGATGTACTTCGAAAACTCCTTAGCGTAGCCTATCTCGTTGTACTTTTCGTCCTCGCCGAAGCCTACGGTAAAGGTCTTATCGACGTTTGCGACAGCGGCAACGTAGCTGGAGTCAACGCCGCTCGAAAGGAACGAGCCTACCTCAACGTCGGCTATCTTGTGCGCCGAAACGCTGTTTTTGAAAGTATCGGTAATGTCGTTTACCCAGTCTTCAAGCTCGGGCTTTTCATCGGGGGTAAATTTTATCTCCCAGTAGCGCTTTACATCGAGCTTGCCGCCGCAGTAGGTGAAGTAGTGCGCCGCGGGCAGCTTGTATACGTTCTTGAAAAACGTTTCGGTGGTGGGCGAATATTGGAAAGTAAGGTAATTTTCGAGCGCCGAGGTGTTCAGCTCTTTCTTGAACTCGGGGTGCTCGAGGAAGCTCTTTATCTCGCTGCCCCACATGAGCGTTTCGCCGAATTTGCCGTAATACACGGGCTTTATGCCGAAGAAATCGCGCGCGCCGAATACTAAGTCTTTATTTTTATCGTAGATAACGAAGCCGAACATACCGCGCAGCTTATTCAGCAGCGTTTCGTAGTCCCACTGCTCGTAGCCGTGGATAAGCACTTCGGTATCAGCCTTGCTCTTGAACTTGTGTCCCGCTGCGATAAGCTCTTCGCGCAGTTCCTGAAAATTATATATCTCGCCGTTGAAAGTGATGGCGACAGAGCCGTCCTCGTTGAACATAGGCTGGCTGCCCAGCTCGGAAAGGTCGATTATGGAAAGTCTGCGAAAGCCCATAGCCACCTTTTCGTCAACGTACTTGCCCGCCTGGTCGGGGCCGCGATGAGCTATTCTGTCCATCATTTTTTCCACCACGATGGAAGCGTCGTTTATATGGTTGGTAAATCCAACGAAACCACACATATGTAAATTACCTCCTGGTCAAATGGTCTGTAAAATTGAGTACACTATACATTATACTACAAAGCTGCGCTTTTTGCAATGCTTTTTCAAAATTTTATTGCGCAAGCATTTTGGCTATCACTTCGCGCGCCTCGTGCAGGTCGCGGCAGATGTGCACCGCTTTTTCGCGCATCTCGTCGTCGGGCGGCAGTATGTCGGGCACCATTACGGGCTTCATTCCCGCAGCGTGTGCCGCGCGTATACCGTTGTACGAGTCCTCTACGGCTATCGCCTCGGCGGGGTCTGCGCCCAGCTTTTCGCAAGCGGCGAGGTAAATATCGGGCGCAGGCTTGCCGTGCTCAGCCATATCTCCGCCTACCACGACGCTGAAATAGTCGAGAAATCCCGCGTCGCCAAGCTGGCTCGTCACGGTAACATATCTGGTAGATGAAGCCAGCGCGGTAGGCACGCCGCTCTCTTTTAGGAAGTCGAGTATCTCGCGCACGCCTGTCTTTATCGGCATGCCACGCTCGGCTATCGTCTTGTGCATCAGGGCGGAAAGCTCGGCGCGCAGACCGGCGACGTCAAGTCCCTCACCGTAAGCCTCGCGCAGGATAACTATGCTCTCGGGCGTAGTTCTGCCGATACAGCGCTTGCAGACCTCTTCTATGCCCTCAAGCCCCTCGCGGTCGGCGAGCAGCTTCCAGCACTCCAGGCTGAGGCGCTCGGTATCGAAGATAACGCCGTCCATATCAAAAACTACTGCTGATATTTTTGCTGACATTTTTATCCTCCGTTTACTTGAAATACATATACAGATTGCACTTTATCATGCCGTTATACAGCTTGCGCTTTTTGTCTGCCTTTTTGCCGAAGAATTTCTCAAAGTCCTCGTCTGGCGAGATTATCACGGCGGGGTGCGAAGAGTCGGGCTTTATGCGTTCGCCAAGGCGCTTGTAAAGCTCTTCCGCCTGCTTTATCTCAAGCATTCTCTCGCCGTAGGGCGGGTTGCAGATAGTTATAGAGCCTTCGGGCGGGGTGAATTTCATAACGTCCTGCTCTTTTACGGTTATCTTTGAAGCCACGCCCGCCTTTTTCGCGTTCATGATGCTGAGGTCTACCGAAGCTGGGTCGATGTCTGAGCCGTAGGCGTGGAAAGTTCCCTCGCGGTCGAGCTTCTCCATAGCCTCAGCGCGCTCAAAGCGCCAAAGCTCGGCGGGTATTTGATCCCACTTCTCCGCCGCGAAGCTTCTGCGCAGACCAGGCGCAACGTTCAGCGCCTTGTAAGCCGCCTCGATGAGAAAAGTTCCCGAACCGCACATGGGGTCGCAGACGACACTGTCCGCGCGCACGCGTGCGAGGTCGATTATTCCCGCCGCCAGTGTTTCCTTTATCGGCGCGGCGTTTGAGGTGCGGCGGTATCCGCGCTTGTGCAGACCCTGCCCCGTAGTATCGAGGTAGATGGTGCATACGTCTTTCATTATGTTGAACTGAAGCTGGTGCAAAGCGCCGTCCTCTGCCAGCCATTCCATGTTATATTTCTGACCCAGCCGCTTGCACGCCGCCTTTTTGATGATGCTCTGGCAGTGCGGTATGCTGTGCAGTTTTGAGTTAAGGCTGTGACCCTTTACGGGGAATGCGTCGTTTTTGCCGATGTACTGCTCCAGAGGCAGCGCGTATGTGCCCTCGAAGAGCTGCTCGAAAGTTTCCGCGCGGAAGCTTCCCAGCTCTATCAGCACGCGCTCTGCGGTGGCAAGGCAGATGTTCGCCTTAGCTATCAAAGCGGAGTCGCCGTCGAACGATATTTTGCCGTCGGTAACGGTAAGGTTTTTGCCGCCCAGCTTTGTTATCTCAAATTTCAGCACGCTTTCCAGTCCGAAATGGCAGGGGCAGCAAAGTCTTATCTTCTGCATAAAAACATCTCTCCTGACAAAAAAGGCTGCCGCACTTTTTCGTGTAACATCGTCGTTACGGGTGCGGCAGCCGCAATATTTTTGTGATACAGGCTGCGAAGAAATTATCCGTGGTAGCCTGAGCAGGTCTGCGGGATATTCGAAGCCTTGTAGTAGCCTACGTCTGTCGAGCCGCAGTAATCTCCTGCAATAAGTCCCGTTTTGGTGCAGTAGCGAAGCTCCTTTACCGAGTCGGGCATTTCAAAATCGTGGTTCTTTTCGTTTTCAGCAACATCGCCGAAGAGGTTTTTCCATATAGCGCCGATGTTCTGGTACTGGTCGGTAGGTATCTTCTTCCACTTCTCGTAACCTATCCATACGCCGCTCACATAGTCGGGCGTGCAGCCTACGAAGTTCAAGTCTACCCAGTCAGACGAAGTACCCGTCTTAGCGGCAACTACGGTATTGTTAAGGCGTGCATAGCGTCCCGTACCTTCCGATTCGGTGACTACCTTCTGCATCATCTTGTTCATAACGTAAGCGGTCGAGTCGCTTACAGCCTGCTTATAGCCGTCGCTGTGCTCGTAGATAACTGTTCCGTCGGCTTCCTCTATGCTGGAAATGTAGGTAGTTTCATACTTCTTTCCGCCGTTGCCGAATATCATATAAGCGCCTACCAGCTCTTCGAGACACATACCCTGATGCATACCGCCGACGGTCATAGCCGAGTAGTCGGGGTCGTAATCATCATCAAGGGTGGTAACGTCGAGCTTTTCCTTGAGGAAATTGAAGCAGTAAGCGGGGGTCATCTTCTGTACGAGCTGCGCGGGTGCGGTGTTGAGCGACTTCATTATCATCTGCCAAGAGGTGTAGCTCTTGCCCGACCAGTTAGCGCTCTCGCCGTATTCCGAGTAGTTTACAGGCCACTTTTCATTCTGTCCGTCGTTATCGGCGTCTATCTCTATAGGCTCGTCCACTATCAGCGAGGAGTAGGTTATCAGGTCTTGATCCAGCGCGGGCGCGTAGGAAGCTATCGGCTTGATACACGAACCGGGCGAACGCCTGCCCTGCGTTACTCTGTTGAATATAAGACTCTTTTTCTTCTTAGTTCTGTCGCTGACTATCGCCTGCACTTCGCCGTTGTAGTTCATGCAGATAAAGCCTGATTTCAGCTTGTCGCCGTCAAAGCTCCATGTCTGGAAGTTGGAGTTATCGCGCATCTGCTCCTCCATCTTCTCCTGCATATCTATATCCACAGTGGTGTAAACGGTGTAGCCGCCCTCGTTAAGGCGGGTCTGCGCTTCGTCCCAAGAGATGCCCTTCACTTCCGAGATCTCGGTTATCGCCTGATTTATAGCGGCGTCCATGAACCAAGATGTCGGGCCCTGATCGTCGGGAATATCATTCTCTTCCTCTACTGAGGAGAAATCGTGGTCGCCGTAAACTTTGAGCTTGTCAGCCTGCTTCTGCGCCTTGTCGTACTCATCGTCCGAGATAGCGCCGTTTTCCAGCATTTTGTCAAGACAGTAGTCAAGACGTATGCGGTTTTTATCCTTATGCTCCAGCGGATTGTACATAGCGGGGCCTTTTATCATGCCCGCGAGCGATGCCGCCTGCGCAAGGTTCAGCTCGGAAACGTCCTTCTTGAAGTAGAAGTTCGCCGCCGCCTGTATGCCCACTATCTCGTCCACCGAAGTACCGAATTCGATAACGTTTAGGTAAGCTTCGATGATGTCTTCTTTGGTGTACACCTTTTCGACGTTTATCGCGCGGAATATTTCGCGTATCTTACGCTCTACGCCCTCAGCGCCGAGCGCCGCGTCATCGTCGGTGATGTTCTTTATCGTCTGCTGCGTGATGGTAGAACCGCCCTGCTGCGAGCCGAGCAGCGTTTTCGCGATAGCTACGAATGTACGCTTAAAGTCTACGCCGTCGTGCGAATAAAAGCGCTCGTCCTCAGTGTAAACGAAAGCGTCCTGAACGTAAGAAGGTATCTGCTCGAGGTCTACCCAAGCCGCCTTGCGGTTGGCGTTCTTTATGCCGTAATACAGCAGGTACTCTTCCGAGTCCTCGTCGTCCTCATCGTAATCGGGATTTTTATACATAAATCTCGAAACGTTGCTGGTAACTACGTTTTCGTCGAGGCTTACAGTAGTGGTAGTATCCGCAAAATTCAGTATATAGATGGTAAGCGCCGTCGCGAATATCGAGCCTGTAATGATAACTATCATAAAGCAGGAAAGCGCGAGCGTGCCGACTATCTTCAGCACTCTTACGAAAGGGTTCACGCCGTTTTTATTGTTCTTCTTTTTGTTGTTTTTTGCGCGCTTTGCGTCTTTATTTCCGCTGCCGAAATTTGCGTTTACGTTAGCGTTAGGGTTCGCATTAACGTTTACGCGGTTTTGCGGCGGGCGGTTTCTCATATTCTGAGGGCGCTGGGCACGCGGGTTATTTCTCTTTTTCTCTTCCATAATCAAAACCTTTCTCTGCTTTGATCGAGTAGCTAATAAACAAAACGGGGACGCTGATAACGCCCCCCGCATTGTTTCATTGTAAATTAGTCTTCGTCGTCAGTCTCAGCATCAGCAGGAAGCAAAGCTCTCATGGAAAGACTGATTCTCTTCTTATCAAGGTCAATCTCAGTGATCTTAGCTTCAACGGTCTGACCTACTGAAAGAATATCAGCAACATTGTCAACTCTCTGATTAGCGATCTGAGAGATGTGGATAAGTCCGTCGATACCGTCGATGATCTGTGCGAAAGCGCCGAAAGAGGTGATAGAAACTATCTTAGCAGTTACTACCTGACCAACCTCATAGTTAGCCTTAAAGATCTCCCAAGGATTTTCGGAATCCTTCTTGTATACGAGCGATACCTTACCGGTCTCGGGGTCGATGTCCTTGATGCGAACTTCGATCTTATCGCCGATGGATACTACGTCGGAAGGATGCTTTATTCTCTTCCAGCTGAGGTCAAGCTTGCGAACAAGTCCGTCTACTCCGCCGAGGTCTACGAATACGCCGTAATCGGTGATGGACTTAACTTCTCCCTCGATAACGTCGCCAGCCTGTGCGGTTTCAAAGAACTTAGCCTTTGCAGCCTCTCTCTGCTCGCGCTCTACGGCTCTGATAGAGCCTACAGCCTTCTGTCTTGCCTCGTTGACCTCAAGGATCTTGAACTCTACGGTCTTGCCCTTCATATCGTCGAGGTTGCCGCCGCGTGCTACTGCCTGCGAAGCGGGTACGAATACGTTGACGCCGTTGGAAGCAACGATAAGGCCGCCCTTTACGACTCTTACTACGCTGCCGGTGAGGATAGTGCCCTCTTCCTTAGCTGCTGCGATCTTTTCAAGACCCAGAGCTGCGTCTACCTTCTTCTTAGAGAGCTGTACTATGCCCTCCTGGTCGTTGGTCTGGAGAACTATCAGCGCGATGGTCTCGCCAACAGATACTACGTCCTCAGGCTTCTTTGTAGGATCGTCGGTAAGCTCGCCGGGCATGATATAGCCGGTGTGCTTGGTTCCGATGTCAACGATAACTTCGCCGTTGCCGTTGATAGCGGTAACTACGCCCTCTACCTTCTGACCCTTATGTATCTTCTTCAGAGTCTTCTCCATTTCCTCCGCAAAATTAAATTCTTCTTCAACATTGTTCAACATTTCACTCATGGCCTGTTGTACCTCCTTGATTATATAAGCCGGGGTTGAAGCACCGGCAGAAATCCCGATAAATCTTGTTTTCGATAAGTCTTCGTCTGCCAGCGTACTTTTCAGCTCATCGGCATTCTCTACCTGTATGGTGCGGCAGTGCTTTTCGCAAACCTGCGCCAGCTTACGGGTGTTAGAGCTGTTTTTTCCTCCGGCAATTATCATCAAATCTGCTTGCAGTGAAAGCTTTTCGGCTTCCTCCTGTCTGGTTGCGGTAGCGCTGCATATAGTGTCGAATATCTCGGCGTCGGGCATTGCCTGCGCTATGTATTCCCTGCACTGCTCCCACAGTCGTTTGTTGTAGGTCGTCTGCGAAAGCACGCACAGCTTTTCGCCCGCAAGCGGCTTTAGCCGCTCTTTCAGCTCGTCCATATCGGCAAATACATACGAATCTCCCTCGCAGAAGCCTCTTATGCCGCACACCTCAGGGTGGCTGGCGTCTCCCGCGATGAGCACTGTTTTACCCTCTGCGGATTTTTCCAGCGCTATCTTCTGTATCCTGCTGACGAACGGGCAGGTAGCGTCAACATACTGTGCGCCGCGCTTTTCCAGCTCGCGGTAAACAGCCCTGCTCACGCCGTGCGAGCGTATAATAACTGTTTGTCCCGGCTGCACCTCATCAAGCTCTATGGCTTTACAGCCGCGTGCTTCGAGGTCTGCGACGACGTTGCGATTATGGATAATCGGACCTAATGTCACAACATTATTTCGGTTATCTAATTTATTATACACTATTTTTACGGCTCTGTCTACACCAAAACAGAAACCTGCGGACTTTGCAACGCAAATTTTACAATTTATTAACATTTAATGCACCAATTCTGTAATAGAATTCATTATCTCCTTCTTCAATATCTTCAAATTTTTAGGACTGGCGTCGGTAGTGCCCAGCTCGGCGGGGTCTATCGGTTTGCCATAGCGAACTACCACTTTCTTTTTGCGGCAGAGCTTTTCGCCCTCAAAATTTATTCCTACGGGCACTACCTTGGTCTGCGCGACAGCCGCTATCAACGCCACGCCGGTCTTGCCCTTGCCTACCTTGCCGTCTTTAGAGCGTGTGCCCTCGGGGAAGATAACAAGGTTTCTGCCCGACTCCAGCTTTTCTATCGAGGTGTCGATGACCGCGGTATCGCCCGTGCCGCGTACTACGGGGAATGCGCCCCACGCCTTTATCAGCAGGGTGAAGAAGATGTTCTGCTTAAAAAGCTCTTCTTTAGCCATGTAAGATATTGGCACACGCGTCATCAGCGCGATGAATACCGGGTCGCCGTAGCTGCGATGGTTTGAGGCGAAAATGTTTCCGCCGTCGGTCGGCACATTCTCCACTCCCTCGTAGCTCAGCTCAAAGAAGTGCTTGAAAATAAAGCGGACGAATGGGCGTACAACGTTGTAAAAGCCCTGACGTATAGGATTTATCTTATGCGTTTTGGTGATAGGGCGTACCTCCATCACGGGCTTGTGGCGGTCTGAGCATTTTAGTTCAGATTTTTTTTTTGAGCCGTCGGGCTGTTCCCTTACGGCGTTCACTAGGCGCACTATCTCATCCGCCGCCTGCTCTATCGTCATGCTTGTGCTGTCTACCAGCGTGGCGTCCTCCGCCTGTTTCAGCGGTGCGATCTCGCGGTGGGTGTCGTTATAGTCGCGCTGATTTATGTCGGCGAGCACCTCTTCGTATGTCGAGGGGTCGCCCTTTTCGGAAAGCTCTTTGTACCTGCGGTTCGCGCGCTCCTCAGCCGAAGCTGTGAGGAATACTTTTACCTGCGCGTTTGGCAGAACTACCGTTCCAATATCCCTGCCGTCCATTATTATGTCGTTCTCAGCGGCTATGCTGCGCTGAGTGTCCAGCAGAAATGCCCTTACCTCTGGGTATTTGGAAACTGCCGAAGCCGCCATAGAGATCTCGGGCGTGCGTATCTTATCGGAAACGTTCTCGCCGTTTACCAGCACCGCCTGCGCGCCCTCTATGTAAGTCAGCCTTACCGCAAGCCCATCAAGTACCGCCGCTACCTGCGCGCCGTCGTTGACGTCAGCTCCACGGGTGATAGCGTAGTAGGCGATAGAGCGGTAAAGCGCCCCCGTATCGACGTAAACAAAGCCCAGCTTTGCCGCCACGGTTTTGGCGATGGTAGATTTGCCCGCGCCCGAAGGGCCGTCGAGCGCAACGTTTATGCTCATTATCTTTTACTTCCTTTCGGGAAAATATTCATCTTTACAGTGAAAAGTCACATTTATATTATCTCACATTTTTTCAAAAAAATCAAGCGGCGCGCAAAAAAATCACCTAATTTTCATCTTTTGCGTATCTGCCATGATCTGCTTTAGAAGCTCTGCGCGCAGGCGTATGCCGTGGCGAAAGCTATCTGCAAATTAAAGCCGCCCGTGTAGCCGTCCGCGTCGAGCACTTCGCCTATAAAATGCAGACCGCGCACCAGCTTCGACTCCATAGTTTTCGGCGAGATCTCTTTCACGTCCACTCCGCCGCGGGTGATTATCGCCTCGCTGACGGGGCGCAGACCCTTTACTTCAAATGTGAGGGCGTGTATAGCCGAGCAAAGCGCCGCGCGCTCCGCCTTAGTTATCTGATTTACCTTTTTCTCGGGCGGTATGCCGCTGCGCTTTATCACAAGCGGGATAATGCTTGCGGGCAGCAGTCTGCCGATCGAGTTGTCAAAATCGCGGTTGGGCACTTCGGCGAAGTCGCGCTGCACGCGCTCGTCAAGTTTTTTATCGTCAAGCGCGGGCTTTAGGTCTATTGAAAAAGTGTACCTGCCCGCCGTTATGTCCTGCATATGCGCCGAGGCGGAGAGCACCAGCGGACCGCTCATGCCGAAGTGCGTAAAAAGCATCTCGCCCTGCTGCTCGAACACGGGCTTGCCCGCCGAGTTGTCGGTAACGGTGAGCTTGCAGTTTTTGAGCGAAAGCCCCATAGCCTGCGCGCAGTCGCTTCCGCAAAGCTCTACCGGCACCAGCGAGCCGCACAGCTCGGTAACGGTGTGCCCCGCCTGCCGCGCAAGCTTGTAGCCATCGCCCGTAGAGCCTGTTTTTGGGTACGAAAGCCCGCCCGTCGCGACTACTACTTTATCGGCGCGGTACTCGCCCCTGCCGCCAAGCACGCCTTTCACCTCGCCGCCCTCTATTATAAGGCTGCGCGCCGAGTCTGTAACTATCTTAACGTCGGCGCAGTTCACGGCGTTTATCAGCGCGCCCGAAATATCCTTGGCGTTATCGCTGACGGGGAAAACGCGGCTGCCGCGCTCAGTTTTCAGCTCTATCCCCAGCGACTCAAAAAAAGCCATAGTGTCCTCGGGCGAAAAGCGGCTGAGCGCTGAGAAAAGGAATTTTGAATTTCGCGGTATGTTCGCCATCACCGTCTGCACGTCGCAGTTATTGGTAACGTTGCACCTGCCTTTTCCCGTAATGTTCAGCTTGCGGCAGGGGTGTTTCTCGTGCTCCAACACCGTTACTTCGTGCCCCAGCCACGCCGACTGCACGGCGCACATCAGCCCCGAAGCGCCCGCGCCAATTATCAGTATTTTCATTATATTGCTGTATTCTCCAATTTATTTATTACTGTAAACTTCGTACTCTTCCCATATCTTTTCCAGTTTTTCAAAGCTCTTGCGCACCTTTTCGGTGTTGCTTATCGAAACTGCCGCTATCAGCGCGTTTATAAGGCTCAGCGGGGCTACCAGCGAGTCGGCGAAAGAGTTCATATCGCTGCGCGCGATAAGCAGGTCGTTTGCAAATGGCGCGAGCGGTGAAGCCTCAGAGTCGGTAACGGCGATAACGTGCGCACCGTGCGCCTTAGCATACTCAAGCATCTGCGCGGTCTGCCGCGAATAGCGCGGGAAGGATATGCCTATGATAACGTCCTTGTCGTCTATGCGCATAAGCTGCTCAAAAAGCTCGCTCGTGGTGGTGTTTCGCAGCTGCTTGACGTGCGGGAACATAAGCGAGAAGTAGTAATTGAGGAATTTTGCCAGCGGCTCGGCGCTTCTCGCGCCCAAAATGTATATCGTGTTGCAGCGCTCTATCGCGCTCACGGCGTTGGAAAAGTCGGTCTTTGAAGTTTCTTCCAGCGTCAGCCTTATCTTCTCGATGTCGCGGGTCAGCACCTGTTTCAGTATGTCCTCGCCGCTCAGCCTGTCGTTCGTTACCTCTATCCTCTGCACCGCCGTAAGCCTGTTTCGCATAAGCTCCTGCAGTGACCTTTGCAGCGCGGGGTAGCCGTCGAAGCCCAGCATAGAGGCAAAGCGCACCACGGTAGATTCGCTCACGCCGACTGTTTGACCCAGCTTTTGCGCCGTCATGAAAGCCGCTTTATCGTAATGCTCGAGTATATACGCCGCTATCAGCTTGTGCCCTTTCGAGAGCGCAGGCGTCTGCTCTTTGATTGTAGTAAACAGATCTTTTTCCATCTTAATCCACTTCTTCTCCCTATTCAAACATTTCAGCCGAGCGTTTTTTTAGCCGCTCTTTGCGCTTTTCGGTAAGGTCGCGCCTGATATGCCAGCCGTCCTCCGCGCGCTCGAGAATGTCGCCCTCTTTTACAGCTTCGCCGCCCAGCGCTTCAAGCGGCAGGTCTTCGTGCTCGCCGCCGTCGCCGATGAGCACGGCGTATCCGCCCTCCTGCCTATCTACCGAATATATCATATCATTTACCGCCTTTCGCGGCGTCGGCGGTGTCAAAAGGCTTTACGGTAAGCCCCTTGCCGTCCGACTCAAATGCCAGACTGCCGTCCTCAGCCGTAACGTACACATTTTTGACGTACTTGCATATGCGCGAGTACGTTTCCTCGTCGGGGTGGCCGTATTTGTTATCCGCCCCGCAGGAGATCACCGCGTACTGCGCGCCCACCTCTTTCAGCCACTGCGATGTGCTCGAAGTATCGCTGCCGTGGTGACCGACTTTCAGCACGTCCGCTGAAACATCGCAGCCGCGCTCCAGCAGCTCGCTTTCCTCCTGCTTTTCGCAGTCGCCCGTTATCAAAAAGCTGTTTTCGCCGTGCGTCAGCCGCAGCACCACCGAGTAATCGTTGAGATTTGAATACTCGCCCTCGGCGGCGTAGGTCTGCACGCTTATCTCGCCCAGCTCGAAGCTTTCGTTGCGGGCGGCGCGTATCTTCAAGCCTTTGTCCGCCGCCGCGTCGAGCAAGTCCTCGTACACCGAGGAAGTGGGCGTGAGGTCGTCGGGCACGCGCGGCATTATTATCTTGCCTATCTTAAAGCCCTCTACTATCTCCGCCGCTTCGCCTATATGGTCGGCGTGCGGGTGGGTGAGCACCAGATAATCCAGCTTTTTCACGCCGCGCTCTTTCAGATGATTTATCAGCGTGTTTTCGCCGTCGCGGTCGCCCGTGTCGATGAGCATATATTTCCCATCGCTGCAAACGAGCGTGCTGTCGCCCTGACCCACGTCTATGAAATCTACCTCGGCGTCGGCGTTTTCGGCGGCAGGCTTATCGCCCGCGGCTGTTTGGAGTACACCCGTTTTCTCGAGCACGAAAATCGCGAGCGCCGCCATCAGCACCAGTACGGCTTTTATAAGCTGCGCGCCCGCCTGCTTTTTCGCCCTGCCTTTATTTGCAGCCATGCCCGCTCATCGCTTCTTTCTGCCGTTCGGCTTTACGCGCTGAGGGGTCTTTGCGGCGGGATTTCTGCCATTCGCATTTCTGCCGCGGGCGTTTCTTTCCCCGCGCTTAGCCTGCTTTTCGCGCTGCATTTTCAGGTATACCGAGTCGGGGCGGACGAGCTTGCCCGCGCCGTTTCCGATGAGGTCTTCCCTGCCCGCCTTGCAGAGCGCTTCTATCACTCTGCGCTGATTCTCGGGCTTGTAATACTGCAAAAGCACGCGCTGCATAGCCTTTTCCTCCGGCTTTTTCGCAACGTACACCGGCTCTAACGTGTAAGGGTCGAATCCGGTGTAGAACATACAGGTCGAAAGCGTGCCGGGGGTGGGGTAAAAGTCCTGCACCTGCTCGGGGTGTATGTGGTTCTCTTTTAGGAACATCGCCAGCTCCACCGCGTCTTTCAGCGCAGAGCCGGGGTGCGAGGACATCAGGTAGGGCACCAGGTACTGCTCTTTGCCCTTCTGCCCCGTTATCTCGTAAAACTTTTTCTGAAAGCGCTTGTACGCCTCTATATGCGGCTTGCCCATTTTGTCGAGCACCGCCGCCGAGCAGTGCTCGGGCGCTACTTTCAGCTGACCGCTTATGTGGTACTCTATCAGCTCGCGCATGAAAGCTTCGTCCTTATCCTCTATCAGATAATCGTAGCGTATGCCCGAGCGTATGAAAACCTTCTTTATCTTAGGTATCTTGCGCATCTCGCGGAGTATATGCAGATACTCGGTGTGGTCGACGTGCAGATTTTTGCAGGGCGAGGGCGCTAAACACTTCTTGCCCTTGCAAAGTCCGTATTTGAGCTGCTTTTCGCATGAAGGCCCGCGGAAATTTGCGGTAGGTCCGCCTACGTCGTGTATGTAGCCCTTAAAGCCCTCCATCTCGGTGAGCTTGCGCGCTTCTTCAAGCACGCTCTCTTCGCTGCGAACGGTCACGCGCCTGCCTTGGTGCAGGGCTATCGAGCAAAAGTTGCAGAAGCCGAAGCAGCCGCGGTTGTGCGTTACCGAAAAGCGCACTTCTTCTATCGAGGGCACGCCGCCCTCTTTTTCGTAGCAAGGGTGATACGCGCGCTCATACGGCAGCGAATACACCTCGTCAAGCTCTGCCGTTGTGAGCGAGAGCGCGGGGGGATTTTGCACCAGCATTTTGTCGCCGTGGCGCTGAATTATCGTCTTGCCGTACACCTCGTCCTGCTGGTCGTACTGTATACGGCAGGATTTCGCGTAAAGCTCTTTGTTCTCAGAAACTTCCTTGAAAGATGGGCACTGCACCGCTCCGTAAGGCGTTTCGCGCGGGTCGCAGAGGTAGCAAGTACCGCGCACGTCGCGTATGGTCTTTACGTCCTCGCCCGCCGCGAGCCTGTCGGCTATCTCTATCATCGAGTGCTCTCCCATGCCGTACATCAGCAGGTCGGCGCGGGTGTCTGCCAGTACCGAGGGCATCACCGTATTGCTCCAGTAATCGTAATGCGCAAAGCGGCGCAGAGATACTTCAAGCCCTCCGCAGAGCACTGGTATCTCGGGCGCGGCGTTTCGGCAAAGGTTGCAATATACAGTAGCCGCGCGGTCAGGGCGTTTGCCGTTTCTGCCGCCCGCCGAGTATGCGTCGTCGGCGCGGGGGCGCTTCGCTACCGTATAATGCGCCACCATAGAGTCTATATTGCCCGCCGATACCAGCCACGCAAGCTTAGGCAGACCCAGCCGCAGTACGGACTTCGGGTCTTTCCAATTTGGCTGAGCTATCACGCCTACTGTGTAGCCGTGGTGCTCGAGCAGGCGGGTGATTATCGCCGCGCCGAAGCTCGGGTGGTCTACATAAGCGTCGCCCAGAATGTAAACAAAGTCGAGCTGGTCTATACCGCGCTCGCGCATATCTTCTTTTGAAATAGGCATAAAAGCCATGATATTAAAACCTCCGAATGGGTCAAGGGTTATTTGGGCGGCTGATACCGTCAGCTTCTGCCCTGTCTTTCATACCACTCTTCTTTTGTCAGCAGTATCTTTCTCGGCTTCGCGCCCTCCTGCGGGCCGATTATGCCCATAGCCTCTATATCGTCCATTATGCGGGCGGCGCGGGGAAAGCCCAGTTTCAGCTTGCGCTGTAAGAACGCGGTGGAAGCGTTGCCCGTTTCCACGATTATCGTTATCGCCTGATTTACAAGGTCGTCGTCGGGGTTTATCGAGATCTCGGCGTCCTCCTCGTTTTTCGGCTTCGGCATATTCTGCTCTACCTCGTGGATTATCTCCTGATTATAGTCAGAGCCGTGCTCAGTCTTGAGGAAATTTACCACCTCGCGTATCTCGGCGGTAGATGCAAAGCCGCTCTGTATACGCATAGGCTTCGGAAAGCCGACGGGTTTATACAGCATATCGCCCCTGCCCAGCAGCTTCTCAGCGCCTACTTCGTCGAGTATTACGCGCGAGTCGGTGTTGTTGGAAACCATCAGCGCGGTACGCGAAGGTATATTCGCCTTGATAAGACCTGTAAGTACGTCAACTCGCGGCGACTGCGTAGCTATCAGCATATGCATACCCGCCGCACGGGCGAGCTGTGCCAGCCTCATTACCGATTCCTCTACCTCGTTCTTCGCGGCGAGCATGAGGTCGGCGAACTCGTCTACTACTATTACTATCTGCGGCAGCTTCGTGCGTTCGCACTCAGGGTCGCTCGCCAGCATCTCGTCCACCATCTCGTTGTAATCTTCAATATTCTTAGTGCCGTTTGCTTCAAAAAGCTTGTAGCGGCGCATCATCTCGTTCACCGCCCAGCCCAGCGCGCCTGCGGCTTTCAGCGGCTCGGTAACTACCGGTATCAGCAGGTGTGGTATGCCGTTGTACATGGGAAACTCTACCTTTTTCGGGTCTATGAGTATCAGCTTTACCTCGTCGGGCGAAGCGTGGAATAGAATGTTCAATATGATAGAGTTTGTAAATACCGATTTACCCGAACCGGTAGTACCCGCTATCAGCATATGCGGCATACTCGCGATATTGCCGATGACAATATTGCCCTCGATGTCCTTGCCGACCGCGAAAGAAAGCTTGCCCTTAGCGCGGCGGTAATCCTCGCTGTCGATAAGCTCGCGCATCGAAACGCTGTCGCGGTGGATATTCGGTATCTCTATGCCTATCGCGGGCTTTCCGGGGATAGGCGCTTCTATACGAACGCTGTCGGCGGCGAGATTAAGCGCTATGTCGTCCGCCAAGCTCGTTACCTGCTTTACCTTTACGCCCGCCGCAGGCTGAAGCTCGTAGCGGGTAACGGCAGGGCCGCGGTGTATTCCTATAATGCGGGTCTTTACGCCGAAAGTTTCCAGCGTTTCTACCAGCTTCGAGGATTTTTCCTGTATCTCGCGCTGCACCTCTTCCTCAGAGCAGGTGCGCTTCGCCTCTTTGAGTATCTCTACGGGCGGGGCGATGTAAACGGGCTTGCCGCTCTTTTCTTCGGCAAATACCGCCGTCTGTCCGCTCGGCTCTATCGTTATCTTAGGCGGACGCTGCGGCTCTCCCGCCGCTTTTCTTATAAGCTCGTCCAGCTTTATCTGCTCGGCAAGCTTCTGCTTTTCCTCAGCCACCTGCTCGGCGCGGGCGGCGTTTTTCGACTTTTTCTTGCCGTCGGGCTTTTTAGCAGGCTCTTCCGCTGGCGCGGGCTGTTCGGGCGCTTCCTCCCACGGCGGCAGGTCGTCGGCGTGGGCTGGCTCATCGGGCACGCTGCCGAACTGCTCCGCCTTGCCCTCTGCGGCAAGCTCTTCTTCACGCAGCTTTTCCATCTGCATCTTGTGTATCTTCGCGATGTCTACGCGGCGCTTTTTCTTTTCGCGCGCGCGCCTTTCCGCACGGCTCTCGGCAGGCTGCGGGGTGTCCGCCCTGCGCGCAGGTTCGGCGGGAATATCGCGGTCGTCGTAATAATCCTCAGCCGCGCGCTCCGCCCTATCCTCGGCAATAGCCTTCGCCCCGCCGACGAACGGGCGCGAAAAAGCCCGCAGCAGCTGCGGAAGCGTAATATCCGAAAGCAGCAGCGCGAAAAGCACTATCAGCAGTACTATTATAATAGCAGCACCCGTTTTGCGGAAAAGCGCCAGCAGCGTCCAGCCGAACACCGCGCCCGCCAGTCCGCCGCCATGAAGCGTAACGCCGTCTAGGTAAAGTCCGCGCAGTTTCAGCCAAAAGCTCGCGCCCTCAATGGGTCTGCCGAAAAATATCTGCGCCGCGCCGCTCAGTAGGAAGATCATTACCAGCCCCTGCACTGCGCGCGATATGACCGCGCTGCGCGATTTTTCCGAAGCTATCGTGAGCGCCAGATAGATTATGAAAATGCCGAATACGAACACCGAAGCGCCCAGCAGACCGCGGTTCAGGTCGTAAAGCGCGTTCCACAAGCCGTCGCCTTTCACGAACGTAACTATCAACTCAAAAATGCCGTAAAAGAACATTATGAAAGACCAAAAGCGGCGGCGTTCGCGAAAGCGCGCCTGCTCCATCTCCTCAAGCTGCTTTGCCGTAGGCTTTTTCGCGCGCGTTTTTGCCGCGGAAGAGCCGCCCGAGGACTTTTTCTGCCCAGCCGCGCTCTTGCTTTTCGCCGACTGCGTTGTTTTTTTCTCTGCCAATTTATGTACCTCAATATAAATATTTTAAACTCTCTATCCTAATACTTCAAATATGTAAAAGCGGAAGTTTCATTCCGCCTTTTCTATCTCCTTATACAGCCAGCCGATGGCGTCCGAAAGCCCGCCCAGCTCGTCTATAAGCCCGCATTTTACTGCGGCTTCGCCGTCTATCACCGTGCCGACATCCATTACTATCTCGCCCGTAGCCATCATAAGCTCGCGAAATTTTTTCTCAGTAACCGACGAATTATCGGTGATGAAGCGTATTATCCTATCCTGCATTTTCTGAAAATATGAAAGCGTCTGCGGCACGCCTACCACTGGGCCGTTCATGCGAACGGGGTGTATAGTCATGGTCGCGCTGGGCACTATAAATGAGCGCTTTGCGCACACCGCCAGCGGCACGCCTATCGAGTGGCCGCCGCCGAGCACTATCGAAGCGGTGGGCGTTTTCATGCCCGCCACCAGCTCGGCTATCGCCAAGCCCGCCTCCACGTCGCCGCCTACGGTGTTGAGTATTATCAGCAGCCCCTCGGCACGCTCGTCCTGCTCGATGGCTACCAGTGATGGGATGATATGCTCGTATTTGGTAGTCTTGTTATCCGGCGGCAAAATGTAGTGTCCCTCCACCTGCCCGATGATGTTCAAACAGCAAATGCTGTGCTTTCCGCCCTCTGCCGAAACTATGCCAAATTCCTTGATAGCCGCGGCGTTTTCGTCAACGGCGGAGTTTGGCTGAGCCTGCGCGGCGTCGGCAAGGGCGTTCAGCAAGTACGGCGAGTATGATATATGGTTCGTTTTGCCTTTTTTAGATTTGCATTTTTTAGCTGACTTAGAAGATTTAGACATATCCCGACCTCCGAAAAGAATATTACTGATGATATTCTTGCCTTTGGAGGCGGGAAATATACGCGCTTTCAGCCGAAAAATGCAGGGTATCCGTCACAAAAGAGCGTGATATGCCGAAAAAATGCAGGCTGATGACGGCGCAAATTCACATATATATTTATAGTATCACAATTCCAGAGCAATGTCAAGAGAAATAACGCACAAAAAAACGCATGGCGATTTTACCATGCGTTCGGCGGTATATCGGGCGCTCAGCCCAGTTTTTTCAGGTTTTCTGCGATTATCAGCTTGTGGGTAAAGCCCTCGAGCTTGTTTTTAACGTCGCCGTCTTTGATGAAAAGCAGCGTGGGCAGCGCGGTAACGTCGAAACGCTGCGCCAGAGCGCCCTCGGCGGAAATATCGCACTTCGCGATAACAGCGCTCTCGCCCAGCTCTTCGCCAAGCTCGGTCAAGCCCGCCTCGGTGCGTTTACAGTGCACGCAGGTGGGCGAGTAAAATTCTATCACCAGCGGCTTGCCCGCGGCGGCGGCTGTTATCTCATTATAATTTGCATTTGTAAGCTCAGTAATCATGTTTTTTTACCTCCGTTATTATAATAGTATATTTTCAAACTTAACTTTTCATATCTGTTTAATATGATTTAATAGAATTATACCACCGTCAGCCCCGTTTGTCAAGAGATTTTTGTGAATATTTTCTTAATCCTACAAATCACATATAACTAATAGGTTATATATGTACAATTCATATGGAAATTGTGGGTTTGATATGTGAGTTTCTACAAAATTACCCGAATGGTGTTGACAATTCGCGCAAAACAGGGTATAATGTTAACCATAGTAATCATATCGAAAAGATATGAATTCAAAGGGAGAGTCAACAATGATACTTTTTACCCGCCGCGGCAAACGATGTCTAAGCTGAAAGCTTACACATCACCCTACTCATTACTAAATACAAACGAGGTTGTCGGCTATGTACATTGAACTAAAAAATATAAACAAAACTTTCGGCGATTTCAAGGCTTCGGATAACGTAAGCTTCGGCATCGAAAAAGGCAGGCTGATAGGTCTGCTCGGCCCAAGCGGCAGCGGCAAGACCACTATCCTGAGAATGCTCGCAGGTCTGGAAAAGCAGGACAGCGGCGATATTTTAATCGACGGCAAGAATGTAAACGACCTGCCGCCCAGCGAACGCGGCATAGGCTTTGTTTTCCAGAGCTACGCGCTCTTCCCTTTCATGACTGTTTATGATAACATAGCTTACGGTCTGAAAGTTCAGAAGAAAGATAAGGCTTTCATAAAGGCGCGCGTGGCGGAGCTGCTGGAGCTTGTGGGACTTCCCGATGTAGGAAAGCGCTACCCCAGCCAGCTCAGCGGCGGTCAGCGCCAGAGAATAGCTCTCGCACGAGCCCTCGCCCCCTCGCCCGAGCTTCTGCTGCTCGACGAGCCTTTCGCCGCCATCGACGCTAAGGTAAGAAAAGAGCTTCGCACATGGCTGCGCGAAACGATAGATAAGATAGGCATAACGAGCATTTTCGTTACCCACGATCAGGACGAGGCGATAGAGGTCGCGGACGAAATCGTGATCACGAACAAAGGCAGAGTAGAGCAGGTGGGCAACCCCGTAGAGATCTACTCCGAGCCGAAAACGCCTTTCGTAGCGCAGTTCATCGGTCAGTCGGCTATGATAGAAGATTACGGCAGGCTGAAAGGCTTTGAGCAGAGCGGAGAGGGCAACACCGCCATTATCCGCCCCGAATTTATAGAGATAAACAAATTTGAGGACGGCGGCTACCACCAGTTTGAAAGCTCGATGGAGGACGCAGTAGTAGAGGACGTATTCTTCCGCGGCAGCGCTTTCGAGGTACGCGCCGATATAAACGGCATCTCGATAACCGGCAGATACCCCCTCAGCTCGCCCCGTCTGAAAAAAGGCGACAAGATAAAAATACTCATCAAAAAGCTTTACACCATCAGCGGCAACAGCACAGAGATACTTGTGAACAAGGCGCTCGATGATTCCGAGCTTTACTATATCTAAAAAGGAGGGCTTTTTAAAATGGAACAGAACAGCGGCAAAAAGTCCTCGGCAGGACAAAAAATACTTAAATGCGGCGTAATATCGTGGATAGTAATAATCGCGGTGTGGGCGCTGGGAGCTATGAGCATAAAGGACGAATACTTCCTCCCCAGCCCGAAACAAACGCTGATAAGCATAAAGCTGCTTATAGAAAACGGCACGCTTTGGGCAGACATCGCGGCGAGCGCGGGCAGAGTTATAAAGGGCTGGCTGTTGGCGATAGTTTTCGCAGTACCGCTCGGACTTATGGTCGGCAACTTCCGCGTAGTGCGCTGGCTGGTAGAGCCTATACTCAGCTTTTTCAGATTCGTACCCGCCATCGCGCTGACCACCCTCTTCCTGATGTGGTTCGGCGTAGGCGAAGAATCGAAAGTAGCGCTTATCTTCTACGCTTCATTCTTCCCGATGTTCGTAAACACCATCGCGGGCGTGGCTTCCACCGACAAGCAGCTTGTAGAAGCGGCTTCCTGCATGGGCGCTAAGAAAGCAAGAGTATTCTTCACAGTAGTAGTACCCTCGGCGGTATCCAACATCTACACGGGCATACGCCTAGGTCTAAGCTCCGCCATCATCTGCGTTATCGCGGCGGAAATGCTGGTAGGCAGCGACGGTCTGGGCTACCTGATAAACAGCTCAAAGCTTTACTACAAAACAAGCTGGGCGTTTGCAGGTATAGTCACCCTCGCAGTCATAGGCTTCGCGGCTGACAGACTGCTGCAATTCATCGGCAGGAAAAAGCTCAGCCACTTCGGAGTAAAGTAAACACCATACATAAAAATATAAAAAATACAAACAACGTAAAATTACAGGAGTTGAATCAAAATGAAAATAAATAAGATAATTTCGGCACTCGCAGCATCGGCACTCAGCATTTCCCTGCTCGCGGGCTGCGGAAATTCGGGCAGCGGCGACACCCCTAAAGTAGTAAAGGGCAAAAACGGACAAGACCTGCAAACGCTGCGCCTTGCGGTAATGACGGGCAACCTCGACCACTACGCTTCATACGTCGGCGTAGAGCAGGGCATTTTTGAAAAGTACGGCATAAACCTCGAGATAACCGAGTACGCTTTCGGCATAAACACCATCGACGCTATTGCGAACGGCAACGCGGACGTTGGCGACATGGCTGACTACGCCGCAGTGAACCGCCTCGGCACCACCCTAGACCAGACGAACCTCGTGATGTTTTCAGAGCTGAACGGCGGCGAGATAGGCGACGGCGGACTTTATGTAGCGCCCGAGTATGAAAACGACCTCTCAAAGCTTGACGGCAGCAAGGGCTTTGTAACGCAGATAGGCACGGTAAACGAGTACCTTAACAGCCAGGCTATCGCTTACTTAGGTCTTGACGAGAGCAAACAGAAGATTATAAATACCGATTCCGCGCAGTCGGCGCTTGCGCTGGCTAAGAGCGGCGACGCTTCCGCCACCATCGCGAGCGGCTCGAACGCAAAGTACCTCGAAGAAGTGGGCTGGAAGCTGGCAGTCACCTCGCAGGATCTCGGCGAAGTTACAGGCGCATACTACTTCACCTCTGACAGCTTCATCGACAAGAACACCGACCTGCTGGCGAACTACCTCAAAGCCATCAACGAGAGCTACGAGTATGTAAACGCACACATGGACGAGAGCGCCGAGTACCTCGAAGGCAAGATAGGCGTAAAGGCTGACGACTTCAAGCTTCAGTGGAAAGTACAGGGCTTCAGCACAGGCTTCAGCGAGGAAGCGGCACAGCACCTCGAGAGCATTCAGAAATGGGCGCACGACCACGGCAAGTACGACTCTGACTACAACGTGCGCGACTTCATCGACACAAGAGCGGCGAAGATAGCTTTCCCCGACAAGACCACTGTCAAGAACACCAAAAAATAATAATCAAACGAAATTTTAAATACTGATAAGGAGCGATACACTATGGGTTATCCAAGCATTTTCCCTACGGGAGTAACACTTTACAACAAAGAAAAGGCATACGGCGGCTACACGATTTTCCCCTCGGCTAAGGGCGCGCTGCTGATAGATATGAACGGCAACGAGGTAAAGCTTTGGGCAGGTCTTTGCGGCTTCCCGAACAAGATCCTCCCCGGCGGATATGTAATGGGCAATACGGGCGTAAGAGGCGGCAAGTACGCTTATCAAGACCAGCTCGACCTCGTGCAGGTAGACTGGGACGGACACATAGTTTGGAAATTCGACAAGACCGAACTTGTGGCAGACCCCGGAAAAGACCCCGTATACATGGCTCGTCAGCACCACGATTATCAGCGCGAGGGCAGCACCGTAGGCTACTATTACCCCGGCGGAGAGCCTAAGACCGACAGCGGCAACACCCTTATCCTCACCCACGAAAATCTTTACAACCACGATATTTCCGACAAGCGCCTTATCGACGACAAGATAATCGAGGTCGATTGGGAGGGCAATATAGTTTGGAGCTGGCGCGCGAGCGACCACTTTGACGAGCTGGGCTTTGACGAAGCGGCTAAGAACGTTCTTTTCAGAAACCCCGGTCTGCATGAAGAAGCGGGCGGCGACTGGATGCACATCAACAACTTTTCCACCCTCGGTGAAAACAAGTGGTACGACGCAGGCGACGAGCGCTTCCACCCCGACAACATCATTTTCGACGCGAGAAACTCGAACATTCTCGGCATCATCGAAAAGAAAACGGGCAAGATAGTTTGGCGCTTAGGCCCTGACTTCAACGAGAGCGAAGCTACTAGAAAGCTCGGCTGGATAATCGGTCAGCACCACCTGCACATGATACCGAAGGGTCTGCCCGGCGAAGGCGACCTGCTGGTATTCGATAACGGCGGCGAGGGCGGCTACGGCGTGCCCAACCCCGCTTCGCCCACAGGCGTGAACAACGCTCACCGCGACTACTCGCGCGTGCTGCAGTTCAACCCCATCACCCTCGAGATAACCTGGCAGTACACTCCCCTCGAGGCGGGCAGCCTGCTCTTTACCGACGCTTCTAAATTTTACAGCTCGTACATCAGCTCGGCTCAGCGCCTGCCGAACGGCAACACGCTGATAACCGAAGGCTCTGACGGCAGACTTATAGAAGTTACCCCCGAGCACGAGATAGTTTGGGAATACATAAACCCCTACTTCAAGAAGCTGGGCGGCAATTTCCTCTGCAACATGATCTACCGCGCATACCGCGTACCTTACGAGTGGGTACCGCAGGCGGAAAGACACGAGGAAGTTTCGGTAGAGCCGCTAGACGTCAGCACATTCCGCGTACCGGGCGCTTCCGCAGGCGCGGGCACGGGCGAAGTTACCGCGGTAGACGGCATCGACCCGACCAAGCCTATACCGCTTACAGGCTCTAACGCTGACGAAGACGGCGACGATGACGAGCGCATAGACTTCTGCGTAGCTTCTATCAAGAAGAGCGAGATAGAGAGCATAAACTAAGCCATAGTGAATAAAATACAGCAAAAAAGAGGACAGTTCCCGATCATTGGGAGCTGTCCTCTTTCGTATATCGAATATGCTTAAATATCAGCGAATGTCTTTTTTCTTCATAGCCGCTATGCCGATGACAGTCGCGATCACGAGGTAGATAACGCATACCACTATCATGCGCGTGGTGGTGTCGCTGTCCTGCGCGGGGCTGAAGCCCGTTATAGCGTTGCTGGGAACGTAGTCTGCAATGCTGAAATCATCGGAAATATCAACATACTTGTGCAGCACCATATCCGCCACCTGATACAGCAGAGTAGGTATGCCCGAAGATAGCGCCACGCCGAAAGCTATCGAAACAGCCGTGCTGCGGGTTATCATTATCACCATGATTATCACGGCGGCGATGGTGATGTGCGAAAGAAGCTGTATGCCGAGAGCCTTTGCGAAGTCCTCTCCGCTGCCGAAAACAACGTCTACCTTGCACTTCGACTCGATAACGGCTTTCGCTATCGCCATCGAAACGCCCCAGCTTATCAGCATGGCAAATATGGTGTACACCGCCGAGCAGATAAGCTTTGCGAGCACTATCTTGCGCCGCGCAACGCAGCCGCCGAGGTTTTTGATGTAGCCGTTTTTGCTGTCGGAATTGGCGAAGATAACTAAGTATATGCTGAGCGGCAGAAGCAGGTTCATTCCGCTTGTCATCATAGTAAGAATATCTGCGGCGGAGTAGCTGTTTTTATTAGCGGCATTCATAAGCGTGCCGACCGTGCCGGTCATTGTCGGGTCGTCGCTGGTCGCGTCCTCATAATCCGCCGTCATGGTGACTGATACTCCGTTCTCGTCATCATTATCCTCAGCAGGCTCGTGCAAAAGCGCTATCAGCAGAGCGTTTGAGAGAATGGTTATCGCCGTAGTGGCTATCGCTATTATGGTCATTATGTAAGTAGATCTCGACTTTTTCATCAGAAAAAGGTTAGAACGTATAAGGTCAAACATTTCCGACACCTCCCGTAAGTTTGAGGAAATAATCTTCCAGCGCCTCGCTGTGGGTGCATATGCTGTATACCCAAAGCCCCGCCTTTGCCATCGCGAGAGTTATCTGCGCGCTTTCGTTGGTGCGCTCGAAAATGCCTATCGTGTTTTCGCCGACAAGTCTGAAATTATTAAAGCCCATTTCCTGAAGCACGTCCGCCGCCTTATTTATGTCGGAAACGCTTATGTCGATATGCGAGCTGCATTTTGCCATAAGCTGCTCGCGCGTCAGCTCTTCTATCATCACGCCGTTATTGATTATTCCGAAAGATGTCGCTACCTTCGCAAGTTCTTCCAATATGTGGCTCGAAATTATAATGGTTATCCCGCGCTCGGCATTCAGCCTGTGCAATACGTCGCGCACCTCGGCTATGCCCTGCGGGTCAAGACCGTTGATCGGCTCGTCGAGTATCAGCAGCTCGGGGTCTGCCACCAGCGCCATAGCTATGCCCAGCCTTTGGCGCATACCGAGTGAGAATTTGCCCGCGGCTTTTTTGCCAACGCCGCCCAGCCCCACCAGCTCAAGCAGCTCTTTTTCTTTCTGCGCCGAGTTTTTCACGCCGAAAGCCAGCGCTTTGATGTGGATATTATCAGCGGCTGAGAGGTTTGCGTAAATTCCCGGGGCTTCTATCAGCGCGCCCACACGCCTCATCATCTTCACCCGCTCAGCGCCGCGCTTGCCGAAGAGGGTAAAGTCGCCCGCCGAGGGTGCAGCCAGCCCGCAGATCATCTTCATAAGCGTGGTCTTGCCCGCGCCGTTTCTGCCGATAAGCCCGTATATCTCGCCTTTTGAGATATTCATGCTGACTCTGTTCACGGCGGGCTTGCCGTGGTATATCTTAGTCAGCGAATCTGTTGTTAGCAGATATTCCATATTCAGTCGCCTCCATATGTATATTTTTTTTCGTATGTATTATAAAGTATATCATAACGCGCGCGCTTTGTCAACAAAAGCTTTTACTTTCATCTGTATAATATTATACATCATATAGTATCAATTGTCAATAGCCACGAGCAAATTTTTTCATAAAAAAAGCGCATGACGCTCCATTTTTCGGAACGCCATGCGCAAAAGTTTCAAAATTATTCAGCGCCAAGCTGCTCGTTTAGCTCATCTACCATCATTTGCAGCTTTTCGCGGGTGATGTCGGCAATGCCGCAGAAGCTGAGGATAGCGTGCAGCGGCAGGTCGCCCGCCATAGCCAGCGCCATCTCTTCCCCGCTCTCGCCCAGCGCGTCCGCGCCGCCGTTCGTGCCAATATCCACCGACTTCATCAGCTTTGCAAACATCGCAAGACCCTCTGGCACGGCGGTTATGTCACCGCAGGCGCTGTCGAGCGTGAATTTCACCGGCAGCTTTTCCCTGCCGTTAAAGCGCACCGCGTCGCTCAGGCGAATATCCGCCGAGGAAGCGCCGATGAGCACCTCGTACCTGCCGCTTTCGGCGAACCACTTGTGCAGCTTCACCGACCAGTATGCGAATGCGCTCTGGTCAAGGCGGAAAGCTATACGCTTGCTCTCGCCAGCTTTCAGAAAGACCTTTTCAAAGCCTTTCAGCTCCTTTTCGGGGCGGATAACGGAGGCTTCAGTAGGGGCGATGTAGAGCTGCACCGTTTCCGCGCCGTCGCGGCTGCCGATGTTTTTCACCGTCAGCTCGGCTGTAAAGCTCTTGCCCTCGCTGACCTCGTGCGCTGAAATGCGCAGGTCTGAGTACTCAAACTGCGTATAGCTCATGCCGTATCCGAACGGGAAAAGCGGCTTTATCTGTTTTTTATCGTAATATCTGTAACCCACGAACACGCCCTCAGCATAGTTCACGTCGTCGCCCTCGCCGGGGAAATTGAGGTAAGAGGGGTTGTCGGCGAGCTTTTGCGGGAAAGTTTCCGCAAGCTTTCCGCTCGGGTTCGCCCTTCCGTAAAGCAGCGCTATCTCGGCTTCGCCAACTGCCTGACCGCCCAGATACATCTCGATCAGACCCTTTATCTTCCCGATGAAAGGCATCTCTACGGGCGAGCCGTTGTGCAGGAGGACTACTATATTTTCGTTGACCTCGCTGAGCTTTTCTATAAGGCGAAGCTGGCACTCAGGCATACGCATATGCTTTCTGTCGTAGCCCTCAGACTCAAAAGTATCGGGCAGACCAGCAAAAACCACCACCTTATCGGCGTTTTTCGCAGCTTCGAGAGCCTCGTTTTCCAGCGCTTCGTCAGCCTCATTGCCCATATTAAAGCCGCGCGCATAAGTAACGCCCGCTATGTCGGACGCCGCCTGCACGGCGGATACGGTTTTGTAAGAATTTATATGCGAGCTTCCGCCGCCCTGATAGCGGGGCTTTTCGGCGAACGCGCCCACGAAAGCGACCTTTTCGCCCTCTTTCAGCGGAAGTATATCGCCGTCATTTTTCAGCAGTACCGCGCAGTTTTCGGCGATCTTTGCGGCAAGTTTGTGGTGGCGGTCTTTATCCCATACCACCTGCGGTTTTTCCTCGCTGCCGCGCTGAACCAGCTCCAGCACGCGGCGCACGCAATTATCCAGCTCTTCCTCGCTAAGCTCGCCGCTCTCCACCGCCTTAACTATCGCGGCGTCGTTCTTGCCCATGCTTGCGGGCATTTCGAGGTCAAGCCCCGCGCGGATAGCCTTTGCGCGGTCGTCAACTGCGCCCCAGTCGCTCATCACAAGTCCGCCGAAGCCCCAGTCTTCGCGCAGAATATCCGTAAGCAGCAGCTTGTTCTGCGAGGAATACTCGCCGTTTATCTTGTTGTACGAGCACATCACCGTCCAAGGCTTAGCGTTTTTCACCACCGATTCAAAAGCGGCGAGGTAGATCTCGTGCAGAGTTCTCTCGTCGATATTTGCGGAAACGCTCATGCGGCGGCTCTCCTGATTATTAGCGGCGAAATGCTTCAGCGAAGTGCCAACGCCCATGCTCTGCACGCCCGTTATATGCTCCTCAGCCATCTGCGAAGCGAGGTAGGGGTCTTCCGAGAAGTACTCAAAATTTCTGCCGCATAGGGGCGAACGCTTGATATTACAGCCGGGGCCGAGTATAACGGAAACGTTTTCCGCGCGGCATTCCTCGCCCAGCGCCTTGCCCAATTCTTTGAGCAGACCGCGGTCGAAAGAGCAGGCAAGCGCCGAAGCTGATGGAAAGCAGACCGCCTCGATAGCCTCGTTAGGGTTCTGCGCGCCCTCGCGGTTTTTGCGAAGTCCATGCGGGCCGTCGCTAACCATTATCTGCGGTATATCCAGCCGCTCTACGGGTTTGGTGTGCCAAAAATCCGCGCCCGAGCAAAGCGCCGCCTTTTCCTCAAGCGTAAGCTCTTTCAAGATAGTTTCTATGTTCATGAGATCATTCCTTTCCCTCAATATAAAAAGTAGACTCCATATCCGCGATGTGCGTTGCCAGCGCCAGCGGGTAAAGCTCCAGCGCTTTGCCTATCGTGTTCGTGTTCTCTTCGCCCGAAAAGCCCATGTGCCAGCGTATCGCCATAGCTTCGTCGCGCGTCAGCCGCATGAACCCGCTCACTATGTACACGCTCTTCTCGCCGTGGCCGTAGGGCAGCATATCGTGGTACTCGTAGTAGGGCACTTTTTCCCAAACGCCCTGCTCGTTCTTCGCGTTGCGGTAGCTCACGCGGTAAAGGTTTATCTTGCAGAGGTCGTGCAGCAGCGAGGCTATCGCTATGCTCTCCTCAGTGTACTCCAGCCCGTACTGCTCTTTCACCCGCTCGCGCTCCAGATATGAGCACAAGCAGTCGTAAACGTGCAGCGAGTGCTCGCACAAGCCGCCCTCATAAGCGCCGTGGTAGCGGGTAGAGGCGGGCGCTGTGAAAAAGTCGCTCCCCTCAGAATCCAGCCACTCCAGCAGCTTGTCCGCGCCGCGGCGGGTTATCTTTTCATTGTATATACTGATAAATCTTTCCTTGTTTGCTAATACGTCAGCAGGCATACCGCGCCTTCCTTTCTGTTTGCCGCCGCGTCAGCCCAGACGCAGCATTTCGTCGATGCAGACTCTCGCTTTCGCGATAAGCTCGGGCGACATGAATATCTCGTTCTCCTCAGCCGCGGGACTGCCTATCGCTTCGCATACGCGGTAAACGTCCATCAGCGAGGTGAGCTTCATGTTCGGGCAGAGTATTTTTTTCGAGAGTATGTAAAATCTTTTGTCAGGGCACTTATACTGCAAATGCTCCGCTATGCTCATTTCTGTGCCGATTATAAACTCCTTAGCTTCCGACTTCTCGGCGAAATTCATTATTCCCGAAGTAGAGCCTACATAGTCTGCCTGCTCTGATACGCCTGGCACGCACTCGGGGTGCACCAGCACCAGCGCGTTCGGGTGAGCCTGCTTCGCGAGCCTTACCTCTTCGGGGTTGACCGCCGCGTGTACGGGACATCCGCCTTGAAGCAGCTTTATATCCTTATCGGGACAGGCTTTCTGCACAAATGCGCCGAGGTTGCAGTCGGGTATGAAAAGTATCTTCTTATCCTCCATAGCGCTTACTATCTTCACCGCCGAGGACGAGGTAACGCAAACGTCGCATACGGTCTTGAGCGCCGCGGTGGTGTTTATGTAAGCCACTACCTTGCGCTCGGGGTCTTGCGCCTTTATCATCTCTATCATCTCAGGCTCCATCTGCTCAGCCATAGGGCAGCCCGCCGCTGTGTTCGCGAGGTAAACGTGCTTTTCGGGCGAGAGCATCTTAGCCGTTTCCGCCATAAAATGCACACCGCAGAAGACTATATTCTTGTTCGTAACTTTAGAAGCGTCTACTGAAAGCTTGTAGGAATCGCCCGTAAAGTCGGCAGCCTCTACTATCTCTCTGCCCTGATAGCTGTGCGCCAGTATGCAGATGTCTTTTTCTTTTTTGAGCTTTTCTATCTTCTGCTGTATCTCATAAACCGTATTTACATTTTCCATAATTATTTCTTTCCTTTCAGAATACCGAGTACTGCGGCATTATCTTTTATAATCATTATACACTACTGCAAACATGATGTCAACCATTTAATGTGTAGAATATCCTAGCTGATTTTTGACATATATCGCGTTTGCGCCTTGACCGCGCGGGGTTTATATGATATAATACAAAAGAGGCGTACTGCACAAAGCGGTGCGCCTCTCTCGCCGTATCATTTCTCGGCTCAGAAATTGTCCGAGATGTATTTTTCAGCCGATGCAGCCGCGTTAGCGCCGTCAGCCGCAGCGGTAACTACCTGCCGCAGCGGTGTGGTGCGAACATCGCCCGCAGCGAAAAGTCCCGCAGCGCTGGTAACGCAGTCCTCGCCCGCAGCGGCGTAGCCGCCCTCAAGTTTGCAGACGCCCTCGAGAAGCTGAGTGTTCGGCACGCTGCCTACCGCGCAGAATATGCCGTCGAGCGCCAGGCTCTTTTCCTCGCCCGCCTGCTCGTAAACTATGCCCTCGGCGTTCGCGCCGCCCGTGATCTCTTTGAGCTGCGCGCTCATTATCTTCACGATGTTTTCGGTATCGTCCACCTTTTTCTGGAGCGACTTGTTCGCGCGGAACTCATCGCGCCTATGCACGAGGTAAACGGTCTTTGCAAGCTTAGAAAGGTAAAGCGCGTCGCCCAGCGCGGTATCTCCGCCGCCTATGACCGCCACCGTCTTATCCTTGTAGAAAAATCCATCGCACACCGCGCAGAATGATATGCGCTGCTTGTCCTCGCCCTTGACGCCGAGATGGCGGTATGAAGTGCCCGCCGCGTAAACTACCGCCTTAGCGGTCTTTTCGCCGCCCAGCTTGAACTTGACGTGCCAAACGCCGTCCGCCTGTTCCAAGCTTTCAACTTCGCCCTCGTAAAACTCCGCACCAAGCGTTTCAGCCTGCTCGCGGAACTTCTCGCCCAGCTCGTAGCCGCTGAGTCCGTAAAGACCGGGGTAATTTTCCACTCTATCGGTGACGGAGATCTGTCCCGTACCCATGTAGTCTTTTTCCACTACCAGCGCGCTGAGCATAGCCCTTCTGGCGTATATCGCCGCGGTAAGTCCCGCAGGGCCGCTGCCTATTATAATAATGTCTGTCATTTTTCATCAGCCTCCTTTATATATAATACATCGGTTCCGCATTTTTTTCAAGTGTTTCTTCGCTGTATCTCTGAATAAAATTTTTGAGAGTTATATTTTTCGCCAGCCCGTTAAGCTCGCGCTCAAATCTGCTCCAGAGTACTTCGTCCAGCACTTCCGAAAGCTGCTTGTTTTCGGCGTTCACCATAGCCACGTCGCTGCCCAATACGCTGGGGTCGAGCGCGTCGATTATCTCTTTCAGAGTTATCTCGTCGGCGCTTTTGGCGAGGATATATCCCCCGCGCGAGCCTTTTATACCTTTTATAAGCTTTGCGTGGCGCAGCGCTGAGAGCACCTGCTCTAAATATTTACATGAGAGCGCCCTGCGGTCTGCTATGCTGTACACCGTTACAGTTTCGCTGTTTTCTGAATTAAGGGCTATATCGGCTATCGCGATAATGCCGCACTCTACCTTTGTAGATATTTTCATAGCGTTCCATTCCTTTCATACTAGAATTTGGTCAAAATCAGTTTCCTACTATTCATACAATTCCTATCAACATAATATATTTTATACTTTTTTCGTCAGAATGTCAAGGGTTTTTATAAAACTTCGCTGATTTTTAAAAATTATGTTAAATTTATAGTTATCCTATTGACTTTGTATGATTTAAGTGCTATAATATATCCATACCAAGGGGAAACCTATTTAAGACCAGTATTTAGTATTAGCATATCACTACCTTTTATAATGCAGGCTTCCCGAAAAATGAAATGGGGGAATATCCTTTGAAATTCAATACTTCTTTGCTGCACGGCGGCTTTTCACCTGAAAAGGGTACGGGCGCTACGCTCACGCCGATATATCAGGTAAGCGCTTTCGCGCAGGACTCTGCCGAGCAGCTTGAAAAAGTTTTCAATAATAAAGCTCCCGGTTTTGCGTACACGCGGATAAGCAATCCTACCGTAGCGGCGTTTGAAAACCGCATAAACGCGCTCGAAAAGGGCGTCGGAGCAGTAGCCTGTTCATCGGGCATGGCGGCTGTTACGATGTCGCTGCTCAATATCTTGCAGCAGGGCGACGAGGTCATCGCGGCAGCGGGGCTTTTCGGCGGTACTATCGACCTTTTCGGCGACCTAATGGCTTTCGGCATAAAAACGCGCTTTGTAGAGCACGTCACCGCCGAGGAGATAGAGCCTTTGATAAACGATAAAACTAAAGCCGTGTTTGCCGAGCTTATCGGCAATCCTAATCTCGAGGTGGCAGACCTTGAGGAAGTATCGGCTCTGGCGCACTCGCACGGCGTGCCGCTCATCATCGACGCTACTACCGCAACTCCTTATCTGATACACCCGTTCGATTTTGGCGCAGATATAGTGGTGCACTCAAGCTCGAAATACATAAACGGCGGCGGAAACTCGATAAGCGGAATAATAATCGACAGCGGCAGCTTCAAGTGGAACTGCGAGCGCTACGCGGGGCTTGCCGAGTACAAGAAATTCGGAAAATTTGCATACATCGCGAAGCTGAGAAACGGAATTTGGCGCAACGTGGGCGGCTGCCTCGCGCCGATGAACGCTTTCATGAACAGCGTGGGTCTGGAAACTATGGGCCTGCGTATGGAGCGCAGCTGCTCTAATGCGCTGGCGCTCGCGAAATTCTTTGAGAGCTGCGAGGGCATAGAGGTAAACTACCCCGCGCTTGAAAGCAGCCCATTTTACCCGCTTTGCAAAAAGCAGCTTAAAGGCATGGGCGGCGCGATAGTTACCATACGCGCAGGCTCTAAAGAGCGCGCATTCAAGCTGATAAACGGGCTGAAACTCGCGGTGAACGCGACCAACATCGGCGACGTGAGAACGCTAGTCATACACCCCGCCAGCACGATATACACCCACAGCAGCGAAAAGCAGCAGCTCAGCGCGGGCGTATACGGCGACACCATAAGGATAAGCGTCGGAATAGAGGACGCCGAAGACCTTATACAAGATTTCAAACAGTCAATAGAGAATATCTGAGGAGGATAATATATAATGGCAACTGATTACTCAACACTGAAAAAAGGCGGATTTATGCGCCAGAAGCAGAAAAACAACTTTTCACTCAGACTGCGAGTAGTAGGCGGCAACCTTACCGCAAAGCAGCTCGCGACAATAGCAGAAGTTTCAGATAAATACGGCGAGGGCTATGTGCACCTCACTTCGCGCCAGAGCGTAGAGATACCTTTTATAAAGCTCGACGACATCGACGAAGTAAAAGCGGCGCTGGCTGCGGGCGATACCGAGCCGGGCGTTTGCGGCCCCAGAGTAAGAACTATCACAGCTTGTCAGGGTGCAGCCGTCTGTCCTAGCGGCTGTATCGACACCTATGCGCTGGCTAAAGAGCTTGACGAGCGCTACTTCGCCCGCGAGCTGCCGCACAAATTCAAGTTCGGCATTACCGGCTGCCAGAACAACTGCTTAAAATCCGAAGAGAACGACGTGGGAATAAAGGGCGGCATAAAAGTAAAGTGGCGCGAAGCCGACTGCATACACTGCGGAGTTTGCGCTAAAGCCTGCCGCCGCAACGCCATCACCATAGAGGACGGCGAGATAAAGGTAGACGAGAGCCTCTGCAACTTCTGCGGACGCTGCTACAAAGCCTGCCCGACCGAAGCTTGGGACACCATACACGGCTACATAGTTTCATTCGGCGGACTTTTCGGAAACACCATCAATAAGGGCGAAACTATAATACCCTTTATAGAGGACAAGGAAACTCTCATGAAGATCTGCGACGCCGCTATAATCTTCTTTGAGAAAAACGCAAACGCGGGCGAGCGCTTTAAATTCACCATCGACCGCGTGGGCAGGGAAAAGTTTGAAAAAGAAATACTGGAGGTATATAACAATGGCTGAATTTAAGATCGACGATACGGTAGACATCACCGACGTAGTCTGCCCTACCACATTCGTAAAGGCAAAAGTAGCCCTCGAAGAGCTTGACGAGGGACAGATACTCGCCATAAGAATGAACGACGGCGAGCCTGTACAGAACGTGCCCCGCAGCGTAAAGGAAGAGGGTCACAAGATACTCAAGCTGATAAACAACGAGGACGGCACATACGACCTCATAGTAGAAAAGGTGGGAGATTAAAAATGGCAGTAAAGGCAAACGGCGAAACTTTTGAAACCGAGATAGCAGAGAGCGGAAAGCTAGTGATAGCAGATTTCTATTCAGATTCCTGCGTGCCCTGCAAGCGAATGTCCCCGCTGCTTGCCGAAGCCGAAGAGCAGAGGGAGAATGTGAAGCTGGTAAAGCTGAACATAAATTTCGACGCTGACACCGCTGTAAAATACGGCGTTTCGGCTGTACCAACGCTTATATTTTTCAAAGACGGCAAAGAAGTTTCCCGACTCACGGGCGCGGTAAAGAGAGCCGAGCTCGAAGCGGCGATAGAAGCTAACGAATAAAATTTTATACAATATGTAAGGAGAAATGTTATCATGACTATCACAGCAGCAGGAAATAAAAAGGAAGTTGCAGACGGACTTACCGTAGCGCAGCTCATCATCGACGAAAAGGTAGAAACTCCCGAATACGTTACCGTTACCATAAACGATGAGTTCGTAGAGAGCGGCACATTCGAGAGCACCGTGCTCAAAGACGGCGACGTAGTAGAATTTCTCTATTTCATGGGAGGCGGACAGTAATGGCATTTACTAACGAACAGATAGAGCGCTATTCGCGCCACATTATCCTCAAAGAGGTAGGCGTAAAGGGGCAGAAAAAGCTGATGAACGCTAAGGTGCTCATCATCGGCGCGGGCGGACTGGGCGCACCTGCGGCTATGTACCTCGCGGCGGCGGGCGTAGGCACTATCGGCATTGCGGACGCTGACGAAGTAGATCTTTCAAACCTGCAGCGCCAGATAATCCACGCTACTGAGGACGTGGGCAAGGCTAAGGTACAGTCGGCTAAGGAAACTATGGAAAAGCTGAACCCCGACGTAAAGGTAAACACCTACCGCACATTCGTTGACAGCGAAAACATAATGGATCTGATAAAGGACTACGATTTTATCATCGACGGCACCGACAACTTCCCTGCCAAGTTCCTTATCAACGACGCCTGCGTAATGGCGAAAAAGCCCTTCTCGCACGCCGGTATCATACGCTTTAAGGGTCAGCTTATGACATACGTTCCCGGTCAAGGCCCCTGCTACCGCTGCGTATTCAAGAACCCGCCCCCGAAGGACGCTGTACCTACCTGCAAGCAGGCGGGCGTTATCGGCGCTATGGGCGGCGTTATTGGCAGCTTACAGGCTATGGAAGCTATCAAATACATTATCGGCGTAGGCGACCTGCTTACAGGCTACCTGCTTACCTACGACGCTCTGAAAATGGAGTTCCGCAAGGTAAAGCTGCCGAACGACAAGCATAAGTGCGCGGTATGCGGCGATGAGCCTACCATTACCGAGCTTATAGACTACGAACAGGCAGAATGCGACGGTGTACATCTATGATAAAACTAAGCAAAAGCGATTTTGAAAAAATACTTGCTCACGCTGAAAGCGAGCTGCCGAACGAGGCTTGCGGCCTTATCGGCGGCGTTATAGAGGACGGCGTAAAGATAATCAAGAAAGTTTACCTACTGACCAATATCGACCACTCAAACGAGCACTTCTCTCTCGACCCGAAAGAGCAGCTCGCGGCGGTAAAGGATATGCGCGCGCAAGGTATCTCCCCGCTGGGCAACTGGCACTCTCACCCCGAGTCGCCCTCGCGCCCCTCTGAGGAGGACAAGCGTCTGGCTTACGACAGCAAGGCGAGCTACATGATACTCTCGCTTATGAACAGAGATGAGCCTGTGCTCAACTCTTTCAAGATCAATGGCAGCGACGCCGAAAAGGAAGAGCTTGTCATAGAATAATAATCCTGACAAAGGCAAAGTATGAAAAAGAAAACAAAGCGGGCTGACCTCTAATTTCAGTGAGATCAGCCCGCTTCGTTTATGCCGTTATAACGTTTAAGCAATTATCCTACGTTTTATCTTTTTCATCTTTCGCCGCATCTGCCTTCGGCTTATCTTTATCTATATCGGCCTCGTCCGCCGCGCTTTCCTCGTTGATAAATTCCGCCTCTATCGGCTCATCATCGGCGCTGTTCTTCGGCGGCAGCTTCGGCAGGGGCGTTTCCTTAGCCTCAAACCAGAATGTCGAGCCGCTGCCCTCTTCCGAGATAACGCCGAATGCGAACTCGTGCATTTTCAGTATCTCTTTGCATATCGAAAGGCCTAAGCCTGTGCCGACAGTTTCGCGGCGCACCTTTCCGCCGCGGTAGTAGCGGTCGAAGACCTGCGAAAGCTTGTCCTTCGCTATGCCCTGCCCATTATCGGTGACTTCTATGCGCACTATTCCGGGGCGGTTTATCTGCTTTATGCGTATGCGCTTTTTCTCGCCGCTGTAATTGATAGCGTTGTTTACGAAATTGTAGAGCACCTGCGCTATCTTTTCGCGGTCGGCGCAGATGGTGCGGTCGTCGTCGGGCTCGAAAGCTATATCGTAGCCGTTTTGCTCTATCATCAGCGTATAGCGTTTCAGCACGTCCTCTATCTGCTCGTGTATCGAATAATCGGTCTTGTTCAGCTCCATATTCGAGCTTTCAAGCTTCGAAAGCTCCAGTATCGAATTTACGAGGTTCGAGAGGCGGTCGGCTTCGTCTATTATTATCTGGCAGTGCTTCTCGCGCTTTACGGGGTCGTTGCCCGAAAGGTCGCGTATCATCTCGGCGTAAGCCTTTACCATAGTAAGCGGCGTGCGAAGGTCGTGAGATATATTGGCTATGAGGTCTTTGCGCAGGTCGGTCACCTTTTTGACCTCATTTCGCGCGTCGTCCAGCACGGTAGCCAGTTCTTCTATCTCGCGGTAGCCCTCGGCGGAAAATTCTACTTCGTAATCGCCCTCGCCGAATTTCTGCGCCGTTTCGGTAAGCTTTTCTATCGGCCTTGCCACGCGCGCAGAGATAAGCACGGTGACTATGAAAGCCAGCTCGAAGAGGATTATCGTGATGTACACGAGCTGCTCGCGGATAATGCTTACGGTAGAATCTATCGGCTCTACCGGCGCTTCGATGAATACATACATCGTGCTGCCCTCGCTGTCAGAAAAGCGCTTGCAGTAGAATATCTCCTCCGCGCCGAATTCGTCGCTGTGCTTTATCGTGGTAAGGCTGTCCTCGTTGGAATTTTCCAGCTCGCTGCGGAAGCGGTAGATGGTCTTGCCGTAATTTTTGCTCTTATCCTTGCTGAAAAATGAAAAGTTGCCCATGTTGTTTTCCATTATCAGCTCTTTGCCTGATTCGTCGCATATCATGACGAACATATTGTTATTAAAAGCCGTCTGCCGCGCAAACGAGCGCGCTTCCTCCAGCTCAGAAGAATTGTAGCTGTTTATAACGCTTTCAGCGCTGTCCGCGGCGGTGCGTATCCTAGCCGAGCGATAATACTTCGGCAGGAAAAAATACTGGAAAAGCCAGAGCAGCGCCAACACGAAAAGCACGAAGAACATGAAATATGTCCACACATACGTTTTCAGCGTGCGGCGCTTGCGGAATTTGGCGAAGCAGCGGCGCTTTTTCCTGCCGCCTTTTTCCTCGGCAGCCGCGCCCTCCGCCCGCGCAGGCACTTCTGCTTCGGGCTTTTTCTTATCAGTTGATCTTTTCAAACTTGTAGCCCATTCCTCTCAGCGTTACTATCAGGTTGCGGTACGGGCCTAAGCTGTTGCGCAGCATCTTGATGTGTGTATCTACCGTGCGGTCGTCGCCGTAGAAATCAAAGCCCCATACCTCTTCCAGCAGCTTTTCGCGCGAAAGAGCGATGTTCATATTCTTCACGAGGTAGAAGAGCAGGTCGTACTCCTTCGGCGTCATCTGCGCCTTTACGCCGTCTATAAGCACTTCGCGCGCGGTGAAATTTATAACAAGACCCTTATAGGTGATGACGTCCTCGGTCTTTTTAGCCGAGTTCACGCGGTTCATCACGGCGCGGATCCTCGCCATAAGCTCCTTGGGCGAAAAAGGCTTTACAACGTAATCGTCTACGCCTATCTCAAATCCGAAAAGCTTATCATACTCCTCGCCGCGGGCGGAGAGCATTATCACTGGTATATCCTTTATCTTCTTTATTTCCTTGCAGGCGGAGTATCCGTCGAGCTTCGGCATCATGATGTCCATAACTATGATGTCGAAATCGTTTTTCTTCACGCACTCAACAGCCTCCATGCCGTCGGCGGCCTCCGTTACCTGAAAATCGTTAAATTCTGCATACTCGCGTATTATGTCGCGGATACGCTCTTCATCGTCTACAACCAAAAGCTTTGGCATATCAATTACCTCCGTTTAAAAGAGAGCGGGTACAGCGCTCGCGCCCTTTCACATTTTTCTGTTATTATCCTACCATACTTATATGTATATTTTGTGAAAATACCAAAAAAATATAAGCAAATATACCAAAGCTTTATCACTTCATGAGCGCTTCCACGAGTATCTTTATACCAAGCAGTATGAGAATTATGCCGCCGCAGGCCTCTGCCTTAGTCTTGTACTTGTCGCCGAAAATGCTGCCTATCTTTATGCCCGCCGCCGAGAATACGAATGTCACCGCGCCGATGAAAGATACCGCGGGTACTATATGCACCTCGAGAAAAGCGAATGTAACGCCTACCGCCAGCGCGTCGATACTGGTAGCTATCGCGAGCATGAACATTTTTTTCGCGGACATGGAAGCGTCGGCGTCAGGCTTTTCCTCCTCGCCCAAGAGCGCCTCTTTCAGCATATTCGCGCCGATGAGCACCAGCAGCACAAAGGCTATCCAGTGCGCGTATTTAGTTACCATATCGGCAAAGCTCCTGCCCAGCAGAAAGCCGATAGTAGGCATAAGCGCCTGAAATCCGCCGAACCACAAACCTGCTGTCGCCATGTGCTTAAAGCGTATCTTGCCCAGCGACAGCCCCTTACAGACTGAAACGGCGAAAGCGTCCATAGAAAGCCCTACCGCGAGAATGAAAAGTTCCAGAAGTCCCATCTTAAAATACCTTCCTTGTATCAAATTACAAAAAAAGACCCACGGACAAAAACACTTAGAGCGTTTTCGTCCATGAGTCTCATCGTTCCAATAAAAAAAAATCGGTATGCGCCGCCGGGCGGTAACTCGCCGCCATTATGTCGAACTGCGCCGCGCGAAAATCAGCCGCAAAAGCTATCCGCGCCGACTACTCCCTCAAAGAGATTATACTATATACTAACATATTTTATTACCCGTGTCAAGGGATTCGCGGAAAAAATTTCACAAGGCTAACATTCTAATATCACTTAATTTTTTTAGTATATTTTACATTTCCCTATTGATAATTCCTACAAGATATAGTATAATAGAAATAGTGTATTGATTTGTTTTGTGTGTACGCACTTTTCCCAAGGGGTGACATTTTGAAAAAAAGCAACGAAAAGACCAAATACATATACGCGGGGCTTACGGCTTTTGCAGTGCTGGCGGCGGGAATGCTTATGATATACATAATCTTCCGCAAGAAAGAGCTTGCCGCGGCGGTAGAGGTGGTAAAGAGCATACTCGAGCCTTTCATAATAGGCGGCGTGCTCGCCTACCTGCTCGCACCGCTCTGCAATACTTACGAGCGCTGGATGAACAAGCTGCTGCCCGATAAGAAATGGAAACCGAAGCTTGCCGCTACCCTCGCGGTCGCCATGAGCTCGCTCTCGGCAATAGCGGTGATAGCCGTGCTGGTGCTGCTTATAGTGCCCGCTACGCTGAAAAGCTTGGTATCGCTGGTGCTCTCAGTGCCGGGGCTTGTTATGGACTTTATCAACTGGTCTAACGAACGGCTGGCAGACTACCCGCAGCTAAAAAAATACCTGATGAATGCGGTAGACGTGGTGTACGATAAGTTCGACAACTGGACTCAGCTCCAGCTTATGCCCTCTATACAAACTCTGCTCAGCGGCGTGGGAAGCAGTATCTCGCTGATATTCACGTTCGCGCTGAATATCGTGATAGGCTTTATCATCTCGATATACCTGCTGGCTTCGCGCAAGCTTTTCGCGCGGCAGTCTAAGATGCTGCTATACGCGGTGTTTCGTCCAAAATCCGCCGACCTCATCTTCGGCGAGGTAAAGTACGCGGACAGAATGTTCAGCGGCTTCCTGCGCGGCAAGGTGCTCGACTCGGCGATAGTGGGACTGATCTGCTTCGTATTCCTAAAGATAATGAATTACGAGGACGTTATGCTGATAAGCGTTATCGTCGGCGTTACGAACATAATCCCCTTCTTCGGGCCATTTATCGGCGCTATACCCTCGGCTCTGCTGATATTCGTCACCAGCCCGATAAAATGCGTTTACTTCGTGATATTCATATTCATACTCCAGCAGTTCGACGGCAATATACTAGGGCCTAAGTGCATGGGCAGTACTACAAAGCTTTCGGCATTCTGGATACTTTTCGCGATACTGCTTTTTGGCGGACTTATGGGCTTCGTTGGCATGATAATAGGCGTGCCGCTCTTCGCCGTAATTTACGATATTGTGAAAAAGCTGGTCTACTTCCTGCTTCACAAGCACGGCAGAGATGATATGCTGCCCGCCGAAACGGAAGACACCGCCGACCCGCCCGACGGAGCGGAGGAACAGCCTGCTTCTGCCGAACCTGTTCAGACGGCTCAAACGGCTGACAACGCAGCACCTGCTGAATAAAAATCTATACGGGACGCATTCCGCAATTCGGAAGCGCCCCGTTTTTTATTTCAGTATGTCCTTAAAAAAATCCGCCGAGCTTATCCCTGCGGGACGGTTGAACCTGCCCATGAACGAGAGCGAACTTTCGTCGCCGACCGCCACGCGGTTCACGCGCTCCTCACAGCTCAGAGTCACCTCAAAGCCGAACTGGCGCACTATCTCCTCGGTAAGCTCGCTGCGCATGCCGTAGGGGTAGGCGTAAGTTACCGGCTCTTCGCCCTTTGGCAGGGCTTTCTCCAGTATCTTCAAGGCTTTGTGGGTGTCGTTGCGCAGAGCGCGGCAGTAGTCCTCGTCACTCTCGCCCGCCATCTGCGAAACGCCCCGCCGCTCGCCCAAAGCGTGCATATCCCAAGAATGGCAGGCAAGCTCGCACCAGCCGCTAAGCGCCATAGTCCGCGCATTTTCGATGTCCATAGTCGAGTAGGCGGGGTTCGGCGAAGCCTCCTCGGCGGCGGCGGTGCACCACTCCCCTACCAGACAGAAAACGCCCTTGCATTTGTATTTTTCAAGCAGCGTAAGCACATAATAGAAATTATTGTAACAGCCGTCGTCGAAAGTAAGCACTATCGGCTTTTCGGGCAGCGGCGTGCCGTTTTTTACATGATCGGCGACTTCGGTGCAGAAAACGGGCGTGTAGCCCGACTGCGTGATGTATTCCAGGTCGGCTTCAAGCTCGGCGGCGGAGAGAACGTATTCGCCCGACTGCGACTCGCCTTTTACAACGCTGTGATACATGATTATCGGCAGATCTGTGCCATCGCCCTCAGCGGCAGCGCGATCGGCGGAAAACGAGCGTACCAGCCCGCATACCAGCACCGCAGCGGCAGCGGCAGCCATCAAGGCCGCTGCACGGTATATCCTTAAACTAGCAAACATAGACGATTACCCCTTTTCTTATCTTATCATAGAATTTGTATGTAAAAAAATTTAGTAAAATTCCAAAAAATCTTGATTTGCTCTTGTTTTTTTTGTTGAAATCTGATATAATATTTATTAGACTATTACACGCCTGCACCCGCGCAGGTTTGATAAATGGGGGTACATAACCGTGAGATCTATACGTTCAAAAATCATGCTCGCCATGCTTTCACTGGCTTTGGGAATATCAGTGCTGCTGTGCGTGATCTTCCTTATATACATTAACATTTCCACGAAGCACACGCTGGCTGTTACGATGCGCTCGCTCGCAAGCGAAACAGCCGTGAGCTTTGACTACATGATAAACGAATATATCGAGCGCGCAAGCCGCGTGGCGCTCGATGCCGATTACGAAGCGCTTGATACGCCGCAGAAAAAAACAGCCGCTTTAGACGAAGCTTTCAGCGACAACGCCCTCATCAGCGACTTTGCGGTGTACTCTTCATCAGGTTCGCAGCTGGATTCAGACGGCTCGCGCTGCGCAGACGTTATCACCGAAAACGACATTTGGAACGCCGCAAAGCGCAAGACGGCTACCCTTACCGACATCGTAACAGTAGACAACGAGAACTTCTTCGCTATACTTGTGCCTTCTAACGATGCTACCTTCATTTCGGCGATAGTTCTGAACTGCACATCTATCAACGAGACGCTGATAGCGGACGACGAACTGAACAGCACAGTATACATTATAGAGAATAACGGTGAGATAATATTCCAGTCTAACTCTTCAGGCACGAAATACGCGAACAGAAATCCGATAGAGCTTGCTAAAACCGACGAGAATTACCAGAGCATGGCTGACGCTTTCAGCAACGCGCTCAACGGCAAAAACGGCAGCACCGAGTACGAGCTTTCAAAAGAGGACTACGCGGTGGGCTACTCAGCAGTTTCAAACTTTGGCGGAACGCTTATCGCGAGCGTACCGACAAGCAGCTTCAACGCCATGACGGCAACATCAATGCGCGTGATGATTCTTGTTGCGGCAAGCGTTATAATCGTAACATTGCTGGTTTCTGTGCTCTTTGCACGCAGCATCTCTCACCCGATAGTTTCCACAACGCAGCGTTTGCGCAAGCTTTCTCAGGGCGATATCTCCACCCGCGTAGACGTTTGGTACTCGCGCGACGAGTTAGGCATACTTTCCAACTCGCTTGAAGAAACGATAGTCAGCCTGCGCCAATACATCAATCTGATACAAGTAGCGCTCCAGCAGATCGCCGAGGGCAACCTCTGCCACCGCATGGAGGGCAACTTCAAGGGCGATTTCCTCAAGATAAAGACTACGTTCAACGAGATTTTCGAGTCGCTTTCCGAAACCTTCGACTCTATCAACCACTCCGCCGAGCAGGTGACATCGGGAGCGGTTCAGGTTTCCAACTCGGCTCAGGCGCTTTCGCAGGGCGCGACGCAGCAGGCAAGCGCCATCGAAGAGCTTTCGGCTACGCTGGGCGGCGTTTCGGATCAGGTAGCACGCAACTCCAGCGACGCTAAGGACGCGTACCGCCGCGTAAGCGACAACTCGACCGCGATCTCAAACTGCAACAGCGATATGTCGAATATGCTGGAGGCTATGGAGCTGATAAATCAGACTTCCTCCGAAATTGCAAACATCATCAAGGTCATCGACGAGATCTCGTTCCAGACCAACATACTCGCGCTGAACGCGGCGGTAGAGGCGGCACGCGAAGGCTCGAAGGGCTTCGGCGTAGTTGCGGACGAAGTACGTCAGCTCGCGACAAGATCGGCGGAGGCGGCAAAGCAGAGCTCGGCGCTTATCGAGCGCTCGGCGAACGCTGTAAAGCGCGGCACGGCGATCGCGCAGGAAACTGCAAAGTCGCTTGAAAATACAGTTAAGAGCAGCGACAAAATACAGGAACTGATGAAGAACATCGCAGACGCCTCGGCTGAGCAGTCGGAGGCGATCTCGCAGATAAACACGGGCGTTGACCAGATCTCGGCGGTAGTTTCTGCCAACACAGCTACTGCTATCGGCTCAGCTTCCGCAAGCGAAGAGCTTTCGGGACAATCGCTGATACTCAAGAACATGATAGCAAGATTTAAGCTTTCCGACAAGCCCGGCGACGAACTGCCGAGCGACAATGACGGCGACGAAACGCAGGAAAATGAAGAGGAAGAGCAGATCAAAATAGATCTCGACGACAAAGACGACAAGTACTAATATAAATATTTGAAACCGAAACAGGAGGGTTCAAAACATGAAAAGAAGAATTGGAATTTTAACGAGCGGCGGCGACTGCCCCGGACTGAACGCGACCATACGCGGTGTGGCGAAAGCTTGCTATGAAAAATTTGGCAGCGATGTAGAGATCATCGGCATACAGGACGGCTACTCGGGACTGATAAACAACCAGTGCAAAATTATGCAGCCCTCAGATTTTTCGGGAATTTTGACCACCGGCGGTACGATCTTCGGTACAAAACGCACGCCTTTCAAGATGATGAAAGTGGTCGAAGAGGATAATGTTGACAAAGTTAGAAATATGAAAAAAACTTACAAAGACCAGAAGTTGGACTGCCTACTCACTCTTGGCGGCAATGGCACGCACAAGACGGCTAATCTGCTTGCCGAAGAGGGACTGAACGTCATCGGTCTGCCAAAAACGATCGACAACGATATTTGGGGCACGAGCGTGACTTTCGGCTTCCACACCGCAGTTGACATCGCGACCGACGTTATCGACCGCCTGCACACCACCGCGAATTCGCACGGACGCATTCTTGTTGTCGAGATAATGGGCAACAAAGCTGGATGGCTGACGCTGTATTCGGGTATCGCGGGAGGCGCGGACATGATCGTTATCCCCGAGATCCCCTACGATATCGACAAACTCTGCGCGGCGTGCGAAAAGCGTGCACAGCAGGGCAAGGGCTTCTCGATTCTTGCAGTTGCCGAGGGCGCATTTGACGTCGAAGAGGCGAAAATGAAGAAAAAAGAGCGTGCTAAGGCGCGCGCAGAGGCTGGAATCACGACCGCTTCAAACCGCATCGCGACCCAGATACAGACCTCGACCGGACTTGAAACACGCGTTTGTGTGCCGGGACATATGCTTCGCGGCGGCAGCCCGAGCGCTTATGACCGCATTCTTGCAACGCAATTTGGCGTACACGCGGCTGAGCTGATCGCGCAGAACAAGTTTGGCTATGCGGTAGCAAAGATCGGCGACAAGATCTCTGAAAACAAGCTTTCGGACGTTGCAGGCAAAACTAAGTTCGTTCCCGCCGACGACCAGATGGTAAAGACAGCCAAAGACATCGGCATTTCGTTCGGCGACTAAAATGCGATACGACATTCAAAACTTGAATTTCCTAAGATACCCATATGGAGATGAAGCGATAATCGGCACACTGAAAGTAGTTGCTGTGCTCGACCAGTCAATGCAGATCGGCTCGCTCGTTTCGCATATATCGCACGATCAGATCTCGGTCAACGCAATGAAACCGTACGACAGCATTTCCGAACATTTCCGCATTTACCGACCCGACGTGCTGATAATCAGCACCGATTCCGTCGATCTCGAATGGTTTATCGCGCTGACTCATGAGCTGGAGAGCGAATTGATGTACATGCCGATGCTGGTAAACATTGCGCAGAAACGCACACCCGAACTTGACCGACTCGCGGCGAAGTACCAAGGATTTTACTTCATCAAACCACCGTTTGACCCTGCAGCACAAGCACGGCACATTGAAAAATTTCTGATAACAAAGGTTGTCACGAAAGAGTTTTACTACAAAAAAGTGATTGAATGCATAAAGCTTACATTACGATCAATGCACTGTTCGCCAACAGCGGAGGGATTTGAACCACTGGCAGAAACTGTATTCCAAGTAGTTGTTAACCCATTTAAACGTTTCAACTTTGAGCGCGATGTTTACCCATCTATATCAAAAGAACTAAAACTGACGACCGAATTCATTAAAATCAGCATTGACAGACTCATTGCAAACGCACTGCCTCAATTTACGGACGCTGAAACGAGCATTGCTTTTGAGGGTAACGATCTGAAAAACGAAATGCCTTCCAGCGCAGAATTTATCCACGCAGCGGCATTCATAACCTCATTTCCCTGTCGAAAGATCCTGCGAAACATTGAAGATGAACCTTTCTTTAAGGCCGGGGCACGAATAAAGTATTTTAAACCGACTTTTTAGTCGGTTTTTTTATACACAAAACAAAAACGCTGCCGATCGCTCGACAGCGTTTTATATTTAAAGAAGTTTATTCTTTACTAGTCGCTCAGATTAGTCCTTCTTCTTGGAAACTGCCATAGCAGCACCAGCAAGGATCACACCAACAGCGCCGAGTGCAGCAGCACCGGTAGAGGGGTTGGTATCAGTCTTGCCACCCTGAGAAGAGGTGGTGGAAGAAGTGGTGCCAGCTGCGCTGCTGCTTCCGGTGGAAGTAGTAGCATCAGAGGAAGAATCAGCCTCAGAAGAAGAATCAGCCTCAGAAGAGCTGTCCTCAGAAGAAGTCGACTCGCAAGAGCAGATTCCGCTCATGTCGCCAAGACCGGAAACGTCGAATACAAGATCAAGGTCAGTACCCTTGAGGTCTGCCAGATTGATAGGAGAATCAGCCTTGGTATCGCCGTACTCGTTGTAGATCTCGATTCTGTAGCTGGTCTTGTTGTTTTCGATGTTGCCATACTTAACCTTTTTAGCGTCGAAATTGATTTCCTGACCGTCAACCTTTACAGCCTTAAGAGTAGCTGCGAAGTCAGGGTACAGAAGCTCTCTGTCTTCGATAGTTTCGTCAGCAGCACCATCATATACGTCAGCGATGTCAACTACGAGAACAACTGCGCCGTCATAAGCGTCATTGTCCTTAACATTTCCATCGTCGTCTCTCAGAGTGTAGGAAAGGGTGTACTCTCCATCGCCCTCAATGTGAGTGGTGGACTTCCAGTCCTGAGGATACCAGCCGCCAGCAGCGAAACCGAGAGTAGCATCAAGCTCTACTACGTCAGCGCATCCGCATCCGCAAGCGCCGGCTGCTTCGTCCCAATTCTTGCAAGTATCAGAAGTGCATCCGCATCCGCAGGGGCACTCTACGACCTCAGCAGGCTCAGCAACAGTTACAGAGCTAATAGAAGCGTCGTAAGCAGAGAAGAGCAGTCCGCCGTAGTTATTATTTTCCTCATAAGCTTCACGAATTGCAGCTACACCCTCAGCAGTAATTGTAAATGTGAAGGACTCAGCGTCAGCGTTGTAAACGAGTATAGAGCCATCGTTCTGGAGCAGAGGAGCACCGGTGTAGTCCTTGAGCTGCTCGTCAGTGTAGTTCTCCTTAGCCTCAAGACCCTTGATATACTCGGTCAGCTTAGGCCAGCCAGCAGCCATAATTCTGGGCGAGAGGATATGGTATGTATCATTGCCAAGAATCTTGTAGTTTACAGTTACCTGCAGGTCCTTGCCCTCGGGAAGGTTTGCAAAATACTTGTAGTCTACAGAACCCTGCGAACCCCAAGCGCTGTACTCCTCAGCAGAGGTGTCAACGGTCTGAGGAAGCTCATAAACTTCGCTGTCAGAAGAAGAATCGTCGCCGCCCTCGTTAACCTGTACGTCAGCAATGGTAGCTTCGAGAGTGAAGTCGCCAACAGCCTCGAGGTCAGCCCAGTTAGAGTCATAGCCGAACAGTGAAGCGGTTGTTTTAGTGATGGTCTCGCCATTGTTGTCCTTGCCGCCGAAGTCGATAGCTACAGAACCGGACTTCTCATAGTCGCCTTCACCGGTAATTGTGTAATTAATGGTAGCGGTCACGGTCTCGCCTTCAGCAAGAGTAACATCATCGCCCATGTAGAACTGGATGCCGGCATCACCGATAGTAGCATCGCTGCCCTTAGAAGCCTCAGCGAGGTCCTTTGCGTTGCCGGTCAGGGTGAGCTTTCCGTCAGCACTGAACTTGGTATCAACAGACTGCCAGTTCCAGGAGCCGTTGCCCATTACATAAACCTGCGCGCCAAAATTCTCAGCTTTTACTTCGGTAGCAGCGGAAGCGCTTACCATAGTAATGAGAGAAGCAGCGAAAGCAGTAGCCGAAAGTCCGGCCAGAATCTTAGTTGCTTTCATTTTAAAATTCCTCCATTAAAAAAATTTTTTTCAAGTGCGAATATACCATGAGCGTATGACCCGCCCCTGATAATCATAGCTATATTATATCACATGTTTATCATATTTGCAATAGTCATTTTGACTAAATCCATGATAAACCATCGTGCATTTTTACCAAATTGTAATCAATTTTCACCGTTTTTATACTAATATATGAAACTTTTTAAATATTATCTTCTAACAAATTAGCCGAATTTGTTAGACCATATGCAACAAAATTTCATATAGGATAATCGTTGAAAGGCGGAAAACTGCCGCGTTTCCGCCTTTGCTCTCAGCCCTCTGCGTAGATCTGCGAAAGCTTTTTCAGCCTTTCTCCCGCTATCTCAGCGGCGTACTGCGGCGCAAGAATCTTTGCGCCATCGCCCAGACCGAAAAGCCAGCCCCAGAAGTTTGGCGAGAGCTTGACTTCTGCTTCTATTGTAAAACAGCCGTCCTTTTCGCGGTGCATCTGTACCTTATCCCCAAATTTTTCGCACACCGCTTCCGTTAAGCTATCTATAAACTGTATTTTCAGCACTTCGGAAGTGCCCTCGCCGAGTTCTCCGCCCGATTTCAGACGGCGCAGCTCCCGCTCTTCCTCTTCGGTGAGCGGATGGCGCTTCTCGCTGCCGACGGCTATATCTGTAAGCCTTTCCGCGCGGTAACGGCATATCTTCTGCTGCTTTTCGCACCAGCAGATAACGTAGTACCTCTCGCACTCCCAAACTATTTGGTAGGGCGATATAGTCACGCGCTCCTCTGCCCGCTTGCCGCCTTTTTTCTTCTCGCCCGAGTTATCAGTGCAGGTAAATTCGGCGCAGCGGTCGGAAAGTATAGCCTCCTGCAAAACGTCCACAGCGCGATACACGGCGTCAGACTGCGTTTTTGTGCGGTTCTCGTTATGTATCGAGCGGCGCAGCCCGGGCGCGTGGTATTCGCTGGTAAGAGTTTGCAGCTTTTTGATTATCTCATTCGATCTTTTGATCGTCAAATATTTTGAGGAAGCCACAGCGTTAGCAAGCGCTTTCAGCTCCTCGTCGGTAAACAGCCGCTCGCCCATGTAATAAGCGTTAGAGTGGCCGATCTTAGTAGTTTCGATATTCAGCCCCGCGTCGCACAGGGTAGCAATATCGTCATATATAGTCTTGCGCTCCGCCTTTATGCCCATAGCCCCGAGAATATCTATAAGCTGATTTCCCGTTATAGCGTGGCTCTCATCGGTGCGCTGATTAAAAAGCTGCTCCATTATAAGCAACTTTTGCTTCTGCTTTGATACGCCTGCCAATTTAATTAACCCTCCCCGCTCGTCTTTTTGCTTTTTTCCCCGAGCATATGTTCGTGCACTTTGGTGCAGCTGCCGTCGGGGTTTATGATCGTCGTGTTATTGAGCTGAGCGCGCAGTGAGCCCGTAACGGCTGCGCGGTACTCGTTTCTCAGTGCCTGTCTTTCGCTCTGCTCTTCGGGAGTAAGCTCCCTCTCGCGGGCGATGGCGGTGAGTTCCGACAATCTCGCAATTTTTTCACTCTCCATAATTTTTTCTCCTCTTTCTTTCGTGCGCACCGTCTGCATACGCGGAGCTCCGCCCGAGGTCTTGCCCTCGGCACCGCCTTGAACGACTGCCCGAAAAAATACGGTATTACACAAGTACCGTTTCGGCGATCTGCTGATTTATTTTTTGGACTCTTGGCATTTTTAAGTCTTTTTCGCCATGCTTTTTGATATAAAAGTCCATAAAAAGTCCCACAAATCTGCCGTGAATATATTATACCACACTTTTCGTGAGATTTCAACGTTAATTTTGCACAAAGTGTCCGATAATTTTCCCTCAATTTATACAAAAAGCTCACCCGTTCATCACTAAGCGAAGCGCTTGCGGATGTTCTTCTCGGCGAACGGCGGCGGTTTAAAAATTTGCACAGAGTTTGTGCATTGTGTACAAAAATAGCTTTCCCCTCTTGACTTTTTGCGAAAATCGGTTATAATTAGACTTAGAGAAAAGAACATTTGTTCTTTTATGAATTCAGTCGCCTCTTTCCACTCACCCCAAAATCTAGGAAGAAGCCGAAGCGCGGGCAGCCGCCTGCGCTGCAAAATGACGGCGTTTTGCGCCGAACGAAAGGAATATGCCATGAGAAAAAAGAAAAATGCAAGAATTGCAAACGTTCAGACCCTCCCCGCGCCCTGCCCGCAGATCAGCACCGACTTGCTTCGGCTGACCGAGCAGTACAGGCGCGACGAGGAGAACATCTCCCTACAGATAGAGAAGCTGCGTGCGAGGATAAAGCAGCGCCCCGAGCCGCATGAGCTGGAGCAGCTTGAATTTCGCATCGACGTGCTGCTTTGCGAAAGGCGCGAGCTGCGCGCGGCTGCCGACCATATGCTCAGGCTCGCCGCGCCGCCCCCGCCAAGCCCAAGTCTGCTCGCAAGGGAGCGTGGCGCTTCGTGAGTCTGCTTTCGCGCCGCTGCATCGCGGGAAACTCTGAATATCTTGAAAATTTGATAGAAAATGAATTGACCGAAAGGCAAAAATGTTATATAATTAAATATTACAGGGACGGCGAAACGGTGCGCTCGATAGCGCAGCAGCAGGGCGTTTGCCCATCGACCGTGAGCAGGACTATCCGCCGCGGAATGGCGAAGCTGATGAAGACTGCCGAAGCCGCCCGCAGGCTGAGAAGCTGAGATACATAAATTGTAAAAAACACGCTCGGGTATACCTTATTAAACAGGGGGTTATCCGAGCGCAGAATGAGGGATACGCATGAGCTTGAATAAATTCGCAGAAGATTACGCCGCTTCTGGCATTTCGCGGCTGCATATGCCGGGGCACAAGGGGTGTAAGATACACGGTCTTGAGCCGCTCGACCTCACCGAGATAAAGGGCGCGGACTCGCTTTTTGAGAGCGAGGGCGTGATAGCGCAAGGCGAGCGGCGCACGGCGGAGATATTCGGCGCGCGTACTACCTGCTGGTCGGCGGAGGGTAGCAGCCTTTGCATAAAAGCGGCGCTAGGCTTAGCCGCGCGGCATTTCGGCAGGCGTATGACCGTAGCCGCTCCGCGAAACTGCCACCGCGCGTTCATAAGCGCCTGCGTGCTGCTGGACATCGACGTAAAGTGGATATTCCCCGAGAGCGGCTCGGCACGGCTTTGCGAGTGCGGCGCTGCGCCCGAAGCGGTGGAGAAAGCGCTGGCGGGCGGCGGAGTTGACGCGGTGTACATCACCTCGCCCGACTACCTCGGCGGAATTTCGGACATAGGCGGGATAAGCCGCGTTTGCAAAAAGCACGGCGCTCTGCTCATCTGCGACAATGCCCACGGCGCGTATCTGAAATTTGTAGGCGAGGGTATGCACCCGCTAGACCTCGGCGCGGACATAGTATGCGAGTCGGCGCACAAAACGCTCCCCGTCTACACGGGCGGGGCGTACCTGCACATTGCGAAAAACGCGCCCGCCGACTTTGACGAGCTGGCGAAGCCCGCGATGGTGCTCTTCGGCTCGACAAGCCCATCATACCTGATAATGGGATCGCTCGACCGCTGCACCGACCTGCTGGAGGGCGACCTGCCCGAAATGCTGCGCGCCTGCTGCGAAAGAACGGCGCGGACGAAAAAACTGCTCGCCGAGCGCGGCATCAGCGACATTTCGCGCGAAGCCATGAAGATCACGATAGACGCGGTGAAGATCGGGTATACGGGCGTGCAGCTCGCCGAGATGATGCGCCGCAGCAAGATGGAGTGCGAATACGCCGACGCGGAGGTAGTAGTGCTGATGCTCTCGCCCTACAATCCCGAGCGGGATTTCGAGCGGATAGAGCGCTTTTTCAGCGGGCTGGAGCTGCGCGAGCCGCTGGCTATCCCCTGCCCGCCCGAGCCGCTGCGCCCCGAAAAGGTGATGAGCCTGCGGCAGGCCGAGCTTAGCCGCGCCGAGCGGATAGACGTTGAAAAAGCCGAGGGCAGGGTGTGCGCACGCAGCGCTATGTCCTGCCAGCCCTCGGTAGCGGCGGTGATGGGCGGCGAAAAAATTTCCGCAGAAGCGATAAAAATTCTCAAAAGGTATAGCATTTTGCAGATAGATGTGTTATAATAGATATGAGCAGCAAAATGCTGCCGCTTACGCTTTAAAATAAGGAGAATGATCTCTATGAAACTGGTTTACGCCATAGTAAATAACGACGACAACTACGCCGTATCAAAGGCGCTGCTGAAAAAGGGCATACGCGCTACGAAGCTTGCATCTACGGGCGGATTTCTCTCGGCGGGCAACACTACTTTTATGATCTGCTGCCGCGAAGAGGACGTTGACACCGTTATCGACACCTGCAAAGAACATTCGCGCAAAAGAAAGCAGTTCGTGCCCAGCTCGACCATTATCGAGCCTGACGGCGGCGGTTCGTACCCTGTGGAAGTCACCATAGGCGGCGCTACCATATTCGTTACCGACATCGAGCGCTTCGAGCAGGTATAAGGGGCGGGCAAAATGATAGAGCTTTGCGAAAACCGCTCGGCAGCCGACCTCACCTCCTCGCTGATAGCCAAGGGGCGCGAGCCGCACTCGATAATGATATGCGGCGAGAAGGGGCTGGGCAAAAAGCTCATCGCGAAGCTGATAGCCCAGCAGTTGCTGTGCGAAAATGGCACTGGCACGCCCTGCGGGGTATGCCGTGCCTGCCGTATGATAGAGGACGGCGCGCACCCCGACTTCATAACAGCCCCCGCCAACGCGCTCGGTAACTACAAGGTAGACGACATACGCGCGCTGACGGCCGACGCGCAGATCTCACCCAGCGAGGGCAGGTACAAGATATACCTTATCCCCGATATGGACAAGTCTGTGCAGACCTTACAGCAGATACAAAACACGCTTCTGAAACTGATAGAAGAACCGCCCGAATCGGTAGTAGTGATACTTACGGCGAAGAGCAAGGAGATATTTCTCGACACGATAATCTCGCGAACGCTGATATTGCAGGCGGAAGAGGTAGAGCCTGCCGCCGCGCAGGGCTATCTTGAAGCGCACGGGATAGACCGCGCTATGGCTGAGGAAGCTGTGCGCCGCCACGGCGGAAACATCGGCAGATGCCTAGACTACTGCGGCGACGAAAAGCTGCGCGCGGCGGCGGAGTATGCGGAAAACGCTGCCCTTGCCATTGCGCAGCGCAGCGAATACGGTCTGCTGAAAGCGCTGGCGGAGTGCGAGCTGAAAAAGGAAGCGCTATCTGCCGTGATGGTGTACCTGCAGCGGATAATGCGCGACGCCTGCCGAATGAGAGCGGGTGCGCCCGCGCCGAGGGTTTTCTCGCAGAAAGTATGCGGGGCGCTGAGCGAAAGCTTCACCACCGCGCGGCTGGCGGATATTTACGACACCACGGGCGAATTTCTGCGGCGCATAGCGGGCAACGGTCTGCTTTCGGCGATACCCGCCGCGTACACGGCGAGCATATTTGCGTAAATGAGCGTTTTTAAATTGAAAGGACTTTAAAATGGCAATGGTAAAATACATCGGCGTTCGTTTTAAGAAGGTCGGAAAAATATACTACTTCGCGCCCGGCGAGCTGGACATACACTGCGGCGACAAGGTGATTGTAGAAACGGTGCGCGGCGTAGAGTGCGGTGAAGTAGTTCTCGCAGACCGCGAGATGGAGGAATCGAAGCTGAATTCGCCGCTGAAAACGGTAATACGCTTGGCAACGAAAAAAGATTTCGAGATGATCGAGAAAAACAAGAAAAAGGAAAAGGAAGCTTTTGCTATATGTGAAGAGAAGATACGCAAGCACGGTCTGAAAATGGATCTGGTGGACGTAGAGTGTACTTTTGACAACAACAAGCTGCTCTTTTACTTCACTGCCGAAAACCGCGTAGACTTTCGCGAGCTGGTAAAAGACCTTGCGAGCGTTTTCCGCACCCGTATAGAGCTGCGGCAGATAGGCGTGCGCGACGAAGCGAAAATGCTGGGCGGTTTAGGCATATGCGGACAGCCATTCTGCTGCTGCCGATTTATGGGCGAATTTCAGCCCGTATCGGTAAAAATGGCTAAGGAACAGTCGCTATCGCTCAACCCGACTAAGCTTTCGGGCACTTGCGGCAGGCTGATGTGCTGCCTGAAATTCGAGAGCGAAGCATATCAAGATCTGCTAAAGACCACGCCGAAAACGGGAGCATACGTCAAGACCGCCGAGGGCAAGGGCGTAGTTACCGACGTAAACCTGCTTACAGGCACGCTGAAAGTCAAGATAGATAAGTCGGACAACCTGCTTACCGTCAACAAAAAGGACGTAGAGGTAATAAAGGACTCAGTTATCCGCGTTGACAAGAACGAGATGCGCGCGCTGAAACAGCTTGAGGGCAAGTAAGGGAGATGAGCGGCGATGCCTTCGATAGCAGTACACCTCGCGGCGGCGGATATTCTCGCTGAGCCGCTTAAAATTAAAGATATGCCCGCCTACCTGCTGGGCTGCATAGCGCCCGACCGGGTGAATGCCGACGGATTCGCGCCCGCCGAGCAGCGTTACGCGGCGCACATACGCTCGCGCAACATTGAGCAGTGGAAAGCGAACATCGTGAAATTTTGCCGCGAGCGTGCGGAAACGGATTTCATAAAAGGCTTTGCGCTGCATCTTTTTACAGATATAGCTTGGGACGAAACGGTACAGCCACAGCTTTTTGAATATCTGCGCGGCAAGGGCATTGCCGAGGACGAACTTAACAACGCGAAATGGGACGAACTGCGCGGCTTTGACTCGCTGCTCTCGAAAAGAGATAACTATCCGCGGGACATAGAGCTGCTGCGGCGCTCGACGGCGGATTCGGCAGGCGACGCAGGCATCGACAAAGCGGGGCTGGAAAAATGGCGCGACAAGATAACGGCTTTGCAGTACCCCTACCCGCCCTGCGGTTTTCTGAGCGAAGAGCACATAAAGACCGCGGCGGAGCTTGCTCTGCTTTACATGGAACAGGTATTTGAGATATAAAAAAACAGCCGAACGGTCAGCTAAGATCGTTCGGCTGTATGCGTATTCTGGAATATCAGCCCTGAGCTGTTTCGGGAATCTTTTCGGGCTCGAGAATAGAGGTGCAGTGCGGGCATCTTACCGCCTCGATGTCAATATCGGTCTTGCAGTAAGGGCACTTTTTGGTGGTAGGGGCGGCGGCTTCCTCGTGCTTGCCGAGGGACATGAGCTTATTGATAGCCTTCATAAGCATGAAGATAATGAAAGCCATAATGAGGAAATTGATAACAGCGGTAAGGAACTTGCCGTACTCTATGTACTGACCCGTGCTGAAAAGCTCAAAATGGCCCGCTACTTTAGCGCCGCCGATAGAATTGATGATAGGATTGATAAAGCTTTCGGTGAACGATGTCACTATGTCCTGAAAAGCGGCACCGATGATAACGCCGACGGCGAGGTCCATAACGTTGCCCTTTAGCGCAAACGCTTTAAATTCCTCAATAAATTTCTTTACTACTCCGACCTTTTCATTCTCCATTGCGAAAACATTCCTTTCACATTTACTCACCCGCGGCGGGGCGGTGATACTGTAATTAGATTATAGCACAAAGCAGGCGAAAAATCAACGATTTTCGTTGAAAAATGATAATTGTGAACAATTTGTAAAAGGTGACATAAACCCCTTTACAAGTGTGAAATGTTGTGGTATAATAATAAAGCTGAAACGAGCAAGGCAAGATTACAGTTGAGATCACACTGGGATATAGCCAAGAGGTAAGGCAGCGGACTTTGACTCCGTCATTCCGCTGGTTCGAATCCAGCTATCCCAACCATCTGTTTGCTCATTTCAAAAGAATAAGCAAATTGGGGTATCGCCAAGTGGTAAGGCAGTGGACTCTGACTCCACCATTCCGTAGGTTCGAATCCTTCTACCCCAGCCAAAAGTAAAGCAGACGTTTTTCTAGAGCGTCTGCTTTTTTTCTATTTGGATATTGATTTTTTGCGGGGGTTGTTGTATAATAGAAATCACAAAACATATCGAGTATCGGGCATAATTTAATCAAAAGGTGATCGTGACAGATGAAAAAGATATTCTCAAAAAAGGCGGCGTATCTGCCGTCAATAATTTTCGTTACAATGCTGGTGACCATCGCCGTTTGCTGCGACCCACCCTCTTTGGTCGGAAGGTCGGCGCTTATACGCCTTGCGGTAACTATACCGCTCAATATTTTATTTCAGATCTTGCTTTACCTCTTAGCGGCGACGCTGCTTTTTATAGCTTTTCATTATTTGCTGCGCGAAAGAAGCATCGTAAAGCGGCGTATCGCCGATCTGATATTAGGAATAATATGTATTCTCTTCTGCTGTACGCTTATTACGGACAGCTATCTTTCGCCGCTTCGCGGAAGCATTAAGGGCGATTTCCGGGCATGGACGGATATTTTGTCAGACCTGAACGGCGGCGACAACGTATGTATCGAAAATTTGAATATCAAAACTTACCGTATGCCGGGGCACACTTCGCATAGGTCCGCAACTAACGACTCGTATTATATCGTCGCTGTTGACGAAGACAAGAACAGTTTCAGGTTTGCAATAACCGCAAAAGACATGGCGCTGATATTCGGCGATGACGACTACGAGCCAAAATACGGAAAGATCGAATACTATAAAAATTCCGGACTGGTAAAAGCAATAACGCTTTACGATGAAGTCACGGCGAAATGAAGAGAAAACACATACATACAGAACAAGCCCCCCGCACAACTGCGAGGGGCTGTTATTTTTTCTATTCTGTTACTCCGCCGACTGCCTTTTCACCTTCGCCACGACCGCAGCTGCCGCGAAAAGCACTACTGCGAAGAGCGCCTCTATGCCAAGATAGCTCAGATATTTGCCGAGCGAATAGCCCTCGTCCGAAAGACCGAATAGCATATTGTTCGCGCGGACAAGCCAGTACGCGGGCAGGAATGAAGCCGCTTTCAGCACACCGTCGCCCAGCAAGTCTTGCGGTACGAATACGCCGCAGAGGAACGCCATTCCAAGGCTCACCGTGTTGCCGATCATGCTGCAAACGTCGTCGCCCGCTATGCCGAACTGCGCTATCAGCACCGTAATGCCTACCGCCACGACCATGAAAATGAAGCTGTTCAGCATCGCCAGCAAGCCTGTTTTGCTGAACATCTCTCCGCCGTAGCAGGCGACACCCAGTATCTGAAAAACCAGCCATATCGCCGCCGTGAGCGTGCCCGTCGCGCAGAAAAGCTGCATATTCTTGCTTGCCAACGGCAGCGCTGAGCAGTCTATCCTGCGGCGCAGATCAAGCGTATTGAAAGCCGAAAGTATCGGCGTGAAGCAAACTATCATTATCACCAAAAATATGTAGGCAAGATACTGCGTGAAATAGCTGAGTCTGCTGCCGGGATTGCCCGCCGAGAAATTTTCTACCGTAACGTCAACGTGCTGCTCCTGCGCTTCTGCGGCGGCGCGGCAGGCTTCGCCGCTGCCCATGCCCGAAGCCGAGTACATCTCAGCCGTCTTTACGAACTGCGTGAGCTGACCCTCAAAAAGCTGCGATTCATAAGTGCCCGAGGCGCTCACCATTTCAAAAAGCCCATCGCCCTCGCCCGCCGCGACAGCTTCGCCAAAGCCCGCTTTTATCGTCAGCGAGCAGTTGAGCGTGCGGTAATATATCGCGTCTTGAAGAGCGCCATCGCCGCCGTCTATCGTCACTATCTCGTGATTTTCCGATATGTAGTCGCGCAGGGAACGGCTCGCTTCGGTATTATCCATATCGGCAACGCTTATTTTCAGCTTTTTGTCGCTGTAATCCTTATCCTGCTGAGCGTTTGCCGTCATTATAAAGCATATCAGCGCGAATATGCCGAAGTACATCAGTATAGTTACCAGTCTTTTCCGCGCCATTTTCATGAACACCTTATAAACTTGCATATCTGCGCCTCCTTGTAAGATAATATCCGCCCAGCGTGAAGATCACGGCGTATCCGCCGAGGGTGAGCAGGTTTGCCGTCAGCCTGCCGCTTCCGCCGTAGATGTTCAGCGCCAAAAAGCTGTTTGAGATCAGCGCGGCAGGGTTTATCCTATTGAACCACGGCGCGTACCGCTCTACCAGCGCGTACATATTGCCGACACAAAGCCCGCTGAGGAAGCAGAAAAACATTGATACCGAGATAAGTATGCCTATTTTCATGCCCTCGCTCATTTTGCCGATCGCGCCGATGAAAAAGCCCATGCTCGCGCTCACCAGCACACCCACCGCCGTAACGCCGAAAAGCGCGGGCAGCGGCGCGCCGAAATCTACTTTCAGCGCCAAAGTGAGGTATAAAAGCGTTACCCCCGAGCAGATAAGGTTCAGTATCACCGCCGCTGTCAGCGCCGCCGTTACGCTTTCAAGCTTGTGCACCGGCGAAACTGATTTGCGCGCGCCAAGCTCTGAAAGATTTGCCTGCACGCTTATCACAAGACCCAATCCGCTGAGCGCGCCGAAAAGGCAGTTCATAGCCAGCAGATTATAAAAATACTGCACATACGGATCGGCGCTGTCGCCCGACATCTGCCGCGCTTCCACAGGCGATATTTCGGCGCTCATAGCCTCTATCACCTGTCCCAGCTTCTGCGGGTCGGCGTTCGCCGCGTCGGTTATCACCTTTACATTCACCTCGTAATTATCGAGTAACGAGCGTATTATCGAAGCGGCGGTGCTCTCGCTCTTTACCGAAAGGCGAATATCGCTGCCGTTTACGAATATCACGCCGCTGACATCGCCGTTCTCCAGCTTTTTCATAGCCTTGCCTTCGGCTAAATATTCGGGCGCGAAAAGCGCGTCACCGCCCTCAGACAGGCTGTCCATCACCTCGGTAAAAGTCGCGTTTTCCTGCTCGGTGCATACAGCTACGGGTATCTCTTTAAAAAGCTCGTCGCTCTCATACAGCCCACTGAAAGCTATGTTGAAAAAAGTGCCCAGTATTATCGGAAAAGCCAGCATCCAAAACATAGCCTGCCTGTTTCGCAGACCTGTGAGCAGTTCGTATTTCAAAAGATGTAAAAACATTGCTCAGCCCCCCCTCAGCTATCGCGAAGCTGCTTGCCGGTTATCTCTAAGAAAACGTCGTTGAGCGTGGGCAGCTCGGAATAGACCCTGCCGAAGCGTATATCCTTTTGCTGTAGCAGTGTCAAAAGGCGGATGAGATTGTGCTTTCCGCCCGAGAATTTCACCTCTGCCCTGCCCTCGATGTACTCGGCTTCGTAAACGTGCGGCAGCGCGCGTATCTCCTCCAGCAGCTCGGCGCTCTGCTCCATAAGCTCTACCGTTATCTTCTCGGTATTCTTTATCTGCTTTTTCAGCTCTTCGGTAGTGCCCAGGGCTATCTGCCTGCCCTTATCCATTATCGCGATGCGCGTGCATATCTGCTCCACCTCTTCCATATAGTGAGATGTATAGATTATCGTAGCGCCGTGCCTATTCAGCTCCTGTATGCCCTCCAGTATCTTATTGCGGCTCTGCGGGTCTACCGCAACTGTCGGCTCGTCGAAGATTATCAGCTTCGGCTTGTGCGCTATGCCGCAGGCGATGTTTAGGCGGCGCAGCAGACCGCCCGAAAGCTTCTTCGGGTAAAATTTCACGAAATCCTCCAGCCCTACGAACTCCACGGCTTCCTCAACGCACTTTTTGCGCTCCGCCTTATCCTTTATATAAAGCCCGCAGAAATAGTCGATGTTCTCATAAACGGTAAGCTCATTTATCACCGCTACGTTCTGCATTATAACGCCTATCTTGCTCTTTACCTTGTAATTATCGGGCGACATCTCTTCGCCGAATATCTCTACGCTGCCCTTATCGAAACTCAGCAGCGAGAGCAGGCAGTTTATCGCGGTGGTCTTGCCCGAGCCGTTTGGTCCGAGCAGACCGAAGACCTCGCCCTCATATATCTCCAACGAGAAATGGTCGAGCGCTATAAGCTCTTTGTAACGCTTTACCAAATTTTCTATCTTCACTACGGGTGTGCTCATGTATATCATATCCTTTCATCAAACCGTCATGCGTTGCGTTTTGCAGATGTTATCTCTATAATACTAGTATAATGCAGGCGGCGGCTTTTTTCAAGTGCAAAATGTAATGACTTTTGCGGCGTGGCGTGACATTTGTAATTCGCGCGGGGTATGCCTTTGCGCAAGATCTACATATAAGGCAGGCGGCAGGACAGTTAAATTGTGAAAAAAACATTAAATATAAAACAGTTCTGAATTTTTAGTTAAATATGACAAAAAGCGTTTACATTTTTCAGTCAATATGTTATAATAACTTTTAGCGTTAAAACAATTTGAACAGTAAGATCTTATATGAAAGGGAATGTAAAGAAATGAAAAATTTAAGAGGGTTATTTTCAAGAGTTTTTTCCGCCGCCGCTGCGGCAGTTATCGCGGCAGGCTGCGCACTAAGTGCTTACGCCGCCGATACTTCCGACGTAGAACTTGATACTTCCGAAGCTATCTCGGTAGGCAACTGGGGCACCAGTGCGAAGTACCAGTACGATACTTTCGACACCACCCGAATGACGAAAGATTCTGAGATAAAAGTAGAATTTTCTATGGATACCGAAGCGAACAAGCTTTCAAGCTCGCCGATAGAGCTGGTATTCCAGAGCTGGGAGTCTCCCGACACATCTATGGCGCAGCCCGACGGCTCGGTATGGGCAAAAGTATCCGCCGCAGAGTTTGACAAGACCACCGCGGCATTCAAGTACGACGACATAGTAAAAGCATACGGCACCGATAATTTCGAGAAGGTAAGCTGCATATGCTTTACCGCTACCGACGTTGCCGATATTACGGTAAAGAAGGTAACTGTTACTAACTGCATCGAAAAGGGCAGCCACTACGTCGATAAAGAAGAGCAGAAGGAACAAAACAAAAACAACATGATATTCACCATAATCGGCATAGTTGCGGGCATTGTTATCGCCGTTGTCATCATAGTAGTTATCATGAACAAAAAAAGCAGCTCGGCTTACGACGTTGCTTCGGGCGAGTTCGTTTCCAAAAAGGACACCAAGAATTAAGGACTAAAAAACATACAAAGCGTCACCGTGTGCTGCGGCGGCGCTTTTATACTATTACAATAATATAATAAGGAGATACAGAAATGCTGACATTTGAAGAACTAAAGAAAAACAGCGAGGTAAACGCATATATAATCCAAGCGGATGCTTCGCTCAAAGCGCTGGGATTTACCGAGCACAGCTTCGCGCACGTAGGCGTGGTGGCGGAGAACGCGCGGTATATACTGCAAACGCTGGGCTACCCCGAGCACGACCTCGAGCTGGTGCAGATAGCCGCTTATCTGCACGACATCGGCAACTTGGTCAACCGCATAGAACATTCGCAGAGCGGCGCGGTAATGGCTTTCAGCCTGCTGAACAGACTGGGTATGCCGCCGGAGGACACTGCCGTTATCGTCACCGCGATAGGCAACCACGACGAGGGCACGGGCGTAGCGGTGAACCACATAGCCGCCGCGCTGATACTCGCCGATAAATCAGACGTGCGCCGCAGCCGCGTCCGCAACACCGACAAGACCACCTTTGACATACACGACCGCGTGAACTACTCGGCGAAAAGATCGAGCCTGAAAATAAACGGCGAGCACACACTTATAAAGCTGAAACTCTCTATCGACACGCAGTACGGCTCGGTGATGGACTATTTCGAGATATTTCTAGACCGCATGATAATGTGCCGAAAAGCAGCAGAATTTCTGGGGCTGGAGTTTAAGCTGATAATCAACGAACAGCAGCTGATTTGACAGCTTATTTGATAAAGTACTCACTTGAAATCTGCCGAAAATTGTGGTATAATAGTTGCAGTCGCAGACAACAAAAGGGGTGAACCACTTTGGATAAAATAATGCTGCTCATGGGCATACTGCCCTCAGTCATAATAATGGTGATAATCTTCAAAAACGCAGTTATCAAGCACAAGCCTATGCGAAAGCTGGCTTCGGTATTTGCGATAAGCGCTATCTCGGTAGTGCCCGCAGGCATACTAGAGGGCATCGGCTCGGCGCTGATGCAGGCTTTTATCGGCGGCGACCCGCGAAGGGTCTACTACCCAGATATGGATTCATACCTGATATATCAGCTTGTCTTTTACGTCGCGGTAGTCGGCATAGTGGAGGAAGCCTGCAAGTTTTTTACATTCAAATGGATAGTTTTCCACGACCGCAGTTTCGACAACACCTACGACGGAATAATCTACGGCGCGGCTTCGGCGCTCGGCTTTGCTACGCTTGAGAACATACTTTACATATCGCAGGCAAGCAGTCAGCTCATGGTAGCTTTGCTGCGCGCGGTGCTTTCGATACCGCTCCACGCCGTTACGGGCATACTCATGGGCTACTACTTCGGCTTATCGAAATACCGCAGGTATAATAACGTTCGCCCGAACACCCGTCCCGAGCGGTTCGCGTACATATTCTCGGTGCTGATACACGGCGTTTACGACTACCTCGCGACGGCTATGAGCGCAGACGAAGACCGCAGCATATGGCTGATAGCGCTCATCTGCATGATGATACTCATTTACGCGATGATAGTGCGCTGCATATACTGCGCGCGGAAAAATTCGCACAACATCTACAACAAATACTACTACGAACAGCTTGGCGGGCAGATGCAGGACATGATGGGCGGCAAGACCTCGGAAAACCCGACGTTTTTCGGCGTGCCGCTGCCGATGATGTACCGCAGAAATCCCAACGTTTTCAATCCTTACGACCCATATTCTTACACGCCGCCCCCACAGCAATATCAGCAATATCAGCAATATCAGCAATATCAACAGTACCCGCAGTATCAGACTCCGCCGCAGCCTCAGCAGCCCAGATACTGCGTTCACTGCGGCAAGCCTATCTCATCGGCATCGCGCTTTTGTCCTAACTGCGGCAAAGAGATAGAGCGCCGGCAGCCATCGCAATACCCAAACACGCAGAATATGCAGTAACACATTTTTCGCCTTTTCATATCATGTAATATAAGCCGCGCGGGTCACAAAGACCTGCGGCGAAAGGCTTAAATAATTACCCGAAAAGGAGAAATCGTTATGTGCGGAAACAATTGCTGGTGGATCATCATCCTTATCCTTCTCATAGTTTGCTGCGGCGGATGCGGCAACTGGGGCGGCTGCGGCTGCGGAAATAACTGTGGCGGATGCGGCAACGACTGCGGATGCGGCTGCTGATAACATCTGAATAATTCCCTTACAGCGCCTGAGCCTAAAAACTCGGGCGCTGTTTATTTGTATAAACCGCACATTTTTCTGTCACGAGATTTGCCAATGTTGTACATGATTTTTTGGACAATCATCACAATGTGTCCTAAAAAGTATTGACAGTATAAATGTTATAGAATATAATATATATAAATCATATATATTATGAAAAAGCGGATAAAAAGCTCCGCAAAAACGGAAATTTTGGAAAGGATGAGATTCACATGATTCGGGCAGAATGGAAATCAATTCTGAAAAACCCGCTCATGATAATAGTTCTCATCGCGATAATCGCGATACCTACTATCTACGCGGGTCTGTTCCTAGCCTCGATGTGGGACCCATACGGAAACATCGACAAGCTGCCGGTAGCGGTGGTAAACAAAGACGAGTCGGTAGAGTACGAGGGCACTACGCTTGACGTAGGAACTGAGCTGGTGAAAAAACTCAAAGAAAACGACGAGCTGCAGTTCAACTTCGTAGACGCGGAAGCGGCGCAGGAAGGTCTGGAAAACGGTACTTACTACATGGTAATAACCATTCCTGAGAACTTCTCGGCAAACGCTGCTACGCTGATGGACGAAAAGCCAAAGAAGATGGAGCTGGAGTATGAAACAAACCCCGGCAAAAACTACATTGCCAGCAAACTCAGCGATACCGCGCTGAGCAAGATACAAACGAGCGTTTCGGAAGAAGTTACAAAGACCTACTCCGAAACAGTCTTCGACCAGCTTACCGGCATAGGCGATTCGCTAAGCTCGGCGGCTGACGGCACGGGAGAGCTGGAAGACGGCCTCAGCCAGATCTCAGACGGCAACAAGAAGATAACCAAAAATCTGAAAAAGCTCGCCGAAAGCACAGTTACCTTTAAGGAAGGTTCTGAGGAGCTGGAAAGCGGACTGAAAGAATACACTGACGGCGTTTCTCAGGTAAACGAGGGCGCTAAGAAACTTGACGACGGCGCTAAGACGCTTTCAAGCTCGGCAAGCTCTGGCGTTTCGCAGCTTAAAGACGGTACTTCGAGCCTGAAAAAGGGCGTAAGCTCTTACACATCGGGCGTTGGCCAGGCTGCGGCGGGCGCTTCTGAGCTGAACAAAAACAGCAAGGCGCTAAACGACGGCGCTTCGCAGCTTTACAGCGGCTCTAAGCAGCTTTATGCGGCGGGCACGGCTGTACAGAGCGGACTACAGCAGATCTCAGATTCGCTGGCGACCAGCCTTTCTAAGGAAAACAAAGCTACCCTCTCGACGCTGACGGCAGGCTGCGATTCGCTGAAAAGCGGTATCGACGAGCTGTACACAAGCGTTTCGGGACTTGAGCTTCCCGACGTTTCGGCGGCGGCGACAGGCATAACCACATCGGCCGCGAACATTGGCGCTGACGCTACGGCGGCGGGCGGAAACCTCGCGAATATGCAGACATATCTGACCTCGCTCGCGACCGCTTACCCCGAGATAATGACCGACGCTAACTTCTCAGCTCTCGCGGGCGAGATAAGCACCTGCGCGGGCAACGTTTCCGACATAGGCACACAGCTTGGCACGCTCAAGACTGCGGCAGGCGGACTTGCTTCGCTGAGCAGCATGGGCGACAGCATCACTGAGCTGCAGAACGGAGTTGCGAAGATAAAGAAAGGCTCTGACCAGGTACTCCCCGGCGCTAAGCAGGCTATAAACACCCTTGAGGGCGGACTTGTAAGCATTCAGAGCGCTCTCGACCGCCAGGGCAAGACTGCTGAGGACATGGGTCTTATACAGGGCATGATCCAGATAAACGGCGGACTCAGCACACTTTCGGGCGGCGCTAAGGAACTCAGCGCGGGCACTAAGACATACACCGCAGGCGTTAAAGACCTCAACAGCGGCCTTAGCAAGATACATTCAAATTCCGCAGCGCTCAACAGCGGCGCGGCCACTCTTGACAGCGGCGTAAGCAAGCTTTCGAGCGCGCTGACCAGCGGCGTAAAGACGCTTACCGACGGTACGAGCACGCTTTACAGCGGCACTAAGAAGCTTGACGCGAACAGCGCGAGCGTAAAGAAGGGCGCGGCTGCACTTACAGACGGCGCTGAGCAGATCTCCGAAGGCGCTTCCAAGCTGCACAAGGGCAGCAAAGATCTGGGCGACGGCGTATCCGACGCTCACGACGGCACAGGCACTTTAAAGAGCGGCCTTACCGACGGCGCTGACGAGATAGCTTCCATAAACACCAACGACGATACTTACGATATGTTCTCCGCTCCCGTAGAATCGAGCAAGCAGGAGTACACGCATGTTCCCGATAACGGCCACGCAATGGCGCCTTACATGATGTCAGTAGGACTTTGGGTAGGCACGCTGGCATTCTGCATCATGTACCCGCTCACTAAGGTAAACGGCGAGCTGAAATCAGGATTCAGATGGTGGCTGGCTAAGGCTACGGTACTGCACGTTCTGACGCAGATAATGGCGGTGCTCATGCTCTTCGTACTGCACAAAGCGTGCGGCTTCACGCCGGCAAGCTGGAGCAAGGCGATAATAGTCGCGTGCATGGCTTCCATCGCGTTCATGTCGATACAGTACTTCATGAACGTAGCTATGGGCAAGGTAGGCTCGTTCCTCATGCTGATATTCATGGTAATACAGCTCGCAGGCTCGGCAGGTACTTACCCCGTAGAGATCTCGGGCGCATTTGTAAGCAAGATACACGCGCTTGTACCTTTCACATACACGGTAGACGCTTTCAGAATCGCTATCGCCGGCAAGGGCAGCATAGTTCCCTGCTGCATAGTAATGGGCATTTTGGTAGTAGTATTCTCGGTACTTACAGTTATCCTCTTCCACTTCCGCGCTAAATGGAAGGAAACCGGCAGAAGATGCCTGTACGACTTTATTGAAGATAAGGGTCTTGCATAATTTTATAAAATGTGATATAATTATATCGGTCGATATTCGATCTTGAAAAAAGAATCAATTCGCCGATTATTATAAAACAAACAGTAAATGTGTAAAAAGACAGGTGAAAGAAATGCCTACACAGCAATATCTTACAAAGCTATGCAAATCGTTTTACGAATTCAAATATGCGCTTTACAAAGTGATAGACAGCCTTTGCCGCGAAGAGGGCATAACGAATATGCAGGCTATGATGCTTTTCATGATAAAGTCTGAAAAGGCTATATCGGTAGGCGCACTGAGCAGCATCTTCAATATGACCCACTCAAACGCTTCGGCACTTTGCAAAAAGCTCGAGCGCGACGGGCTGGTCTGCCGCACACGCTCAAAGACCGACGAGCGCACGGTGCTGATAACGCTTGGCGAGCGCGGCGAAGAGGTGCTTTCGCGTATGCTGAAAAACGGCGCGGGCATCAGCGACTCGCTGGGCGAGATACCGCAGGACCGTCTGGACACGATAATAGAAACGATGAATGAAGCAACGCATATGCTTTCGCAAATAGTTAAGTAATATGGATAACGCGTCTGAGCAAAATCTGGCGCGTTATTTTTTTGCGACACTGAACAAACTTACGCAAAAAGTCAAGCCGAGTCCATCTTGATATGATATAATGTAAACATAGAAAGTATACTTCCTTAGTTCGCAGAAGAAAGCAGGTGCATTTATTGAAAGACTTTTACATTTTCGCATGCTCGCTGGAATACATTGAGAACAACCTAAGCGGCGGGATAACGCAGGAGAAAATAGCGGCGCACTGCTGCTGCTCGCTCTCGGCGCTGCAAAAGATCTGGAAATACTGCACCCACGGCGGCATAATGACATACGTCAAAAAGCGCCGCATAACACTCGCCGCCGCAGACCTGCGCCGCGGAGAGCAGGTGCTGGACACCGCCGTGAAATACGGCTACGGCTCTAACGAAGCTTTTACTCGCGCTTTTCGCAGCGTGTGGGGCGTGAACCCTTCGGAATTTGCGAGGTCGAGAAGCTTTACCTCGATGTATCCGAAGATCAACAAGAATTATTATAACGGAGGTACTTTTATGAGCAAAACAAGATTTGATCTCACCGAACTTTACGATAAACTTCAGGACAAAAAGGGCACATACCTTGCCTGTTTCGACATCAAAAATCTGCACCGCATAAACACTGAGATAGGCAGAAAAGCGGGCGACGACGTGATAAGCGCCTGCGTAGAGCACATCGACTCGGCGCTGAGCGAGAACATGATGGCTTTCCGCATCGGCGGCGATGAATTTGTAGTCGCTACCGGCTGCACCTCGCCCGAGGACGCAGCGGCTTTCGTCAAAAAAGTCACCGACCGCAACGGCGAAACTATACAGTCCTGCGGCGAAACGCTCACCATTCATCTGCACAGCGGGATAATGCTTTACGGCGAGGACAGCGAGGGCGAAGCGATATACGACCGGTTTGAAAACAGCCTCGACCGCGCAAAGCCGTAGACCACACTTGATTTTCGCCGCCGTTTGTGCTAAAATTATAGACGGGTGATAAAAATGGCGGACAAAAGATACTGCCGCTGCTCGGATGACGGCAGACCCGAATTTTACGGCTGCGGAAATCTCTCCGCGCCCGCGGGGTTTGTGCACCAGCGGCGGACGATGGGCTGCATGGTGCTGATATATGTGCTGGCGGGCGAGCTGCACATTTCGGCAGGCGGGCGGCTGCACGATGTGAAAAGCGGCGAATATATACTGCTGCGCGCGGGCGAAGAGCATTTCGGCACACAGCGCTCGTCGGAGGATATTTCCTACTTTTGGGTGCATTTTAAGTGCGGCGAGTGGCGCGGCGCGGACGCGGAGGAACTTCGGCAGACTGCAGGCAAGGGATACATCGCCGCGGAGCACGCCGCCGAGCGCGGGGGCAGGCTTCCGCAGCTTTTCCGCCAGCTTTTAGACCTCTCGCTCGCGCCGCCGCCATATCGTGAGAAGCTCGCCGCCTGTTCGCTGGAGCTGCTGCTGACCGAGCTTTCGCGCGAGTGCTGCGCCGAGATCTCTAGCAGCAGCAACGAATTTTCGCCGCTGATAACCTCGGTGCGGGTGTGGACGGCTGAAAACTGCGCCCGCCGCCTCACCATAGCCGAGATAGCCGCGCAGTTTCACTACAACGCCGAATACCTCAGCTCGATCTTCAAGAAAGAAACGGGCGAAACGCTTTCGGCATATCTGCTGCATTCGCGGATAGAGCGCTCAAAAGCCCTGCTGACGGCGGGCGCGAGCGTAAAGGAGGCGGCGTTTTCCAGCGGATTTTCCGACGAAAAATACTTCATGCGCCAGTTTCGCAGGCTTGAGGGCACTACTCCCCTGCGATTCAAAAACGCTTTTGCAAAGAAAAAAGTCAATAACAGATAAAAAATACCGCAAAACCTTTTACAGTTTTGCGGTATTCGCATTTATATTATTCCCACATTTGAAAGCTTATCTGTGAGTAAAATAAACGGTGTAGACCTCGTCCACGATGTCGTAAAGCGGCTTGAACTCTATGTTCTTCTGCTGATTTTTGGTGCGGTAGCAGGTCTGCTTCCAAGGGAAAGTGCCGTAGGTGTGCTCGGAAAGCGGCGCGAAGATTTCTTCGGGTCTGGAAATATCACCGCTGATTCCACAATCGCTGTCGGTAATACCTGCGAGCACTATCGGGCCGTCCACCGCGGCGCAAAGCTCGGGGGAATCGGACAGGGTCTGCATATTTATCTTGCTCGGGAAGAACACCTTTATCTCGTCGCTGCCCCACTCGCGGCGCAGGATCATAAAGCCGCCGCGTATCTCGGGCTGAACGCTCTCGCCGTTTACGGAAAGCTTCACCTCGCCGCTTACCCAGCAGGGCAGGCGCAGAGCAAGCTCAAAATCGGCGGGTTTATCGGTATTTACGTTGAATTTCAGCGCCCAGCGATTCATTCTGCCGTCGTCGCGCTCGTCGAAAAACGCCTGATCGTTGTAATATTTCATATCGCTCGTCTGCTCAAAGTGCACCTTAGCGCCCGCCAGCTCGAAATCAGCCTGCGAGGAGATGTACTGCGCAACGCTGAGCCTATTCATTTCCTCGTCGATGAAGTAGATGAGGTCGGGGTAGATGGTCTGCGCCTGCACCATAGTGCCATGGCAGCACCAGAAATCGTGAGTTTTGCTGCCCCACTTCTTCTTGCTGCCCGCTTTGAGCGGCAGGAAGTAGGTCGGCGTGCCCGTGTAGGGGTTCTGCTGCGCGAGGAAGCCGTTGTAAAGGCAAAGCTCGATGTAATCGGCATACTTAGCCTCGCCCGTTACGCGGTAGAGGAAGTCGGCGGTGCGCACCATATTATAAACGGTGCAGAACTCCTGATCGGTAGCGCTGAGGAACTCTGCCTGACGGTATGGGGGCACCCAAAACTCGCCCGCGTTCGCGCCGCCCGTGCAGTACATTCCGCGCTTTTCTACCGCGCTCTGCCAAAAAAGCTTCACGCGCGTGAGCCACTTTTCGTCGCCGGTAACTTCGTAAAGCTTAGCCGCGCCGTGCGAAAGGGGTATCGAAGCGTTCGCGTGGCAGTTGGTGAGGGGGTCGCCGCCCTTTTCGAGGTCGGTGAACATACCCGCGCCGCTGTATTTTTCGGCAAGCTTGAGGTACTTTTCATCGCGGGTAAGCTCGTAAGCGCGCGCCCAAGCCTCGAGCATACCGCCAGACTCGCCCTTGCAGACGGCGTAGGGGGAAACCTTTTCCGTTTCGGCTATCCACTCGGTGTACCAGTCGGCGAGGTTTGAGAGCACCTCGAGAGCCTGCTCGCTGCCCGCGTCGGCGTAAGCGTCGGCAAGGCCCATTATCGTCTTATGCATAACGTACTGCGGCGACCAAACGTGATCGCCCGTTATCATCTTATTGAAATATTTTTCTGGGATAGAGCCTGCCCATTTGCCGCCGTTGAGTTTCTGGCAGCGTGCCAGCTCGGCAATCATAAAATCGAGCTTAGATTTCAGCGCGGCGTCGCCCTCGGAAGCGAATATCGCGGCTGCGGCGCTGAGCCAGTGACCGAGAAAATGTCCGCGAAGCTGGCAGGTAGGCGCTTCCCAGCCCCAGTGCAGCTTAGCAGAAGAGGGGTCTTCCAACACCTGAAGCCCCGGCATTACAACGCCCGCTTCGAGATAAAAATTCTGCAAAAGGCACTGCGTTTCAAGCTCGGATATGTAACCACGCTCGGTTTCCATGCGCTCGCGGAAAAGTCCGGGCAGCAGCTTTACATTTTTCTTTCCAACTGACTTCAGCATAATAAAACCCTCCGTATCGTTTGATCGTGTATCACATTATACCACAAATAAGCGCATTTGTCGGTAGACTATTCCGCAGAACTAGTAGACTAATCGCATATCATATCCGACGGGCGCGGTATCGGGCGCTTTCGGCGACGACCTCAGAAAAGGCATACTCGCCGCGATAATTTCCCCTATACTGCTGCTCGTCGGGCTGTTTTTCTGCCGCAAAAGCGGACGCACATCGCGCAACTGAATAAAAATCAAAAGCTGTACGGATTTTAGTCATCCATACAGCTTTTTTTCAATAGTAATAATCTAAATATATCTTGTAACCGCTCTTGCCGGGGTCGCCCCTGTACGTTTTTATCCAGCCGAACTGGCCGTCTTTGTAAGTGTACAGCCAGCGGTCGTCATTGCGTTTTTCGCCATATATCGTCAGCTTTTCGCCCTTGTTGATGTAGATCTTGCTGGTGGAGTTTTCGTTAGGCTCGTTTCTCAGCATAAGCTCGTTCACGCGGCTGACGACTTCGTATCGCTCAGATGAATGAAGAGCGATCTGAGGTTCAGTTACATTGGCTACTTTCTGCACCGTATCTTTGAGCAGCTCCGCCCTGCACCAGCCGTACTCACTGCCGTACTGAGTATATATCCACCTGACGTTGTCCGTATGCTCCTCGGCGTAGACCGTCAGCATTGCCCCCGGCGAAACATCGCATATCAGCGTGTACTGCTCGCTCGGACCTTTGCGCATCTGCACGAGCGTACCGTCGCTCGGCGCGAAAAGGCAGCCGCTCTCCGCCATTACCGCAGGCGCGTAAGGCGTGTCGATCTTTTCATCTGAGCTGTTTTCGGCAGTCTGTTCGGTCTGCTCGGTCTGCTCGGTCTGTGCGTCGGCGTCAACAGCCGCAGCGCTCGACACCGCCGAATTTTGGTATACGTCAGCTTCGCTCTCGCCGCCGTTCGCTCCGCGCTTCACAACTATCGCGACCACCAGCGCCGCCATACATATACAGCAGACCGAGCATATCAGCGCGGGCAGGAGTATCTTGAACCTGCTGACGTCCGCGCCCTGATTTTTGGGCGGCTGTTTTTGACCGCAGTATATACAAAAATCCGAGCCATCGGGCAGGGGGTTCCCGCAATATTTACACTTCATTTCCATCACTCACTTCAACTCCGCCCCGCCCCACTCAACAGCGGCAAAGCCTTTGCGCTCGAACCCGCTGAGCTTCTGCTCGGGAATGTCTATCTTCTCCTCAAGCGGGCGGTATGTCATGAACACGCGCAGCAGGCTGTCGGGCTTCGGGGATATATCTAGTTCGTAATTATCGGTGTAGATGTCGCTTTGGAACGCTATCTGATTATACTTATTGTGCTCCATTCGCGGCAGCCAGTATACTATGAATTCGTTGCGCTCGTCCTCGTTAAGACCCAGTATTTCAAGCTTTTCGCGCAGGAATTTTTCGGTATCTTCGCCCTTTACAACAAAGCCCTGCGACATATCATAATGTGCACGGTCGTTCACGCTGTCCCAGAAAAGATAGTGATAATTTCCGCCGTCAGCTTTGTTGACTAGCTTGCCGTCGGGGTAGGCGGTAACGTTCCAGCCGTTGCCATATGCGGGGTATGTTGTCGAGATCTCGGCATTTTTCGCAGTAAGCTTTACGGAAACATCGGTCGGGCGCTGGGGGTAGAGGTAGATGACGGGTTTCGCCGCGCCGCCCTCATATTGAACGTAAGCTTTGTAGTCCGAACTGTCGTATTCACCCCTGTATGCCATTATCCAGCCGCGCTGACCATTATACTCGGTGTATATCCATTTGCCGTTATCGTCGTCGTTGTAGCCGTACTCCTCCATCGCCGTGCCGCTGTCGATGCTGTCCATCGCGGCGTAGCTCTTGTCGGGGCCTTTGCGCAGGGTCAGATCATTAACGACCACTGTAAAATGCGGGTGATAGTCATCTTCAATGTAGTTATCCGGCTCGACTATATCGTACTCTATCGGCAGACTGTACGAAAGATATTTTTCCGTGCACCAGCCATACACGCCGTTGTACTCGACATACGCCCACGTTTCGCCGTCGCCGCTGCGCTCGGCATAAACAGCTAGTTCGTAACGGCGAGGTATCTCAGTTTTGTAAGCATATTTATATCCCGGCCCGATGCGCATAGTCAGCGGGTCTTTCTTGGTCGCGACATACATAGTTCCGACGTAGCTCGTGCTGTCGGGGGTTACCGGTATCTTATATTTATCCTGCGTAGTAGTGGTGGCGGGCTTGGTCTGCGGAGCGGTAGTCTGCGCAGTGGTTTTCTCCTCGGTCTGCTCCGTCTGCGGCTGTTCGGTTTGATCGGTCTGTGTCGATTGCTCGGTTTGAGCGGCTGCGGCTGTCTGGGTCTGCGGGGCGCTGTTTTCATCGGCGCTGTCCGTTTTTACACTGCCGCGGGTCAGCACTATCGCCGCGACCATCGCCGCCATGCACACGCAGCACACCGAGCATATCACCGCGGGTATCAGAAACCGAAAGCGCTTCGGCGAAGCGGGCGGCTCGGGCGGAGCGTAAATATCGCCGTTTATCGTGCCGTACTGCTCATATTGTTCCGGCTGTTCATATTGGTCATACCGGTCGTACTGATACTGCTGCTCAGGCTCATCTGCGCCGCGCGATAATTTGTTACCGCAGGCGGGACAAAACGCCGAATCATTCGGCAGTTCTTTTCCACATTTCGGGCAAAACATATATATCACTCTTTCTATAATTCCTGTATTTTTTAACAAACGTTATACGCTATACCTTTATAATACCTTTATAATATAATAGCACATACGCGCCGCCGTGTCAACATTATTTTCCGACTAAAAAAAAGCGCGACCTGCTGCGGACGCACCTTTTTGTTTCATATTTCTATAATATCCGCTACCGCCTTGCCGTTTTTCTTCAAGCAGTAGACTATGTGGAATTTGTCGCCGATAACGGGGCGGCTTTTTTTGACGAAAAATTTTCCCGTATGTTCGCCGCCGCGGGAATCGTTATAGCGCATCTTACATTCATATGCGAACTGGTCTATCTGCTTCACGCTGACCACCTCGGCGAGCGCGGGCTTACCGTTTTTGGTAAGCATACGGTTGACTATCGAATCGTGATGACCCATGAAAAATACCACAAATCCCGAGATCCAAAGCGCTGTCATTATCACCGCGGAAACGGCTATCAGCGAATTTGAAGGCGGGCAGTAGACCTTTTCGGGGTAGGAATCTGTAACGAGCGCCGTAAAGCTCTCACCCTTTGAAGTGCGGCGGTTCATAGTCGCCTCAGCCAGTATTTCCTCGCCTGTATCATCTGTATAAACGGCGTGCACGAGCTGCTTTCCCTTTTTATGCTCCTCCACCGATACCACACGGCACTGCACTTCAGTACCATTACGCAGGTAGTTCATAGCGGAAGAAACGCTTTTCACACAAAGCCACGGAATGAAAATTATCATAGCGAGGCCGATGAGCGAAAGCATCAAAGCGCGCACCCCATTGCCCTTCTGCATATATATCCCCCTTTTTACGAGCGCTTTTGCCAGCGTTCGACAAGATATATTATAGCACAGATATTACGAGATGTCAATGATTTTTTGTACAAATAATTAAAAAAGACCGACTTGGCAATTTATTAACCCTTGGGCAAAATGTCAATATTTTTATATAATTGGATAATCTAACGATATACCTATACTCTAAAATTTATGCAAGCAATATATTCAAAGATATATATTACCGTGCTCATTTACGCATCATCTCGCACCCCGTAAAATAATGCAGAAGTATCTCCTCGCAGCCGCTTCCCTGCTTCGCCATTTCGTTCGCGCCGTGCTGACTCATGCCTACCAAATGCCCGCAGCCCAGCGCGCGGCAGGTGAATTCCCCGTCGGCATATTCTACCTCTATGTGCTGCGATGGCAGGTCGAGCAGCGCGCATATCCGCGACGCTTCGCATATCTCGCCGCCCACGCGCATTTTCAGCACCGTGCCGCCCGGAGAACGCTCCGCCGCAGTCAGCCAGCCCTCAGGCTCGCCGCTAAGGTCGCAGTCGGTGAACTCCGCCGTCAGCAGCCTTTTCATCTCCGCTTCGCTGTAATCCCGCACCGTTTCGCACTCCTCAAGCTCGGCGTCCCACTCGCTATCGACCGATGTCAGATACGGTATCTCCTCGCCCCACATCACCTGCGCCGACTCGGTCTTGCCGTAGGATATGCCGTGAAACGCTACCAATATCGGCTCGCCCTGCCAGCTGAGCGTGAGCGGTTCGGCATATTCAGCCGCAGCGGTTATCTTTTTCAATGCCGCACCGTAACCGTCGCCGTAGACCTCCCGCGCCTGATCTTCCGTGAAAAACGCCTGATAGCGGCTGCCGTCATCGCTCATATGTGCGCCGCGCAGATCCGCCGCAGGCTCGGCGCTCTCGGCAAGTATACGCCGCCGCGCATATGTAGAAGCCAGCACCGCCTGCGCTTTCAGCGCCTCGTCCTCAAAATCGGCAGGCATCTGCGCAAATACCGCGCCTATTATGTAATCCTTCATGCTGTACTCAGCCACCCTGCCCGTTTCCTCACAGAGTATCTTCACAGTTTCGTAACCTTGCAAACCGCCCGCGGCAGCTTTTTCCGACTCGCGCCGCGCATATCCAACGCAGGGTATCAGCAGCAGCAGCACTGCAAAAACTGCAATAAGCTGTAAGTAATCTTTCATAAATATCGTCCTTTCTTTTGCTTCAGGGTGTGAAAATGAATAACTCTGCTCGATAAAATTCATATTTTCATCAAATAAAACAAATTGCTTTTAGCCAAACGGCTATGTTTGTGCAAATCTAACTTGACAAATCGGAAAAAATGTTGTAAAATATTATTTATATAATTACGTGAGAATTATTTGTATATTATTGCTGCGCATATTTTGGCGCGGAGAAAGCGAGATGATCTTTATATGTCAAACGAAACAGCGAGGAATATGCTTTACCAGCAATTTGTTGCCAATAACGCCATCGACCCTAAATACTACGATAAATATGTGGTAAAAAGAGGTCTGAGAAATTCCGACGGCACCGGCGTAATGGCTGGTCTTACCAACATCTGTAACGTTCACGGATATGTAATAAACGAAGGCGAAAAATCTCCGATACCGGGCAAACTCGTATTCCGCGGATATGATATCAAAGATCTCGTAGAAAACGCCGTAAAGGAAAACCGCTTTGCATATGAGGAAACGGTGTATCTGCTGCTGATGGGCAATCTGCCTACTCACGAAGAGCTTGCGGCTTTTACCGAGCTGATGGACGAAAACCGCCAACTGCCGCCCAACTTCTTTGAAGATATGATACTCAAAGCGCCCTCGAGAAATATAATGAACAAGATGGGACGCGCCCTGCTCTCTTTATATTCATATGATGAAAACCCCGAAAACAGAAGTCCAGAATTTGAAATGGCTACCGCTATCTCGATAATCTCGAAGCTGCCTAATATAATGGTATCGGCATATCAGGTAAAGCGCAGAGTTTACGACGGTCAGAGCATGATAATGCACCCGCTGATAAAGGGGCAGTCTACCGCTGAGATGATACTTTCAGCCCTGCGCCCCGACCGCAAATTCACCGACGAGGAAGCCAAGCTGCTCGACATAGTGCTTATGCTGCACGCTGAGCACGGCGGCGGAAACAACTCTACTTTCACCTGCCGCGTACTTACATCTTCCGGCACCGACCCATACTCGGCATACTCGGCGGCTATCGGCTCGCTGAAAGGCCCGAAGCACGGCGGCGCTAACATCAAAGTTAACGAGATGTTCACCTGCGTAAAAGAACATGTGCGCAACTGGGATGACGAGGGCGAAGTTGCCGACTTCCTAAGAAAGATACTAAATAAAGAAGCTTTCGACCACACGGGTCTGATATACGGTATGGGCCACGCGGTATACACCCTTTCCGACCCCCGCGCCGTGATACTCAAGGCCAACGCCGAGAAGCTCGCGCACGGAACTGAGTTTGAGAAAGAGTTCCGCCTGCTGGAGTCCATCGAGCGCCTTACTCCCGAGCTTTTCGCTGAGAAGAAGGGCGATATAAAGGCTATGTGCGCGAACGTAGATATGTACTCGGGTCTGGTATACAGAATGCTGGGCATACCCGAAGACCTCTTCACGCCGCTCTTCGCCGTATCGCGTATGGCAGGCTGGTGCGCTCACCGCTTTGAAGAGCTTGTAACGGGCAAGAGAATAATCCGCCCCGCATACAAGGCTGTAATGAAAGAGCGCGAGTATATCCCGATAGACGAAAGATAACACATCATCATACTGATTATAACGCTCCCTTTCGGCGAAATATGCCGAAGCGGGGCGTTTGTTTTAATATATGTGTACTGAGATATTTATATATTAAAGCAACACCGCACAACTATTGTGTTCGTATTGCGACGTCAGATTATTCGTCAGATTGTACTAAATGACGACGGCAAGCTGGCGCTTTCCAAGGAGTTTTGGTGCAATATGACGAGAAATATGCAAGCAAGACGTGCACAAAGCCGAAGGCGGTAGTTGTGCGGTGTTGCCTTAAATATACCTGAAATATGCAGATATGCGGAAAATAATGTTGACATATCGGAAATAATATAGTATTATATATAATGGATATATCCGATGTACGCATATCGGCATATCATATATATCGCGGACATATATATTTCAGGAAAATGCCCTGACAAAAAGACGGAGATGAACAGATATATGCATATACATAAAAAAGCTGATATACTGCGCCGAGCGATATGCGCGATATGCGCGGCGGCGGTATTTATATGCGGCGGGGCGACGGCTTTTGCCGAGGGCGAGCCGAGCTTCGACGTAGAAGTGAACGTGCCGCCTAAGACGGTATTTTTGGGCGACTCGATAGCGGCGGGCTACGGGCTGAAAGGGTACGACAAAAATGACCTTACCAAGTGTCCCTCATACGCCAATATCCTTGCCGAGGTATTTAAGTCAAATCTGCCGGAAGAGGCGGATTTTGCTTACGAAAACCTCGCGATAAGCGGCTACACCTCGCAGGAGCTTCTCGACCTGCTGAAAGGCGGCACCTGCGACAAAGCGCTTTCAGACGCCGACGCCGTAGTGGTATCCATCGGCGGAAACGATATGCTGGGCGTGTTTCTGGGGATAATGGGCAAGGACAACAGCGTAGGAGATATGGTGAACAGATCGCTTTCGCTGAGCGACGACCTCGATACCGCGCTTGCGCCTTTCCACGAAAAGCTCTCAGCCATTACCGACGAGATACACGACCGCACCAAAAACGCCGACTGCAAGCTTATCATACAGACCCTTTACAACCCTTTTGAGGGGCATGTTATCTCATTGCTGGACAAGCTGGGCGAGGAGAAGATAGGCAAGCTGAATGAAACTATTTTCTCGCTTTCGGAAAAAGGCGAGAATTATTTGGTCGCAGACGTGGCGTCAAGCTTTAAGGGCAGAAATCAGGAGCTTACCAACATAAAGGATATGGATATACACCCCAACGCCGAGGGTCACCAGCTCATAGCAAAAACGCTGGAGGAGCTTATAGAAAAACAGACATTTACATACCACGACGACAAGGCGGAAGCGGAGTATGTCAGCGAGCAGAAAGTAAAAAAGGCAGAGGAAGAAAGAAGATCAGACCGCAGAAAAAATATAGGCATAGCGGCGGGCGCGGCGGCTGCCGTAACAGCCTGCGCAGCGGTCGGCATAAGCATAGGCGTACACAAACGCAAGACGAAAGAATGAGGATATTTGTATGAGATCATTTCTTGTAGATTTTGAGAACGTAAAATCAAAGGGGCTGGTGGGCATAGACCAGCTGGGCAGCGACGACCATGTAGTTATATTTTACAGCGAAAACTCCGACACCATAAGCTTTGAGATGCACTGCAGCGTTATGCGCGCGGCGGCGAGCGTGGAGTATATGAAGGTGAACGTCGGCGGCAAAAACGCCCTTGATTTCCAGCTCTCTACCCTGCTGGGATACATGGTGGCGCAGCAGAACAACTCGCACATTTTCATTATCAGCAACGATAAGGGCTTCGACAAGCTGCATGATTTTTGGGAGAACACTTTCAATGACGCACCGCCCTGCGTGGTATTCAGAACGCAGAACATCGTGGCGGCGCTCAATTACGCAAAGTCGCACAAGGCGGCTTCCATCGAGCTGGGCGACATAGCGGAGCAGGCGGAAGAGCTTATCGCCGAAACAGTCGCACTGCCCGAGAAGACGTATGTCCCCGAGGAAAAGCCCGCGAAAAAGGCGGATATGGAGATAATGGTGCCCGAGGCGATGATACAGGCTTTTCGCCCCGACAAGGAGAAAGCGAGCTCGAGCAAGCCCGCGCATGAGCGCAGGATAGAGATAACCACAAACGCATATATTCCCGAAACATCTGCGCCGAGCGAACCTAGCGAACCGAGCGAGCCCGCAGCCCGCCCCGCCGACATCACCGACGCGCAGTTCGCGAAGTACATGGATATAGCGCGCGCCGCCGAAGGCGAAGAGCTGCCGCTCAGCCTTTTCAAGCTGGAAGAGGGCAGACTGCGCAATGTACTCAATGAGCTGAACCGCTCGATATGCCTGCGCGACCTGCGCAAAGTTCTGGTAGCGGCGATGGGCTGCGAGGACGGCGAGTACATCGCTTCCGAGCTGACCGACAATTACGACAGGATAAAAGCGCGGCTGGCTGAACTTAGCGCGCAGGAGCAGGAAGCTGAAACTGCCGATGATGCCGAGAACGCCGAAAACGCCGCCGAGCCGAAAAAGGTAGACGCAGATATGAAGAAAAAGCTGCACGCCCTGCTAGACCCCATCGCGACGAAAGATGAATTTTCGGGCACGGTAGCGCAGATAAACATCTCCGCCACCCCGCAGCAGCTGTACATCAACATGATAAAGCGCTTCAACAAAAAGCGTGGCTGTGTGCTCTACAAGGCGATAAAGGCTGAGTTCAAGCGCTTTATAGAGCCTGCCGCGGAAGAACCTGCGCCCGCCGAGCCGAAAAAGGCGGACAATACCATGAAGAAAAAACTGCACACCCTGCTCGACCCGATAGCCTCGAACGACGAATTTTCGGGCGTGGTATCGCTGATAAACCGCTCGGCAGATTCGCAGGAGCTTGCGGCGAATATGACCCAGCGCTTCGGTGCGGAACGCGGCAGCGAACTTTACGAGATAGTAGAGTCAGACTTCATGGATTTCATGGGCGAAGCGGCGGCAGTGAACGCTGTTGCCGCAGCCGTTGACGAATCGCCGAAGCAGGAAGAGCCTGCGGAGATCGCCGCGGAAAAAGCCCCCGAAAAGACGGAACAGCCCGAACAGAAAGCTAAGGAGCAGAAGCCTGCCAAAAAGCGCAGCGCAGCGGGAAAGACTAAATCAGAAAAATCTGTAAAGCCGAAAAAGGCTGAGAAGAAAAAGGCTGAGCCTGCCGAACAGCCCGAGGAATTATCCCCCGAATATGCGGCTAAGCTGGAAGATGGCGTGCGCGCGGCGCTCAAGGGAAAATCAAACGCCGAGGAGACCGCCGCGGCGGTAGAGGTAGCCCTCGCCTCAAGAAGCAAGCACGACCTCTACATCGGCATGGTGAAAAAATTCAAGAAAAAGCGCGGACTAGTGATATATAATGAGATAAAGGAAGGCTGCGAAAAGCTCGCGGCTGAAAGGAGCGCGGCGAAATGAAATACATGATAGCTTCGGACATACACGGTTCGGCATACTGGTGCGAGAAACTGCTCGCGGCTTTTGAAAAGAGCGGCGCTGATAAGCTGATACTGCTGGGCGACATACTTTACCACGGCCCGCGCAACGACCTGCCGCAGGGCTACGAGCCGAAAAAGGTGATAGCAATGCTCAACCCCCTCGCAGACAAGCTGATATGCGTTCGCGGAAACTGCGAAGCCGAGGTAGACCAAATGGTGCTGAACTTTCCCGTGATGAGCGAGAGCGCGGTCATCTGCGACCACGGCAAGACGCTTTTTGCGACACACGGACATATATACGACCCCGACAAGCTGCCCCCGCTGGCGGACGGCACTATCTTCCTTTACGGCCACACACATATACCCGACGACCAAACCAAACAGCAGGGCGAGAAAAGCATACGCTGCATAAACCCCGGCTCGGTTTCCATACCGAAAAAAGGCTCGGCACACCGCTGCCTTATCTGGGCGGGCGGAGATTTTGAAGAAGCGGTGCTGTGAAGCATTGCCAAAAAAATCTTTTGAGAATGTTTTTTTCGTGTTAATTTGATGATTTTTCGGAAATACGGTTGCAATTTCAGAAAAAGTGTGGTATGATTATAATTAGACAAGGTATACCCTGAGCAGAAACAGAGGTATCCATTTTTAGGAAATGAAAAAGGAAGGATTTGATAGTTTTGAAAACCAGAACTTGTCCGTTTTGCGGTAAGGAGATCTCAGAAGAGGCGATACTTTGCAAATTCTGTCACAACCTGCTTATCGACGAAAACGGTAAAGATATAGAGCCGCAGTATGAAGAGCCCGAACAGCCCGCAGAGGAGGAAAACACCATAGTTTACTCTAAGGAAGAGCTGAAAAAGGCTATGGAGCAGGCTAAGGCCGAAAGCGCCGACCCCGACGAGATAGTCGCCGAGGCTGAGCAGAACCTCGAGGAAGCTTACGAAGAGCAGGCCGAAAGCCCCGAAGAAGTTTACGATGATACCGTTTACAACGAGGACGCCGACGACGAGGGCGAAGCTTATACATACGACGACGAATACGGCGACGGCAGCGAAGAAGGCGAATATGCCGAGGAAGAGTACGCTGACGGCGAGTATGCCGAGGAAGAGTACCCCGAGGGCGAATACGCTGAAGGCGAGTACCCCGAAGAGGAATATCAGCCCGAGGAATACGAGCCTGCGCAGCCCGAAAACGCTACGCTCGACGAATACGACCCCAAGAGAACTTTCCTCATCACAGCTATAATCACGCTGGGAATACTTATTATAATCATCGCGGCAGTAGCGGTGGGCTACAAGCTTTTCGGCTTCGGCTCAGACGACAGCAGCTCGAACGCCGCGCACGTTACTGTTACTCAGGGAAACACCGACACCGCGACCGCGACCGAGCCCGTAACTACGGAATATGTGCCGCAGGTAACTGACGATACCGCTTCGGAAAACCCGACCGACATCGCCGACAGCCTTGCCGCAGACCCCGTTACCGACTCTGCCATCAACTCGGCGGCTGACTCTATGGCAGACAGCTCCGCGGCGGACAGCGCTGCTGATTCTTCGGCAGACTCTTCCGCAGCCGACAGCTCCTCCGCTGCTGACGACAACAGCTCGCTGGCAGGTCCAGAGGGCGGATATTACAGCTGGAACGAAGCTACCGCTATTTGGCAGAGCTACGCTTCGAGCAACGGTCTTACCGACGGCGGCTACGCTTACGGTACTGACGGCGTAGAGATGAACTTCTACGGCACCGACGCTGACGGCGTTACCCACACTTACAGAGTAGACCTCGTTACCGGCGCAATCTCTCAGATAGGCTGATACTGACAGAATATTATCCGAATAGGCAATATCGTGCGGCAGGCGCCTTGCGGTATTGCCTATGGTAAATTAAAAACTTTGGAGGAATACAGATGCAGACTAAAACTTGTCCGAACTGCGGCAGAGTGATACCTGAAGACGCTATAACCTGCAAGCACTGCGGCACAATGTTTTTCAACACGGGAGCAGGCTTCGGCTACGGCAATGTGAACCGCCAGCCCCAGCCCGAACAGCACGAATATGCACCCGAGCAGCCCGCAGATCAGGAGTATGCCGAGGGCGATTACAGTGATTACGGCGAATACGATAATTATGATGAGTACAACGATCATGAGGACGAACAGCCCGAAGCGAACTACGACGAGGAAGCCGAAGACGACGGCATAAAAGAGCCGCTTTCCGCCGACGCGCGCTACCGCAAGATAGTTATAATAGTACTCTCCGCGATCTTTGCGCTGCTGATAATCGTTATAGTGCTGCTTTTCATTACAAAGAATGACAACGATTTCGGTCAGAAAAACGGTTCGGGAGCAGCGCTGACTACGCGTGCGCCCGTAAGCAAGAGCGATGAAAGCTCTTCCCTGCTTGACACGCTGACCGAGCTGGATTCCTCAGAGGCTGACGAGGACGAAGATTCTGAGCTTGACGAAAGCAGCGAGGAGGATACATCTTCCGAGGACGAGAGCAGCGAGGACGATTCTTCCTCAAAGGCTGACGCAACGCTGCCCGACGAGTACATACCTCCGCAGACCACCACAACGCCTGCGCCCGAGACAACGACCACCACGACTACCGAGCCAGAAACGACCACAACGCCTGCGCCGACCGAGACCGAGCCGCCGCAGACTGACCCCGAGCCGACGGATACCGAGTACCCGCCGCTGCCGGAATGATCCAGAGATTAACAAAGCGAATATACCGAAAAATTCCCGTTTGATGTAAACAAAATGTTTATCAATCGGGAATTTTTTTGCGTTTGTTCGTTATAATATACAAATGTTAATGCGCCAAACGCTGCAATTTGTTGAGCGAAAGTAATTGAAATCCCGCGAAAAATGTGGTATAATATTATTTTGAGAGATTGTAAAAAACGTTAAACAAACTTAAATATTCGGAACGGTAAATATGATAAAAGCGAAAGGAAGAGTAAAGAAATGGTAAGAGAAGACCTTAGAAACGTTGCGATAATCGCACACGTTGACCACGGCAAGACTACTCTGGTAGACGAAATGCTAAAGCAGTCAGGCACTTTCAGAGAAAATCAAGCGGTAGAAGAGCGAGTAATGGACTCTAACGACATCGAGCGCGAAAGAGGAATAACCATACTGGCAAAAAACACCTCGATAAAGTACAAAGACGTTAAGATAAACATAATCGACACCCCAGGCCACGCCGATTTCGGCGGCGAGGTAGAGCGCGTGCTGAAGATGGTAAATGGCGTTATCCTTCTGGTAGACGCTGCCGAAGGTCCTATGCCGCAGACCAGATTCGTGCTTCAGAAAGCGCTTGAGCTGGGCCACAAGATAATCGTAGTAATAAACAAGATCGACCGTCCCGACGCGCGCCTTAACGAGGTCGGCGACGAAGTTCTCGAGCTGCTGATGGATCTCGACGCTACCGATGAACAGCTCGACAGCCCAATTCTTTACTGCTCGGGCAGAGATGGTACGGCTTCCTACAAGCCCAACGTGCCGGGCGAGAACCTTATCCCCCTGCTGGACGAGATACTCACCTACATTCCCGCGCCGGTAGTTGACGACGAGGGCGAGATGCAGTATTTGGTATCTGCTATCGACTACAACGACTACGTCGGCAGAATTGCGGTAGGACGCGTAGAGCGCGGCACTATCAAGGTAAATCAGGACGTTACCGTCGGCGACTTCCACCAGACTAAAAAGGAGTACCGCGGCAAGATCGTGACCATTTACCAGATCGAGGGACTAAACCGCGTGCCTTGCGAGAGCGCGAGCGCGGGCGACATCGTCTGCATAAGCGGTTTGGAGAACATCACCATCGGCGACACCATCTGCTCCTTCGGCCACTTCGAGCCGCTGCCTTTCGTAAAGATCTCTGAGCCTACTGTAGAAATGACATTCTCGGTAAACGATTCGCCTTTCGCGGGCAGAGAGGGCAAGTTCGTGACCTCACGCCAGCTTCGCGACAGACTTTTCAAAGAGCTGCTGAAAGACGTTTCGCTGAGAGTTTCCGAGACCGACTCTACCGACAGCTTCCGCGTAGCGGGCAGAGGTGAGATGCACCTTTCGATACTGATCGAAAATATGCGCCGCGAGGGCTACGAGCTGGCAGTTTCCACCCCCCGCGTGCTTTATAAAGAAGTAAACGGCAAGCTTTGCGAGCCTATCGAGCGCCTTGTTATTGACGTTCCCGAGGGCTGCGTAGGCTCGGTAATGGAAAAGCTGGGTTCGCGCAAGGGCGAGCTTTCGCAGATGACCCCTGTCGGCAGCCGCATGAGAATAGAATTTCTCATCCCCAGCCGCGGACTTTTCGGTTACAGAAGCGAATTCCTCACCGATACCAAGGGCGAGGGCATCATGAGCTCGGTATTCTACGAGTATCAGCCGCACAAGGGCGACATCGCGCGCCGCTCTACCGGTTCGCTGGTAGCTTTTGAAACGGGCGAGGCTATTACCTACGGTCTGTACAACGCTCAGGAGCGCGGCGAGCTGTTCATCGGCGCGGGCACGCCTGTTTACGAGGGCATGGTAGTAGGCGCTTCGCCGAAGTCGGACGACCTCGTGGTAAATGTCTGCAAGAAAAAGCACCTTACCAACACCCGTGCAAGCGGAAGCGACGATGCTTTAAGACTTATCCCGCCGAGAAATCTCAGCCTTGAGGACTGCCTTGAATTCCTCGCGGACGACGAGCTGCTCGAAGTTACCCCGAAGAGCATGAGGATTCGCAAGAGAACTCTGAGCAATTCGCTGAGAGCAAAAGAGCGCGCAAAAATGTAAGAACTTTCTAACGGCGGTGAGATACCCGCCGTTTTTTTGTGCATATGCAAAAACGCCGCAGAGCTTCGTACCCTGCGGCGTTTGTTATTAACAGATGTATGCGATTATTCCTCTGCGGGCTTGTTGAAGCTGAGGGTGATCTCGTGCTCAGTTTCGAGCGCGTTTTGCTTGTCAGCGTCCTTAGCGTACTTGTTTACCAGTATCGTAGACTTTTCAACAGCCTGAAGTGTGCCCGCGCCGGCAACGCAGCCGCCGGGACAAGCCATGCCCTCGAGCAGGTAGCCATTGTACTTGCCCGCCTTAGCCAGAGTGAGCAGCTTACGGCAGTCGCGCAGACCCTGCGCCGACTCTACCTTTATCTCGCGCTCGGGGTCGAGCTTCTTGATAACGTCTGATACCGCCTTGGCAACGCCGCCGGAAACAGCGAAAATTCTGCCGTCGCCCGTGCCCTCGTTCAGCTCTACCTTTTCATCGTCGGTGATGTCCTCGAACTTAACGTCCTTAGCCTCAAACATACCCATCAGCTCTTCAAAAGTCAGTACGAAGTCAACATCGCTGCGGATAGAGCGGCGCGAAGCCTCAAGCTTCTTAGCGGCGCAAGGGCCGATGAAAGCTATGTAAGCGTCGGGATTTTCCTTCTTCACCATTCTCGCGGTAAGCACCATCGGCGTCATAGCCATAGAGATATTCTGCGCGATGTCGGGGAAAAGCTTTTTCGCCATTACCGACCATGCGGGGCAGCAGGATGTCGCCATAAACGGCTGGTTCTCGGGCACATCGCGCATGAAGTCCTTAGCCTCTTCGATAGCGCAGAGGTCAGCGCCGATAGCTACTTCTACTACGCTGTCGAAGCCGAGCTTTTTCATAGCGGCGGTGAGCTTTTCGGGCGAAGCCTTAGGGCCGAACTGACCTACAAAAGCGGGAGCGACTATTGCGATGACCTTCTTGCCCGTCTTCATAGCGTGGATAAGCTGGAAGATCTGACCCTTATCGACTATCGCGCCGAAGGGACAGTTTACAAGGCACATACCGCAGGAAACGCACTTATCGTGGTCGATCTCCGCTCTGCCCTGCTCGTCGGACTTGATAGCGTCCATACCGCAGGCGGCGGCGCAGGGGCGCTCCATTTTATTGATAGCGCCGTAGGGACAGACTCCCGCGCAGCGTCCGCACTTTATGCACTTCGACTGATCTATTACAGATTTGCCGTGAATTATCTCGATAGCTTTCTTGGGACAGACTTCCTTACAAGGGTGAGCAAGGCAGCCCTGGCAGCAGTCGGTAACGTGGTAGTGGGCTTCGGGACAAGCGTTGCAGGCAAACTTGATGATATTTACCAGCGGCGGATCGTAGTATTTTTCAGCGATAGCCGTTTCCTCAATGCCCTCAGAAACCGACTTGTGCTCGTCGATGGGGCGCAGCGGCAGACCGATCGCCAAGCGCAGACGCTCTTCAACTATCGCGCGCTCAAGAAATATCGACTCGCGGTAGACCGCCTCGCTGCCGGGCACGATCTTGTAAGGCAGGTCGCCGATCTTCGCCGAATAATCGCCGCCCTCGTAAGCCAGACGTGCCACTTCGGTAAACACCTTGCGGCGTATATCAGTTACCGAAGAGTAGATTCCTCTCATTTTCATACCAACATTCTCCTATTCCGTTTTATTTCTGTATATCTTGCGCGCCGTATTATGGGTAAAATGTGCGAATGGGCGCAGTTATCCATATTTATTGTATACTATTTTTTTCGTTAAGTCAAGTGATTATATACGAATTTATATAGGCGATACAGCCAAATCTGCGCGTAAAAACGGCGTAAAGTCATGTAAATTCGCTGTCAAAATGTGATAAATCTCAGGCATTTTTTTGAACAAATCGTATAAATGTTCTTTGAATTTACATTATTTTAATATCGTTGATCACGAATTACTCGAAATGGCCTTTTTCCTACCCGAAAAAAGCTTGACAAATAGAGAAAATGTGGTATAATAATTATTAAGAAAATAATCTTGTGCAAATAAATCTTATGAATTAACAAAAGATTTATATGTCTGAGTAATATACTAATATTTGAACCAATTTAACGAGAGGAGAAGATCCACATGAATGATACAGCTTTTACAGACTTTACCGCCTCGCTCATAAGCGTTTACCCCATATTCAGAGCAGCTATCTTTAAGGCTTTCGACAGCCACGCGAAGAAGCTCACACGCACCCAGCAGATAATACTGCTCACCATGCTTAAAAAGGAAACTTTTAGCATGAGCGGATTGGCGCGAAGCATCAGCACCAGCAACGAGCTGGCTACCCGCGCCATAACCCAGCTTGTGGAAAGCGGAATGGTACTGCGCGAAAAAAACAAGATCAACCGCCGCGTGATAAACATATCGCTGACCGACGAGGCGCGCGCGTATCTGGACGACATAATGCTGCTGACAAAAGAGATCATCGCGGGCGAGCTTTACAACCTGCCTGCGGAAGCCGCCAACGACCTCAAGCAGGACATGGCGGAGATAGCGGCGTATTTTAAAGACGTGAATTTCTAAATTACATACCTCTTAGTTGCAGAAAAGCGGCGTACAAAGGTGCGCCGTTTTTTTATGGACAAATTTCAAAATACGGTAATTGACTGCGCGGCGCGGGCGGGGTATACTATTATATATAGTCACTATTTTAGATGCGAAATTTACAGGAGATGATATAAATGGGAAAAGTTATAGTTATAACAGGACACTACGGCGCGGGCAAGACCAATTTTTCGATAAATCTGGCGCTTGCGCTCGCGCTGGAACAGCCGCAGGCGCGGATAACTGTCTGCGACCTCGACATAGTGAACCCATATTTCCGCACCGCCGACCACGCCGAGCTTTTTGAGCGACACGGAATAAAGCTCATAACGCCGCTTTTTGCGAACACCTCGCTGGATATTCCCGCGCTGGGGTTCGACATGGCGGGCGAAGCGGCGCAGAGCGACCTGCTGATACTTGACGTAGGAGGCGACGAGCAGGGGGCTATCGCTCTTGGGCGGTACGCCGACGTGCTGGGCGGCGCGCAGGGGCTGGAGATGCTTTATGTAGTCAACCGCTGCCGCAAACTCACCGAAAGCCCGCAGGAAGCGCTTGAGCTGATGTACGAGATAGAGCAAGCGGCGCGGCTGAAACACACGGGCGTGGTAAACAACTCTAACCTCGGCGCGCTCACCGACGAGGAAACGCTTCTGCGCTCGGTGCAGTACGCCGAGGACATCTGCCGCGAGGCGGGTCTGCCGCTGAGATACACCGCGGTGCGCAGCGAACTTTTTGACGCATTGGCGAACAAGCTTCCCTGCCCGCTAAAATGTGAGGTGTATGTGAAACCTGTGTGGGAATAAGGCACTTTTACCCAAAAATCAAAAAGTGTTTATTGATAAAAACAGCAAAAAGAGTATAATAAATAAGTGGGGGATAAGCTTTGCGGCGGCGAAATGCGCGCAGGCTTTTCCCTCAAATTGCGTAATGAAGCACGCAGGGCGCGTGTGGATATATGTGGAGGTTCAAATACTCGAGATGAAAATGAAAGTTATCGAAGACCGCTGTAAGGGCTGCGGTCTGTGCATATCGGTCTGCCCAAAGAAAATACTGGCTATGCAGACCGAAAAGAGGAACAAGAGGGGCTGCTTTACCGCCGTCTGCACCGACCAGCAGGCTTGCGTATGCTGCACAATGTGCGCACTGATCTGCCCCGACTGCGCCATAGAGATAGATAAGCCCGATAAGGAGGCGTGAGAGATGGCTGAGAATACTAAAAGCGGCGAAAAATATTTGATGAAGGGCAACGAAGCGCTTGCCGAAGCGGCTATACGCGCGGGCTGCAAATGCTTTTTCGGTTACCCCATAACCCCACAGACCGAGCTTGCGGCCTACATGGCTAAGCAGATGCCGAAGCGAGGCGGAGTGTTTTTACAGGCTGAGTCGGAGCTGGCGGCGGTAAATATGCTGCTGGGCGCGGCTTCTTCGGGCGTAAGAGCCATGACTTCCTCCTCCAGCCCCGGAATATCGCTGAAATCTGAGGGAATATCGTACATGGCGGGCAGCGACCTGCCGGCAGTTATCATAAACGTACAGCGCGGCGGCCCGGGACTAGGCTCTATACAGCCCTCGCAATCGGACTATTTTCAGGCAACGCACGCTATGGGTCACGGCGATTTCAACATACTGGTATTCGCGCCGAACTCGGTGCAGGAGATGGCGGACTTAGCGGCGCTGGCTTTCGACAAAGCCGACGAGTACCGCATACCCGCGATGATACTTGCAGACGGTCTGCTAGGACAGATGATGGAGCCTGTAAGCTTTCACGAGATAGAGCCTGCGCACACTGACAAATCAGGCTGGGCGGCGAATGGCCACAAGAACAAGCGCGCCCACCACATCATAAATTCACTTTACCTCGACGCGCCGACGCTCGAAAAGATAGTGCGCGAGAGATACGAACGATACGCCATTATCGAGAGCCGCGAGCAGCGCAGCGAGAGCTATATGTGCGAAGACGCGGAGATACTCGTGGTAGGCTACGGGGCGGCGGCGCGAGTTGCAAAATCGGCGGTGGCGCAGGCGCGCGCAGAGGGCATAAAGGCGGGCCTTTTCCGCCCCATAACCCTTTATCCATTCCCGAAGGACGCGCTGAGAGAAGCTGCGGCGGGCGCAAAGGTGCTGCTGGATACCGAGCTTTCGATGGGTCAGATGATAGAGGACGTAAAGCTGGCTATAAACTGCTCGAAGCCGGTAGAATTTTACGGCAGAACAGGCGGCGTAGTGCCTACGCCGGGCGAGATACTGGAAAAGCTGCGCGAACTGAACGGAGGTATATAAAATGTCGGTAATATTCAAAAGACCGCACGCCCTGCTCGACGTGCCGACCCACTACTGCCCCGGCTGCGGACACGGAATAATCCACAGACTGGTCGCCGAAGTGATCGACGAGATGGGCATAGAGGGCGAAACGGTGGGCATATGCCCCGTTGGCTGCGCTGTAATGGCGTATGACTATTTCGGCTGCGATATGGTGGAAGCGCCCCACGGCAGAGCGCCCGCAGTAGCGACCGGCGTAAAGCGCTCGAACCCGAACCTGCACGTTTTCACATATCAGGGCGACGGCGACCTCGCGGCTATCGGCACGGCTGAGACCGTACACAGCGGCACGCGCGGCGAGAACATCGTGATAATATTCGTAAACAACACCACCTACGGCATGACGGGCGGACAGATGGCGCCCACCACCCTGCCGGGTCAGGTAACGCAGACCACGCCGTACGGCAGAGATGTGCACACAGCTGGCCACCCTGTAAAGATATGCGAGCTGATGAGCACGCTGGACGGCGTAGCGCTGGCGCAGAGAGTAGCCATAGATTCGCCCGCGCACATTCGCGAGGCTAAGAACGCCATTCGCAAGGCTTTCGACAACGAGGCGAACGGCAGAGGACTTTCGATAGTAGAGGTGCTCTCTACCTGCCCGACAAACTGGGGCGTTACGCCTGCCGAGGCAATGGAATTCGTGCGCAGCGACATGATACCCTACTACCCGCTCGGCGTTTACAAAGACGTCACCGCGGGCGAAAAGGAGGCGCGCTGAGATGGAGATTTCGATAATTCTTGCGGGCTTCGGCGGACAGGGCATACTCTTCGCGGGAAAAGTACTGGCGTACTGCGCGATGGAGGAGGGCAAAAAGCTGACATGGCTGCCCTCATACGGCCCCGAGATGCGCGGCGGCACCGCCAACTGCTCGGTCTGCATATCAGACGAAGACATCGGCTCGCCGATAATCCAGAACCCCGACATACTCGTCGCAATGAACGGCCCTTCATACGAAAAATTCATCGGCGCGGTAAAGAGCGGCGGAAAAGTTTTTTACGACAGCAGCATGATGAGCGGCGTGGAAGAGCGCGGCGACGCAGATATGTACGCCGTGCCCGCCTCAGACCTTGCGGAAAAGCACGAGCTTTACGGCGGCGCGAACATGATATTGCTGGGCAAACTGCTTGAGATAACTGGGCTTTTCAGCGACGAAACGGTAGAGCGCGCGCTGAAGAAGTGCGTTGCGCCGAAGCGTGCGCGGCTCATCCCCTACAATATGCAGGCGGTCGCACTGGGCAGAAAATCGTAACAAACGTAACAATTTCAAATAAAAAAATGCGCAGACACTTTTTTGAGCGTCTGCGCTTTTTTTGTGTAATCATGTATCGCCGAGGGTTTTCAGACTGCGCCGCATTATCACCGCGCCGACAATATCTGCCAAAAGCCAGCCTATCGGGATAGACCACCATATGCCGACAACGCCGACGGAGGGCGAGATTGCGTATGCCAAAATAACGCGCGTACCAAGCGAGATGACGGTCAGCAGCAGCGACATTTCGGGGCGATTTACCCCGCGGAAGTAGCCGTAAAGCAGGAAAAGCACGCCTATACCGACGTAAAACGCGCCCTCTGTCCGCAGGTAGCGCACGCCGATCTGCACGACCTCGCCGCCCTTCGAGAAGATCTGCATAAACTGCGCTGCGAAGATGTTGACGGCGATGGAGATCGCGGCGCAGAAGCCTGCGGTGAGCGCCATCGAGCTTTTAACGCAGCGGCGGATACGCCCGCCCTCGCGCGCGCCGAAATTCTGCGAAATGAAGAGCGAAAAAGCGTTGCCGAACTCCTGCGCGGGCATATAGGCGATGGTGTCGATCTTGACAGCGACGGTGAAGGCCGCCATAACGGACGTGCCGAAGCTGTTGACCAGCCCCTGTATCATCAAAATGCCGAAATTCATGACCGACTGCTGCACGCAGGCGGCGGAAGACATACGCGTGACCTCGCCGAAAAGCGAGCGCGAGAGCAGACGGCGGCTGAACTGCGGGCACAGCGAGTTTTCGCGGACGAGCGAGAACACCACCAATCCCGCGCCGGCGAGCGCCTGAGATATGAGGGTCGCCCACGCCGCGCCTTTTATGCCCATCGAAAACTTTGCTACAAAAAGTATATCGAGCAATATATTCACAGCGGACGATATACCGAGAAAAACGAGCGGCGTTACCGAATCGCCCAGACCGCGGAGCATGAACGAATAGTAATTATATAAAAATATGAAACATATTCCGATGAGAATTATCCGCACATAATCAGACGTTAGCGACATTATCTCAGTCGGCGTTTTCAGCAGGTGAAGTATCTGCGGCCGGAACGCAAGCGCAGCAAGCTCAATGATCACAGCGGTCGCGCCGATCATCAGCAGTGAAAGGCTCATGACATCGGCGAGTTTGCGGGGATCTTTTTTGCCGCCGTAATAAGAAACGAGCGAGCCTGCGCCCATGCACAGGCCTATGATTATGGAATATATGAAAGTAGTGAGCGTATATGTACTGCCGACGGCGGCGAGGGCGTTATCGCCCAAACAGCGCCCTACGACGAGGGTATCGCCGAGGTTATAAGCCTGCTGTAGCAGGTTGCCGAGGATCATCGGCGCAGCGAACGAGCAAAGTGCGGCAGTGATACTGCCGCGGGTAAGGTCTTTTTTCATAAATGTGCCTCGAATAAAATTAGTGTCTATTTTATTTTAGCACATTTTTTATGTGTTGGCAAGGGTCAGAATCCTATCTTACGCGGTTTAGAGGAGCTGCCTAAATCCAAATTCTCATCGGCGATGTAGTCTTCAACGTCGGAAACGATTATCGTATTGTCGGGCGACCCTCCGAAAAAAAGTCTGTAAAAACTCAGCCAACTGCGATATAATAAAAATACCACAGGAGGTTGAAATTTTATGGCAAGAAGAAAAAGAGAACCAATGAGCGAGGGTAAAAAGAATATCATTGCAGAGCTGATCGAGGAGTATGATACCAGGACCGCGAAGGATATCGAGGACGCTCTCAAGGATCTGATGGGGCGGCACTATACAGGAAATGCTTGAGGCTGAACTGGACGAGCATCTGGGGTACCAGGAATACGAACGTTCAGATAACTCCAATTACCGCAATGGTAAGAAAACAAAGAAGATACGTGGAAACTTGGGCGAAACGGAGGTCGAAGTGCCGCAGGATCGTGACGGGACATTTGAACCAAAGGTCGTAAAAAAGCGTCAAAAGGACATCTCCGGCATTGAGAAGAAGATGATTTCTCTGTACGCAAAGGGTATGACGACCCGCCAAATAAGCGATACCATCGAGGATATATACGGCTTTGAGGTCAGCGACTGTATGGTATCCGACATCACAGACCGCCTCCTTCCGCAGATAGCTGAAGAAACTTGACAAATTACGGTAGTTATTGTATACTGTGAAAAAAGAGCGGCTGTTTTTCAAGCCGCTCCACAACATCGTTTTTTATCACAGTTGGTGAATTTACAGAGAATTTTTCGCAGGACCTTGCATTGTATTCATCATCGTCCCATCTGCTGATCTCAAGAGGGCAGTAAAATTTCATTTTCTGCAAATGCCTTTGCATATGATTTTCGTAAAGCAGTTTTGCATTTGGAATATACGGAGCATATCGTGCATATGGTGCACCCTCTGATTCGATCAGCAGTCCGTCGTCCTGATCGTCATCGTATATGAGCAGGCAATGATACTGATTATTTACGTCGCAGAACATAAGGTCTGTGTTTTCTGCGATCAGCTCATTATCCTGCATCGGATGCCTTTTCAGGCGTTCAAATTTGTCGTGGGTGACTGCTTCTGCCTTTTCCACCACGCAAACTCTTGTACCGAACTCTGGCTCTTTGCGGAGCAGATTTGCATTGATCACAAATTTCTCATTCATTTACATTCCTCCGTTCGTATAGTTTTTGTTTTTTAATAGTATAACTGCCACATTGGTATCACTACCTTTCCTTAGAAATGAAAAAAAGGCTGTTCTATCATCGTCGCTTAAATTCGTGACAATAGACAAAACAGCCTTTAAAACTTTGTGAATATTTTTTCAGAACAAATCGGCAGGCTCAGATCGGAATCCGCTCAAAGTCTGCCGTTATGTTCGATATTTTTTGTTGTGTAGGGTTCGACTCCATTTTTTTCGTGAAAATCGGTGAAAAGCATCCACGGTTTTACATTGAAATTTTTCGTTTTCTAAACATAAAAAAGCCCGTAAATACGGGCTTTTTCAGGTGAATATCCATTTGGTATCACCAATATGTGATGTGACTATGAAATAGATGAATAGGAAAGCAAGAGATTTGCCACTAAGAAACGTATAGTTAAGCAATAGATATAGAAAACGTAAATGTATATTATATACTGAATAAAATCACTTTATTTTACTCACCTTAGTAGTTCTGAGAAAAATTCTCCGTAAAAACAAAAACTGTAATAAAACGTTATATGGAAACGGATTCAAAAATTAACTGCTCCCAACTATCGATTTTATCATAGTTGATTAATTTATAGAAAATTTTAAACAAAGTAATTTTTGGTTTAAATCACTTCGAATTAACCTTTACATATAAAAACGACGCTTTTTAGTATATGCAAAAATTGTTTTCTCATCATCGAAATAACCATTACTCTCATTAAAATCAATCAAAGAGTTTTTAAAACAATATTCAGTATTAGTATTTTCGTTATCACACTCTAAATCTCCTCTCACTTCTTTTTCTTTAATTAAATCTGTCGGGATTTCTTCAAAAATAATCATAAAATTAAACGAGCGCAGTAAAATCGCATACTCCCTATTTTGTATATTTATGGGTAATTTAAAGAGAACCCATATAAAACCTCTATTTATATTATATGCAAAATAATATATCTGTATAATCAGAAAATACTTGTAAAATTCTTTAGAACAATACATTCTTTCAATGAATACAGCATTAATTATACTACAGAAACAAAAAATTGTCAAGAAAAAATATTGTGAATTATAAAAATCAGCGTTTACAACAATTTCTATGCCTATCAATGAAGACTTCATGACATACCTGACATTACGTCTCCAAATATCTTTGATAGCTCTGGGTAGAATTTTCCTGTACTTATATTAAGATGCTTAAGACTTGCTCTTATATCGGATATATATTCCTTACTTAAATATATAGGAAAAATAAACCTATCTGTTTGGTTTGTAGATTTATTCAAAAATTCGAGATAACGCCGTTGAATTGTTAATAAATCCAAATAATTATATCTATTGTCTATATTTGAAGTTTGTGGTTTTGCATGTAATGAATAAGCTACAAACGTTCCGCTTTGAGCTACTATCCTAGGGTTTGATTGCTGAACAACAATCGGAGCTGGATACGGATCCCCACGATCATCTGGTACATAAACTTGGCTGTATTTGTTATTATGCTCATACAAATAATTATATGACATATCACCAACAAAGTACTTTTCTTTCTCTTCTTCATTTTTATTTATGTCAAATGTTACAGAAGAAATTGTATTGGGAATACTCAAATCTGCTTTTCCTTCAGTCATTCGACGAATAGCTAGACTATACGCCATAGGGTCGAATACATATATAACAGGCTGATACACACCGCTATCCACTCCCATTCTATCATCCATTCTATCGGGAAAAACAGCAAAATATAGAGAAACTAAGGGATCCAAGGAAAAATCCAATAGATTGGTGGGTATTCCATAATGTTGTAAGAATGCTGTTTTTTGCTCAATCGGAAGATTCCATACATCTGAAGCAAAGGTTGTATTAAAATAGGCATTTTTAATCATGTTCGCTTGATTGACATAAATTGAAAGCATTTTATCTCCATTCCTAAAAATACTAGGAAGTAGATTGAATTCTGCACTACATACACCTCTATACCACAATTTGCGTTCGTTTTTTGAGTTTGCTAATACAATATCGTTAATGGATTGAATAGTTTCCATTAATTCTCCTATACAAGTAACAATACGTTTATATGACATATGGCAATTTGTGGGTGTGTGTTTCAAAAAGATATTTTCAGTATATGATGACACCGTAGTGATCGGTTGTAATTTCTGCATTCCTATAAATCCAGTAAGCTCATCTATACTATCCATATTTATATTACAACTTAAATCTGTTTCAGAAATTCTACGCAGAATCTCAACACTTTTTTGGGAATCATACTTTTCAATTTCTGAGAAAGTTTCCTCAACCATATAAAACGCCATATCGCACAAAGCGTCAATTTCATGTTTTCCAAGCACATCCACAAATTGTACATATTGTTGTGCAATTATATCAATACACTCTTTTATGAATTTACCAGTTTCGTCTTTATCGCTATACAGTCCTTTAAAAACCTCCTTCAATTGAATGTCACTATTGTCTTCTGTGTTAAAAGTGCTGAAATGTTTGTAAATTAAAAGAATTATTCTTATAATGGTTGACGAAAAATATAAATTGGTACCTCCAGTTATTTTTTAGAAAATGATATCTTAATTATATAGTTATCGTAATATCTTGTCATTGTTTTTATTAAAAAAACAATGTATGCGGGAATGCTCATTCCAGTTATCTTAATTGCCCACATATCACAAAACGCTTCTTTTGCAGCAAGCGTATAGTGATTTAAAAGTCCAATCATACCTTTGTTTATATTCTTACCATTGAGATACTCATCAATAATTGATTGTTCATTATCAGATAACTCACGTTCTTTTAGACAATTATTCACAACTCGTATATCAAAAACATTTTTAGCAGAATCAAAGCTCTTATCTTTTCTTTTGTCCAAATAAGCCATAGTATTATCAAAAGACAAAATAATATCTTTTTTTTCTTTATTTTCAATAAACAAAATAACATTAATAATTTGAGAATTATTTATAAAACGATTTGTCCAATCAGGATTTGAAAGAATAAAAAATTCTGGGAAATGGACTTTCAAATTATTGCATAGCGAATTTAAAGCATTATCATCAAACCTTTTGATCAAAAAATCTATCCAGTTAGTAACATACTGTGAAAATTTATCATATTTAAATTTTGCTGATCTACTTGCAATCTCTGTAATAAGTTCTTTTGTGATTTTAGTATATAGTATATTTACAATACTTTTTGCTCTTTTTTCTCGATCATAAGGAGCAATATAATGAAATACTTCATGAATAAGTTCCTTAATGTTTCCTGCATAATTCCAAAAAGTGTCATATGGCAAAAAGAATATTACTATTCGATTTTTTATATCAGTGCGTGTAAATATCTTGCTTTCAATACATGCTGTAGAATTAAGGCATATAGCAAAAGTAATCGGATGTTGAGTTGTTTTTTCGGCATGCGGAAGACCATAGCCTATATCAAAAAGCATATCAATTATTCCATAATATGCTTTAAGTAAATCGTGAAAAGATCCTGCATAAAAGTGATTGTGATTTGGAATTTCTGAAACAGAACTGCAAGCTTGATTTATAAGATGAAGTGCAGATTGCATATAGTTCAACAAATCACATTCCGTAAATTTATTTACACCAGAGTAATATTTTGAAAAAGATTTTGTTGCTTCGTATTGGAATTTAAGAATACTGTTCCACTGCACTGTTCGTTGTCCTTCAAGTAATCTACAGTATTCTCCAAAGAGAAAATCAGCAACTGGTGATGTTATAGAACTTAAATTATAATCAATTCCATGTTTTGTCAAGAGGGATAATCCATTTAAAGATGACAAATCTATAGTATTTCCTGTCTTTAGATCTTCGTTTGGAATGGAAAAGTATGTTCGACTACTGTATATATTCTCCGAATAAAATCGTGAACTACCATTAAATATTCCTTGCTCTTGAAAAACTTTAAAGCTAATTTTACCTGCCGGAATATTTAATTGCAGTGTTGAAACCCCACAAAAAATTGAATTATAAGTATAACCAGGTTCCACATAATTGTTAAATTCAGTTAAAAAACTCTGTATATTGTTTTCTTTAAGATTCAGACGTACAAATATATCTACATCGGTTTTTGCATCATATTTTCGGTTGTTAAAACCTGAAAATACACACACCGTCGAAAACAACTTTGAATTCTTACAGTAACTCTCCTCTATGTTTTGAGGCAATATTATTGTTGTTTTATTAATTGTATCCACAACAGAAATAATATCTTTAAGGTGTTCTGAAAGGAAAACTACCACCATGTCCTCAGGTCCCAAAGATCTAAAAAGCTTAAATTCAATTGTATTTTTATTATTACATTCATGTTTAATAAGTTCATATACTTTATTACGAATAGCCTTTTTATTAAACATTCTTTCGTGATCAATTAATCTTTGTATTATTTCAGAAAATCTCATTGCATAAATACAGAGAAGATTATATTTTTTTGTTTCAGTATCAAAAATATACTCTGCTTTGTTTGGACTAATCTTCCATTCATAATTTGAGTGATCATTTTCTTCTTCAATAAGATGCATACACTGTTTTATTCCATTCCACTTTGTAGGATTACCATTCTCATAGCCAGAATCAATTCCATTTAAACCCGAAGAATTGGTAGAATAATTATCTGAACATAAATGTTCAAAGGATTCAACTGTTTTAAAAGTAATTCTATCATACGGAGACCATGTTATGTCTTTAAATACATCTCGATTTTCATTTCCGTCCTGATAGTGATCAGAATAAAGTGTAATCAACAAATTCACTTATAACACACCGCCTTTATCTTTTTGGAATTAATTATATATTATTAGCAATAAATAAAACATTTGTGTATACATGTAAATATTTTTATCTAATTAATACTATTATGATTATCTTCAAGCACTCATTTTTTGTGAGATGTTTGTATTATTTGATTAAATATAAATTAAGTTTTATGATTATATACTTTTACAAGCAAAAAATTAACATCTATTCACTAATCTTAAAGCTTGGCATAATTACGTATAATCATCACAAAGAATATGTAAAAGCGTAATATGTCAATATAGCATATTACAAATGAAACATTGAAAAATTTGTACCATCATTGAATGTTTTATGCTGATTGCAAAACATTTCTTATATACAGACTGCTTTTGGCTAATCGGCTTTTTTAGGAAACTTTGTGGATTTAGGACTCACTAATTAAGGATAATATACAATCATCATTCCTTGAAAATCTCTCAAAAATTATACAATCACTCAATCCCACTCAACTCCTGATAAAGCCTTTTAGCATAACTATCAGTCATGCCGCAGACGAAATCAGTTACCAGAAGCAGTCTGAGATACAGCTTTTCTTTATCGCTCTTACCATCAGAATATATCGTGTAAATCTGACGATAGTTCTCGGAGATCATACACATCAGCCTGTCCTCCATAGGTGAAGGCTTTGTCCCAGTATCATAATGAACTGCCGCAGGAATGAAATTGTCGAGCAGGAAGTTGATTATTTTTCCCGCTGAGATCTCCATTTTAAGTATCGGCTTAGAACGGAAAACATACTCGTATGCTATATCTCCTAAAGCCTTTGACAGAGCATTTCCATAGGATACAGCAAGTACCTCTTTAGTGAATGTGCCGTCCATTATACTTTTATAATTTCTTGTAAACCCATATGAAGCACAGTATATAAGATTTCCCTGTATGCTTATAACCCAGTTCTGAACAGCATTAAGCTCGGGATCTGCTATTTTCTTAGCTTTTGCATTCTGGTACTTTGTTTCAAGCAAACCGATCATATTGGTATAATTTTTTCTCTCATCTTCATCGGCGCATTTACTTATGTATTTCTCACTTCTTAACTCTTCAAGAAGCTGATTATAACTCAAGAATCCTTTCTTAACTGCGTCCTCTATGTCAGCTGTCAGATAAGCTATGATTTTGTCAATAAAACTTGACACATTGACCGCAAGGATTTGAAGTTAAGCAGCGATAGTCATAGCCGAATAGTACCTATGCCGTTTTACAGCGGGAGGAAGCCCGCCGATCGCTGAGCAGATCCGGCGGTTGCTCCAGTAGCTCATGAAATATCGCCAGACCATCGTTTTTAATGCTTCGGTCGTATAATTTTCAGTTTTTCTGCCTCTGTTATAAAACAACTCCTCCTTCATTCTTGCCCATATGCTTTCACATCTCGCATTATCGTGGCATCTTCCTCCGGCACTGTTCATGCTCTGCACAATGCCATATTTTTGAATAGCAGTTCTGTACGCAGCACTGGTATACTGGCTGCCGCGGTCGGAATGCACAATGGCTCCACAAATATCAGGATACCGCAAGCTCGCATTTTTCAGTGTTTCACAGCAGAGCTCGGCTCTCATATGATCTGCCATGG
>NZ_JAJCLZ010000050.1 GCF_020559915.1 Ruminococcus sp. 210702-SL.1.03
ACGCCCTGCTTGCCCATGCGGATAAAGTTATCCGCGAAATTTCCCGCGCTCTCGTCGAGGTCGCCAAGAGCCTTGCTGACGTCGCCGCCGTTCGTGAGCGTGCCGAGCAGGTTCGCCGCTGCGGCTTTCATGCTGCCGAACGAGCCGCTGAACGTCGTGGCGGCTTCTTTCGCGGTCGTGCCGGTGATGTCAAGCTCGCCCTGAATGACATGAACAGCGGCGTATACGTCGGACAGATTGCTGATATCGTATTTTATGCCGCTTATCTTCTCCGCGTCGGCGAGCAGGCGCTCCATCTCGGTCTTTGTGCCGCCGTAACCCAATTTGAGGTTATCGAGCATGGTGTAATTCTGCTTCGCGAAGCCCTGATAAGCGTTCTGAATGTCGGCGATGTTCGTGCCCATTTTGTTGGCGTTGTCGCTCATATCGACCATAGCCGTGTGCGCCGCTTCGGCAGCCTTAGCAGTATCGCCGCCGAGCGATGAAATGAGCGAAGCCGAAAAGCTCGTGACGTTCTCCATGTACTCGTTAGCGCTTACGCCCGCCGTCTTGAAAGCGTCGCTCGCGTACTGTTCGACCTTGCCCGCGCTGGATTTAAACAGCGTTTCTATGCCGCCGATAGACTGCTCGAGCGCCGCGCCCTCGCTGAATGCGCTCTTTATAACGTCGCCCAGCTTGTCGGCGACCTTGTACGCGCCGAACGCCGCAAGCAGGCTTTTGCCGAGATTTTTGCCCATCTTACCGCCCTGCTCGCCGCCCACGCCGTCGGGGAAAAGCTTCGCAAGCTGCCCCTGCAAACCTTCCATCGAGGGCACTATCTGCACATACGCCTTCGCCAGCTCAATGCCTTTACTATTGCTGTCTGCCATTTAATCACCTCCGTTAAGTATCTTCTGCCGCGCTTTTTCATACGCCATCGGGTCGTCGAAGCCCTCGGTCTGCGGTTCGTTCGGCGTGCCGAAAAGCTTAGCCGCCAGCGATTCGGGGCGGTTCTTTCCGCGCGCGCCGTCCTTGCTGTTGAGCCACACGAGCAGCGAAAGCTTGTCAAAAATCAAAACGCCCAGCATTTCGCTGAGCGTGTGATCTTCACCGGCAAGTGCCATGCGTGCGCGTGAGTTTGAGCGCAGCCCGCCCGCAAGCGCAGCCGCCGTCCTCAGCGGCAGGGCGCGGTGATCGTATATGTTGTAGACCTCGGCAAAGTCGCATATCAACTCGCCCTCGCACGCGCTCACCATGCGGGCGAGCAGTATCAGTTTTTTCCGTCGCCGTCTTTTTCGCCGCCGCGGATAATGGAATAGATCTCGCGCACCATTACGTCGCGCGGCACTCTGCCGTTCTCATCGCGGCAAAAGTCTTTCAGCGCCGCCGCCTGCGTATCATCGAGCAGGCGGTGGAGCACGCTCACGAGCCGCGAACCGTCGCCGCCGTCTACTGCCACAAGGTCTTCCAGCAGCTCCCAATCGTTGAGCTTTTCAGCTTCGTACTTAAATGCAAAACCGTGCTCGGTCTTGCCCTCTATCATCTTCATGCCGTACCTCCTTACTCAGTCGCGGGCTTCTTGAAATACTCGTAGTGGGTGTTGCCCGTGCTGTCCGCCATAGCGGTCAGCGTTACGCCGTAGCCCACCGCGTCGCTGTCGTCATACTGCACCTCGGCAACGTTTGAAACGCTCGCAGAGGGCAGCACAATGCGTTTGAGCACGCCGCCCGTCATTATCATGTCGATAACGTATGCGTAGTCCTCGAGGTCGCCCGAGCCTACCGCTACCGTCATGCCGTCCTCTGGTGTGCCGGTGACGCTGCTGTCGCCATGAACGAGTTTGAGCACCTCTGCGCTGAGCGATTCGATGAACGTCATCGTGAAATCGTCCTTTTTGTCGGTGGTGGAAACGTGCACCACATCACCGCCCCATGCCTTGATAGACTGGGTGGTGCGGCTGCCGTCGTTGGTCAAGCCGTCCTCGCTGATGTAGCCCAGACACTTGAAAGCCGCGTTCAGCTCGGTAGTGGCGTCGGTCGGCAGGGGCGTAGAGCAGGGCGCGCGGAAAACTGCTCCGCCTACCTTAGGCTTGCCCGTAGTGACATTGTTTTTGTTGTTCGACATAAAATCACTCCTCAAAATATGTTATTTCGTACACCGCCTGAAAGCGGTAACGTTTTGTAGTCGTTTCATTGAATGGATAACTGCTCACGAGCGCGCAGCGGCTTATGTCGCCGCGTTCGGGCATACGCCGCATGAGTTTCAGCAAGCGTTCGTTAAGCTCCATAGCTTCAAGCAGCGTGCCGCCGTAGCTTTGTACAGCCACCGTCGCGGACGTTATGCAGTTGCGTTCAGATGTGCCCGTGCGCTCGATAATGCAGTAGCTGGCGGGCGGTTTGGCTGGCTCTTCGGCGAAGCACGGCACGTCCAGCCCGCGCGATATGTAGTCGATAAGCGTGACTTCTATCATTCCTTTACCTCCCCGACCGCCTTTAAAATCGTGTTGTTCTTCTGATTTTGCTGAATGGCGCGCTTGTGTGTCGCCGCGACCGACGATACACGGCGGCGTATACGATAGCGCTTAGTCCATGCGTAATTCTTCACGCGGTAGCCCTGTTTCGGCAGCTTCGCGCGTATGCGTTCGGCGTACTCTTCCGTCAGTGCCGCCACGCTGTCGCTCATGAGGTAGTCGCCCACCGCCTTATGGTTGAGAACTATCTTCGTCGGCATATCTTTCCACCTGCACTTTCTTGTTCCAACTGAGCGGGATAAGCGCGTCTATGCCCTGCGTCGGTTCGCCTACGGTGCGGTATCGCCCGCCCCAGAAGCGCACCTCTGTGTCAGTCCAAACGTGCTCGTCGCCCTTTGGGATAGCCAGCGTGTACGCTATTCTCTTGCCGCTGAGATTGAGCGCGGCTGTAACGTCATCGCTGCTGGGCGCGCCCACAAGCACGTTTTCGACTACCTCTATCCGCTCCGCATATATCGGGCGTTTGAGCGCGTCAGCGCCTGTCTGCTCGCGCACCACAAGCTCAACGGGTATGCCTTTAATCATTGTCACCATTGCCGTACACCTCCAGTGCGCCCCAGCGCTGCCGTATCAGCCCGAGGTCTTTTAATTCGTTGCGCAGGTAGTAAAGCTGCTGCCCCGCGTTAAGGTACGACATAGATATGCTGTACCCCATAGCCGCCTGCGAAGCCTGCGTTGCTGCGGGTGAATTGTCAGCCGCCGCATTTACCGCGCGGATAACTGCCCGCGCGATGGTCTCCTTGACTGCAAGCGCGAACTCGGGGTCTGCCGCCGACATGATCGCTATGCTCTTGCCGTGCTTTTTCGCGATAAGGCTCAGCTTTGCGGAAGCAACGGGCAGCAGCGCCTCCGCAAGTTCCTGTTCCTCAGCCGTGAGCTTGCGCCCGAGCCGTATAACGTCGTCGATAGCCGCGTACACTGCCGCCATTGCCATGCCCCCTTACTCAGTCGCCGCCGACTGGATAACGGCGAAAGCGTTTTTGTCGAGAATGCCCCAGCCGATAAAGGCTTCGGCTCTGATGTACACCTCATTGTATCCTTTGAGGTCGCGGCCGCTGTTGTCAGGGTCGCCGTACTGGATAACTTCGAGCGGTATCTCCTTGGAATAGCCCCACTTGAATGCCGTCGCGAAGTCGCCGACTATCGCAAGGTCTTTGCTTGAATTGAAAGACACCGTAGTGTTGGTGGTCGTGCTTATACCGTTCATCTGAGCGGGAGTGCTGCCCCACGCAAGTTCGGGGTATATCTTTCTTCCGCTCGCGTCCACCATCTTGGCGAGGTCGGAGCGGAATGCGGGAGCCATCGTAAGTCCCGATACATCGTACTCGTGGCCCTGCACCGCCGCGATAGCCTCTTCTATCAGCGCGTCGGGGGTCTTGGGCGTTTTGCTGTCCTGCGCGATGACAGCAACGCCGCTGTCGAAGTGGTTCGTGCCGATGATAGCCGCCGCCGTCTTAGTCCTCGGGTTCAGTCCGTGGAAAGCCATGATGTCAAGACCGCGGGCGACCTTTTTCGAGAAGCCCTCAGAGAAATTTTTGAGCATTTCTATCTGCGCTTCCTCAGAGGCGTAGAGAAATTCATCTGTCATTCTTGCGCCGTACTCTACCTTTAGCGGCAGTACCGTGATAGGGTCGAGAGCCACGCTTCCGCGGGTCTTTTTGCCGCCTTCGGCAACGAGGTCTACTTCGTCGTCCATGCTGAAGATGAACTCTTTCTGTCCGTTGAATGCGATAGGGCTGCGCGCGCAGAGGGTCGAGAGCGATGAAAAGCCCTTTACCTTGTCGAAAAGCTCGGTCACGAGCTGCGGGTCGAATTTTGCGCCCTTAGAGAGAATGTCTGGCATAGTTAATTACTTCCTTTCTTTACTTTTTGAGGTCGGCGAGAAGCGACTTGTACGCCGCGTCCTTGCCGTTCGTGTGTCCGTGCTCCGTATTTGCGAGGGGCTGGGGCTGCTGCTGATTTTTCACGAATATCGCGAGCGTTTCAGCGTCCTTTTTGAGCTCCTCTTCGGTGTCGCCCGAAAGCTTGCCCGCAAGCTCATAGGGTATGCCGTTCTCGTGAGCGATGCGCATTTTCAGCGCGCCGCTCTCATACGCCTTTGCCTTAGCCGTAAGGTCGGCGATGGTGGTCTTGTTCGCTTCGAGCTGCTTCGCGAGGTCGGCGGTCTTGGCGCTGTAGTCCTCGGGCGAGAGCCAGCCCTCGTACTGCTTTTTCACATCGGCGACCGCTGCGTCAAAAGCTTCCTGCGTTTCGATGGGTTTAAAATCTGCCATGATATTTCCTTTCTCCGCTTGTGCGGTATATGTAAGCCGTTACCAGCTTACCTTCTGTATTTTCTTCTCTTTGACCGTGTTCACGCACGCCCAGTGCGCCAGCGCGACGGCTTCAAGCAGCGATATGTCCGCGCCCTCTAAAATGGACGTGTAACCGTACCCGCCGCCCGAGCTGATAGCGCGGTGCTCGCAGTTGGCGACGACTTGTTCCAGCGACGGCTGTTCGGCGTGGCAGATCGTCTGCGCGAAAATGCCGCGCTCAAAGCTTGCCGCCGAAGTTATGACCTCCGAAACTTTCGGGAGTATCGGCTTGCGGCGTATACCGGCGTTTTTCATGTCGGCGGCGAGCAGAGATTGTCCGCCTGCGCCGTCTATGACCGTTTCGCGCATATGCGGGTTGCGCAGATACGCTATTATCCAGTCGTTGCCCTCGCGGACGGGTCGGCAGTCGATGGCTTCGACGAACACTTTGCCGTCTGCGGTCTTTGCGGCTACGGCGAGCGATACATTGTCGGTAGCTTTGGCGTACTTCACGCCGAAAAACAGCTCGTGCGAGAGCTGCGGCTTTTCGGTAATGCAAAGCGCCTGCCACTCGCCCTTGCTGATGGCTGATTTTTGGTTGTACGTCAGCCAAAGCCCCAAACGCTGTATGTTGTCGTCCACTTGGGCGTCCTGCGGGTCGCCGAGCTCGGAGCGTATCTTGCGCTCGGTGAGGATAGTGCCGAGCGACGGGTTGGTCTGATACCACAATTCGGGGTCGTGGGCGTTGGTGAGCGCAGGCACGCTCCATTCCGCCCAGCCGTCGTCGTTGCCGCCGCCCGTGACAGTCGTCTTGCGGTACTTGGTGAACACCGTGCCCGCTGATACCACCGTCGGCGGCGTGCCGCACATGAGCGTCTGCGGGTTTCGGCTGTCAGTAACGATATACTTCAAGGCTGTTTCCTGATCGGTAGTGTACTCCTGCGCTTCGTCGATGATGAGCAGGTCGTAACCCTCGCCAAGCCCACCCTTGCTCGAGCGCGTGCGGAAATTTATCAGCCCCTCGCCGCCCAGCCACTCGATACGCTCAAGACCGAACTGCTTCGCGGTCTTAAAGTCCTCTTTCTCGCGGTAGCCCATCTTCGCGAGCAGGCTGGTGGCCTTTTCCCACACCGAGTGAGAGGTGGAGGTGCGGTGGGCGGTGTAGAGAATACTTTCACCGTGGAGCAGTCCCCATATCGACCGCATTATGAGCAGTTCTGACTTGCCGTTGCGGCGGGGTATAGACCAGCCGAATTTCATGTGCCGCCACAATCCCTCGCCGTCCACCGCCATGATGTCGTACATCATCAGTTCCTGCCACTGCTGCGCGGTGCGCCCCGACTTGTTGTACATCGCGACAGCCTCGCCGCCGAGCGTTTGCTCATACGGCAGCACTACCGATACGGTGGGGGTCTGCCTGCCGATACGCTTCTCAATAGCTGATTACCTCCTTTTTTAGGCATAAGAAAAGCACCCTGCGCAAAGCAGAGTGCTGATGTGGATATAT
>NZ_JAJCLZ010000051.1 GCF_020559915.1 Ruminococcus sp. 210702-SL.1.03
CATTTTTTCACTTCCCTTTCTGGTTTTTATTGCTTTTATTCTACCAGATTTTTGGACGTTTGTCGACTGTTCTTTCAGTATAACATATCAAAATAAGGAGAGACAGATGTATGCTATAGTAGATAAAATTTGTGTTAACATCATCTCGGCACTCTATCAATATTTATTTGTGTCTATAGTTATGGCAGCTCTTTTTATGCTTTTGTATACAGAGTGGAAAAAGATTGGATTGAAAGCTGTGCTTTGTAATTGGATGAATGAATTTAAAAAATCCAAAGAATATAGAAGAATTTATATGTTGGCGATATATACTTGCTTAATTCTTTTTAGAACCATATTTTGCCGTCAGATTTGGGGAAATCCAATAGGAAATGTTCTTGGAAATTGGAGTTTTCATTTTTCTGATGGCACGTTAAGTACAGAATTAATAGAGAATATTTTTCTGTTTATTCCGTTTTCAATGCTTATGCTTTGGGCATTAAAAGATAAGATTCTCAAAGGGAAGAAGGGATTTTTGCAAATCTGTTATAGGACAGCTAAGATTTCCTTTTTATTTTCCCTTAGTATAGAAGTGTGTCAAATTATCCTTCGTGTCGGAACTTTTCAAATATCTGACCTAGTGACTAATACAGCTGGGGGATTGATAGGTGGCATTATATATTGGAGTTATTGCAAATTAAAAAACATAAGAGCTAGTTCGAAGCACATATAAATAGAATGATTGATAATAGAAAAAGCCGTGTAGACTTATCTACACGGTAGCTGCTCAAGAATTTGCACACCGCTACGAGGTGAGCAGCAGGCAACACAGCGGAAGCTGTGGCGAAGATGCAGAAAAGTATGGGAGGACTTTAATAATGAAAATTATACATAAAACAGACACATGGCCTCCTCGTACAGGTGATTATAAAAACTGTTTGGTGTTATATGATGACAATTGGAACGATTATTGTTATACTACGACATTTCATGCAGTTTTTTGTGATGTTGATGGCAAGTGCATAGACATCGGCGATGTGAAGATCTATTACTATGACTATGACAAAAAGCGAACTGATACCTATGGGAGGGCTGTCGCTGGGATTATTGACAGAAATATCATTCAACTGGGCGAGAAATTTTGTTCCCTTGGTCAGACGTTGAACTATTATCAAAGACTGAAAAATAATTGCCCAGATGATTACCTTGACATTTTTAAAAGATTGAATGACATTGCAATCGACCATGATTTAAGAAATAAGTTCCTAGAAGAGGACGGGGTTCAGACATCGCTTCTCCGAGATTCAAGTGCAGAAAAGGCTTTGAACGAGGCTGAATTGTTATTAAAAACAAATCAATTGCTTGAGAAAGATGTGTCATTTAGCTATTTTGCAAAAGTGCCTTATAATACAGATAGAATGCAACTCTTTTTCGATTTTAAGAAAAATGAAAATCTTCCGTACAGAATAAATGCATTGATTGGAAAAAATGGCGTAGGAAAGACACAAATCCTTTCGCATCTTGCGGAATCACTTAGTGGACTTACAGGAAGTGTTTCAGAAAAAGAAGAATCGTTTAAGGGCAAGCGTCCACCGGTGGATAAGGTTATATCGATTTCATATAGTGCCTTTGATGAATTTCGTAAGCGTGTGGCAGAAGGAAATGATTATAAAGACAATAGTTACGCATACTGTGGAATACAGTCTGAACATGGGACTTTATCCCTAGATGAACTGAAGCATAATTTTCTTAAAGCATTAGAAACCATTCGCCATAGGGGGCGTTTGGAATCATGGAAAACTATCATGCAGGAGTTGATTGAGAAAGAGCATCTTGATTTGATTGAACAGACAGTAGAAGGTAAGATAGATAATATTCATTGGAGTTCAGGCCAATATATACTGCTCTGTACAATGACTGAAGTAGTGGCAACAATTGAAAAAGAATCTATTTTATTGTTTGACGAACCAGAGTTGCATTTGCACCCTAACGCAGTTGCCAATACGTTGCGGATGCTTTATAGATTGCTTGAAGAATTTGATTCTTATGCGATTTTTGCGACACATTCGCCTTTAATTGTTCAAGAAATTCCTTCGAGATATGTGCAGATATTGTCAAGAATTGATAATGCTCTTATGGTGAGAACACCGACATTGGAATGCTTTGGGGAAAATGTTACGAATATTACAAATGATATTTTTGATGTAAATGGATCAGAAAGCAATTATAAGACAATTCTAAATGATCTGAGCAAAAAAATGAGTTTTGAGGACGCTTTAGGGATTTTTGATGGGGCATTGTCTTTCAACGCAATGATCTATTTGAAAGGCTGTTACAAGGACTAATAAGAGATTATGAATCAGTTGAGTGAACCAACGATAAATAATGAAGAGGTATTCGAGAATGTGGCTCAAAGCAAAACATACAGGAATGATCATTGTAAAGAATGTAGTATAACGCAAAAAGATTGCAAAGTGTGTAGCTATGGGAACCGGGGAAAAATGCTGAATCTAAAAGATAAGGTTTTTCAGCGATACCAATTTTATTTTCAGAATAAAAATACATTACATGAAATAAGACCTATAAAAATGATGAATCCTGATGAAGTGCAGTTGATGGCTAATTCTTATAAAACAAGCAAAGTATTCCAAACGGTAAAAAATCAACTGCTTGACAATGTTCCCAAAGAACGCAGAGGTGTATGTCCGTTTTGTATGATTTCAGAACCGACAACAATGGATCATTATTTTTCAGAAAGTGAATATCCTGAGTATATTATATTTGCTCCTAATTTGGTTCCGTGTTGCAGTCATTGCAATAGTGTAAAGGGAAAACGATTGTTTCTGAAAAATGAAGGTGAGATAAAAAGAACAGTTATTCATTTTTATTATGATGTTCTTCCGCAGACGAAATATCTTAAATCTACATTTTATGTGATTGACAAAATTCCACAAATTTCATTTTGGTTAGAATTCGAGAATGAAACAGAGATTACGGGAATTATTAAGAAGCATTTTGAAACATTGCATCTGCTTGAACGGTATCGGAAACGAAGCAATGGTATTTTATCTACAGAATGCGAAAATATCAGAGTGTGTCTAGTGAATGGTTTCTCAGTAAAGGACTGTGTTCGATTATTGAGATGCAAAGCACAATCTTCAGAAAAAATATTTGGTAAAAATTACTGGGAAGCATGTATTTACAGAGCGATGAGCGAAAGTGAAGACCAATTGATGAAGTTGGTAGAAAACTAAATGAACAAGCAGGAAAGGAGCAGCTTATGGATCAAGAACTATTCAATCCACAGTCTTCTTCCGTAAGTTCCTCCCGAATCATTTACACCCCATCAACCTTTGCAAGAACATCCTTGCTCCATCTGCAGGAGGTTGGCTCTTTGCAGGCTGTTCACCCACATGTATCCCAGAGAGAGGATTTGGTGTCGTTTCTTTGCTTTATTGTTTTGTCTGGCGAGGGAGAACTTTCCTACGAGGAGCAGACTTATCAGCTAGGCCAGGGAGACTGCGTGTTCATTGATTGTCGGAAAGCATATAGCCATTCGACTTCTGACAATCTCTGGTCTCTCCAATGGTGCCATTTCTATGCACCGTCCCTTCCGGCTGTATATGAAAAATACAAAGAGCGAGGCGGCCGACCTGTGTTCCACCCGGATGACATAGCTTCGTTTACCAGTCTGCTCAGTGACCTCTACAATCTGGCATCATCTTCCGATTATATCCGGGATATGCGAATTAATGAGAAACTGGGGACTTTACTCACCTTACTGATGGAACAGTCCTGGCATCCAGAGAGCGTGACGGTGAGCCGGAAGAGAATGGAACTGGCAGCCGTGAAGGAGTATCTGGACGAACATTATACGGAGAAAATCATGCTGGAAGAGTTGGCAGAAAAGTTCTTTATTAACAAGTTCTATCTATCCAAAATCTTCAAAGAGACTTACGGAACAACAGTCAATAACTATCTGATCTCAAAGCGGATCACCAGAGCCAAGCAGCTGCTTCGCTTCACAGATATGACTGTGGATGAAGTTGGTGTTGCGGTCGGCATGGGAGATGCAAACTATTTTAGTCGGATGTTCCGCAAGGTGGAAGGAATCAGTCCAAGAGAATATCGGAAGCAGTGGTGAACACAGGGGAGAACATCCTGTGTTTTCCTAAAAAGCATATAGTTTGAAACGAAAATAAAGAAAGAGGTGCAACGATGAATACAAGACAGGCGAAGCCAATAATACTCACAGCTCCGGCCTTTGAAGACTTCAGAGGATATCTTGCCGTGCCATACGACCAATCTATAAAGTTCACTGTTCGACAGATCAACCAGGGATACAGCAAGAAAGCGTTCACGCTGCGTGGTATGCATTTTCAGGAAGGGGAACACGCACAGGCGAAGCTGGTGTCCTGCCTGCATGGTTCGATTTTCAATGTGGCTGTGGATCTGCGCCCGGGGGAAACCTACGGTCATGCTTACAGTGCGGTGCTGTCTTTTGAAAATCGAAAGCAGATGCTGATTCCCAGAGGTTTTGCGCATGGATACCTGACGTTGGAAGATGATACCTTGATGCAGTGGTGTGTGGATAATGATTTCTATGGTGAAGCTGCCAAGGATGTACGGTATGATTCGGATTTTGTCTGGGAAGGTGAGCCGTGGCCGGAAGCTGAGTATATAATATCGGAAAAAGATCGGAATGCTGTGAGATCGGAGAATTTTTGTGGGAGATAAAAGACCATATAAACCAAGAAAACCCGGTGCCGGTCGGAAACCGTTGAAGCTGAACTATGATGCGGCAGCTATCCTGCAGGAGCAAATGGAAGCGGCTGTGGCTCTCTACGAAGAAGATAACTCTCTTCAGACGATTGCAGACACACTATCTCTCAATCCCATCAAGGTGCGGAAGCTATTGATCATGGCCGGTGTTTATTAATCGGAAATTGCAGATGCGGTGAATTCTGCTTTTGAGGAAAAGCAGGGGATGCCTTATAAAGAAGCATCGTTGAGACAGCAAAAGCGAACAGGCTTGATGTTTTCAGGTATTTTGAGCTGATTCTTACCGTTCTTCCCGGCATGGAGTTTCTGACTAATCCGGATATTCTGGAAGAACTGATGCCGTGGAATATATCTGTGCAGAAAATCTGTAAAGCAACATGAGTAATCCTCGAACCGCAGCTTGGGGATCTTTTATTTAGGGGCGGTATGTTATTAGGCGGGTACGAAAGAACTTATTCTGAGAAAGTAATTACGTACATTAAAAACAATATTTTGGGAGAAAGAAATGAATAAAATGCAACAAAGCAATAAAAAGCGTAATAAATCATGGTACATATTTGCAATCGCTATGTTTTCGATTTTAGCCGCCAGCATTTATTCATTGTATATTACTAAATCCTATGAAAATATAAGTGTATCCGATGCTGATTATCTTCATCAGGTTAAACTAATTTTAATTGCAAATTTGATTTCCTTTTTTGCTGTTTCATTTGCTATATCATGTATTTTAACACCTATTGTTCACTTTATTTGGCACCCCGATTCGTCAATTAATAAAGAGTATTATAATAAATATCAAATGAGATTTTATCGTATAGAATCATTTGTAATTACTATTATTTTAATGATTCCTATAATATTTTTGATGAATATATCGAAACAATTTAATTTAAAACATTTTAGTGCATTTGCGCAAATGAAAATGTTGGTTTGCGTAGATAAAAATATTAGCGAAGAATCGGAAACAGAAATAGAACTATTTGAGTCGGCTCCATATTGTGAAACATATTGGCGAGGCGAAAAAAAAGTTAATGGTCTGGCAATTCAACTTTTAACATCTGTTGAAAGTGATGATCATAGAAAGAAGTTTCTAATTCCATATAAAGATGCAATAAATTGTTATGAAAAATATAGTAAATCAAAGTATGAAATAATATACTATACAGATAGCAATATTGTTGTTTCTATAAAAAAAATCGACGAAAATTGAAGTGCAAAGTGAATATTTATAATGGTTCCAAAAAATAAACCGTGTAAACGCAATAATCGTCAAATTTCTGACAATACTAAAATTGCAGCCAAACAGGGCAACGCTGAGAAGCGGCCTGACGCAGGCTGTGAGATGAAACTGTGGAAAGCGGCGGCAGAAATGTCGTCATTTTCCACCGGATATCTCTAAAGCGGATAAACCTCAGGGGTTTGGGGACAGAGTCCCCGACAGCCGTCAGGCTG
>NZ_JAJCLZ010000052.1 GCF_020559915.1 Ruminococcus sp. 210702-SL.1.03
GCGGAAGTGAAAAGTATTCCGAATTTACTGAAGCTGAGTATCTCAAAGCGAAGGAGGATGAAAACCGTTGGTTTATCAGCTTTGGCGACAGCGTTCTGGAATGCGAGGAAAGCCAGTATTCGGATCACTTTTCCAAGAAAGATCACGGAGAATATACGCAAAAGGATAGGAACTGGAAGAAGGTCATCCCCCTCTCATTGGAGCAGTATACATACGGCGGAAATTACGAGCAGAAGATTCTCAAGGACAGTACAGTTGTTCCGCTTGAGGAGCGTATCTTAGAGCAGTTAGACTTGGAGCATGACTTGGTAAAGCTCAAAAAAGTCATGAAAAAGCTCAAGCCATACGAACGTGAAATTATTTATCAGCTTTTTTGGATGAATAAAAGTCAGAATGATCTTGCCAAGAAATATAGCGTAACCAGACAAACAATGCACGAAAAAGTACATCGTATTTTGGTGAAAGCGCTGAAATTATTTGAAAACGAAAAATAAATCCCTTACAAATCTCAATTTCGTTGCCAGTAAGTAGTGAAGGGAAAAATCAATGAAAATAATTCGGAGAATTTTCCCGACAGAAACTTGACAACAGAATATCAACTCTGCAAGTACGTTAATCACACGGTCGGTATGAAATCTCGGCAGCCAAATGTGATGTCCGCCATGACCTTGAAAAAGCGAGCGATAAAGACAAGTCACAGACCTTTGGACAGCATCCAAAGTCGGCGATGAAACGTGTGAGGATAATGATACTTCCCAGTGAGGGCTAAGAGAGCGGGTGAGAGTCCCATGATGCGGTTACGCTGACCGCAGCTTGCAGAGTTCCGGGCGTGACGGGTATCGGGGATAAATATCATGCAAAGGCAAAACGAATTATTACGGCGGTTTGCGTAAAATGCAGATCGCCGTTTTTACATAATATTTAAACTATTTCAGAGGTGAAATACAATGGAAAATATAAAGGAAAAACTAATGAATACAGAAAGATTTTATGGTATCAGAATTCCTCCTGCTATATGTATTCTGCCTACATATCATCCATGCTGTGGCTGTGTGTGGTATGACAGGAATACAGACGTACTGTTCTGTCCGTTTCATAGCTGCGTGAGATACAAAAAAGGCTTTGAAGTTCCAAAGAAAAAGGTGAATGAAAATGCTGATTAAACGTGGAGATATATTTTATGCAGACCTGAATCCTGTGGTCGGCTCGGAGCAAGGCGGCATTCGTCCTGTTTTGGTGGTGCAGAATGACGTAGGAAACAGACATAGTCCTACAGTAATCGTTGTGCCGATATCGTCTGTAAGAAAAAAGAATTTGCCTGTGCATATTCAGATAAGATGTTCAGAACTGCCAAAAAATTCAACAGTTCTTGCGGAGCAGATACGAACGATAGACAGATACCGACTGAAAAGTTACGTGGGTTCAGTTGATTTTGAACTTATGGAAAAAGTAGAAAAAGCGATGAAAATAAGTATAGGAGTTGATTTTGATGACTAAATTCGGACAGGCAGAATACAGCGATTTTATGGCAAAAGTATTTGCCGATAAACTGGATAAAATTCTTGAACAAGACGAAAAACAGAGTTTCAACAGCAAAAATACAGAGGATATATACAGTCAGTTTCCGTCTTCAAGGGACGCAGCATAAGGAGGTTCAGAAATGGTAGGATTTATTATTGGATTGCTTGCAGGCGGTACAGCGGGAGTATTCACAATGTGTCTCTGTACTGCGGCAAAGCAGGCAGATGAAAATATGTCAAATTCGGACAAGTAATTTTGTCAGGTTTGGTGATACCATTCTGAAAAGATTTGTGGTATTCTTGTTGGTTGAAAGGAGAGTGAGAAAATGCCGACAGTAACGGTGATACAGCCTACAATATCAGAAGAACAAAATACAAAAATTCGTTGCGCCGCATATTGCCGAGTATCAAGCGATTCTGAAGATCAGCTTAACTCATTTATGGCTCAGATGAGGTATTATAGTCAGGTGTTCGATAATTCGGAAACAGAGGAACTCATCGACATATATGCTGACGAGGGTATCACAGGAACCCGTGAGGACAAGCGTGACGAGTTTCAGAGACTTATGAAGGATTGCCGAAAAGGAAAAATTGACAGAATTTATACAAAGTCCATAAGCCGTTTTGCCCGAAACACAAGGGATTGTCTGAAAAACGTCAGAGAGCTTAAATCGCTTGGTATCACAATATATTTTGAGAAAGAAAACATTGATACTGCCAATATGACCGATGAAATGATGATTACAATTATGGGCGGTCTGGCGCAGGAGGAATCAACTTCGATCTCGCAGAACTTGCGTTGGGGTATAAAAAAGAGAATGGAGAACGGCACAATAAAAATGTGTACTCCAGTTTTCGGATACGAACTTGTTGACGGAAATTTGATTTTAAAATCTGATGAGGCTGAAATAGTACGGCAGATATTTGATTGGTATCTGAATGGATATGGTTTGGCGGCTATAGCCCAAATGCTGAATGCTCTCAAAATAGAAAGGTTCGGCAGAACAAGTCATTGGACAGCAAGTACGGTTGGGGTTATGCTTAGAAATGAAAAGTATATAGGTGATCAGCTGTTCCAGAAAAAGTATACTACAGATACACTTCCGTTTCGACAGGTAGTAAATAAAGGCGAACGAGATCAATACTATTATTCCGACAGGCACAAGCCCATAATTTCAAGAGATGATTTTGATAAGGTTCAGAATATTTTAGCGGAGCATAAGAAATCGTTTAAAGGATTGAAGCAAGATCATATATTTGCAAAGAAGATTTACTGCGGAGAGTGCGGTTCAACATTTAAGTTTAAATGCAGAAAAAATAAAAATTATTGGGTGTGCCGACTGCATGATGCAGAGTCTGATAAATGTTCAAATAAGCAGATTTTAGAGGCGAATGCCATATCGGCATTTATAATGTTATGCAATAAGCTGTGGTACAACTATAAACAGATACTTCTCCCCTGTCAAGCAGCTTTACAGGATTTAAAGCTGAAAAAATTCAGCGGAAAAACTCAGGTAATGGACATACACAAGGAAATAGCCAAACTTCGAGAACAGGCTCACGTTCTTGCGAGATTGAAAACGAAAGGATTTCTGGACGAGGCAAAATACCTTGAACAAACCACTGAATTGACGGCGAAAATCAACAAGCTTCAGACGGAACTGAAAAAGCTTACACGCTCCGACGACGAGGACGAAATGCTTGAACAGATAGAAATGCTGATTGATTTTTTTGAAAAGCGAGAAAATATCATGATTGATTTTGATGAATCGGCGTTTGAGAATATCGTTGAGAAAATTGTTGTTATAGATCAGCATGAGCTGGAGTTTCATTTGATTGGCGGATTGAAGTTCAAAGAAAAGATATAACGGAAAGTGCCTTGCAGTAAAATTGCAGAGCTTTTCTTTGTTGGTTTTGGTACTGGATTTCCGCAGAATTTTGTAGTATTGTTGTACATGGAGGTGAAATTAGATGCCCAAAAACAGAGTAATACCGTTCGGCTACTGCATGAAGAACGGCGAAATAACTACCAACCCGAAAGAAGTTTGCGCAGTATCAACGATTTTCAGAGAATATCTGAACGGCAGCAGTTTACTTCAAATTGCAAAGCTGATGGAGTCCGAAAAAATACGATATACTGAGGATTCTGACCGTTGGAACAAAAATATGGTCAAGAGAATAATCGAAAATGAGAAATATCTGGGAACTGACAAATATCCGCAGATAATTGATAAGGATATTTTCAATCAGGCAAATGAAAAGCGGATAAGAAAGGCTAATACGCTTAATCTGGTATGCAATGATTTACAGGAAATCAGAAAGGTTACATACTGTGCCGAATGCGGAGAAAAGCTTTTCAGAAAAACTAACGGCAAGGGACGTGAATATTGGAACTGCGGAAATCCCGATTGCTTTAAATATGAATATCGACTGACAGATCAAATGATAATAGGTGCAGTGCTGACCGTTTTAAACACTGCTATTGCAAATCCAAGCCTATTAGAGTACGGCGGCGAGATAAGCACATATTCTCCTACTGCCGATGTTATCCGTAAGCAAAATGAAATTAATCAGATGACAGATTCTGCACAGATTGATTTTGACAGAGTGAAAGCTGAGATTTTCAGGCTTGCCGAGCTGAAATATGATTGCTGTACCTACAATAACAGTCCGCAGAAAACAGATGAAATCAAGGCACTTCTTAAAAATCACGAACAATTAAATACGTTGGATATTGGCTTATTCAAAGCGTGTGTTTCACGAATTTGGATAAGCCATTTTTGTACCATAGAGGTTGAACTCATAAATGGAGTGCGAATTAAAAATATAACGGAGAAGGACAATTTGAAAGCAAAGCTTTCAAATGCGAGTTTTGACCTTTGCGGACAAAGTCCGCAATTTGCTGCGCAAACCGTTCAAAACATCGAGGAGGTAAATAATGAGCACAGCATCGAATGTAACGATAATTCCTGCCAAAGCGCAGACGGAAATAAACCGTGATAAATATCACCAATTGAGGGTTGCCGCATACTGCCGTGTAAGTACAGAGCAAGAGGAACAGCAAAACAGCTATCAGGTGCAGATTGCATATTACACCGATTTAATTAATCGAAAGAAAGAATGGACGCTTGCAGGAATATTTGCAGACGAAGGAATTTCAGGCACTCAAACGAAAAAACGTACCGAGTTTAACCGCATGATTAGGATGTGCAAGAACAAAAAAATTGACCTTGTGATAACTAAGTCGATATCAAGATTTGCTAGAAATACCGTGGATTGCCTTGAATATGTTCGACAACTTAAAGACTTGGGGATAGGCGTTATTTTTGAAAAGGAAAATATAAACACGCTGACAATGACAAGCGAATTTATGATTGCTTTGTACGGCAGTTTCGCCCAGGCTGAGAGTGAATCCATAAGCAAAAATGTAAGCTGGGGCAAAGAAAAGGCTTTCCGTGAGGGCAAGGTACAGTTTCAGTATAAATATCTTCTCGGCTACAAAAAAGGGGCGGACGGCAAGCCCGAAATTGTACCTGATGAAGCTGAAACAGTAAGACTGATTTACACGCTGTACCTTGACGGATACACGCTTTTAAATATCGCAGATACGCTTATGGCTCAGGGCAGAAGGACGGCTACAGGCAAAAATATCTGGAGTAAAGGCGAGGTTCAGCGGATTCTGAAAAACGAGAAATATGTCGGCGACGCACTTCTGCAAAAGACTTTCACGGTGGACTGCATAACTCACAAAGTGGTGAAAAATAACGGAGAGCGACCGATGTATCTGGTTACTGACCATCACGCTCCGATAGTTGACCGTGACACATATAACCGAGTACAACAGGAACTTGCAAGGCGCACTTCCAAGCGAAAAATCAGTGATAACACCAAAACTGAGCAAGGCAAATACAGCGGAAAATATGCGTTATCCGAGTTGCTGATATGCGGTCACTGCGGAACTCCATACAGACGCAGGATATGGTCAAGAAACGGTAAAATGCAGGTGGTCTGGCGTTGCATAAGCAGATTGGAACACGGCAAAAAGTATTGTCCCGATTCGCCTACGATCAAGGAAGAACAGCTCCATAAGGCGATAATCAGGGCAATAAATAATTACTATTCCTGCCGTGATGATATTGTGAGGATTTTGAAAGCAAATATCGGCTCGGTACTTGAATGTCAGGGTCAGGAGGATATTTTAGCTGCCGAAAAAAGGCTTAGGGAAATCGACCAAGCAAGAAATGATTTAGTCGGATTGATAGCTTCGGGCGGCTGCGATGAGGATAAGCTTGACAGTGAGTTTGCAAAGCTTTATTCGGAAGAACAAAGTTTGAGTGAACGATTGGAAATGCTCAAGTCACAGAATAAAACGTCACAAGAAACCCAAGCCAAGCTCGATAAGATCATGGATATGATAGAGCATGAAAAGTTTGAATTGGAAACCTTTGATAATGTGCTGATACGCAAATTAATCGAGTGCATAAAAGTACTGAGTAAGACCGAAATACTGGTGATTTTCAAGGGCGGATATGAGGTCAGGGCTGAAATTGAATAACGATTAAAATTTACGGCTTGCGGAGAAATCTGCAAGCTGTTTTTGTTGGGAG
>NZ_JAJCLZ010000053.1 GCF_020559915.1 Ruminococcus sp. 210702-SL.1.03
TTCTATTTTACTTCTTTGAGGTTGGAGTGTCAAGTTTTATTATACTATATCATTATACCATAAAACTTGTGAACAATTCTACCGCAACTTTGGACTGTATGAGAAAAGTCCGGACGGTTTTCTGCCCGGACTTTCTCACTCAATCATAAATCAATTCCGCTTTCACAATCTCATCTGCCTGTGCCTTGCAAGCGTTCATCTGCCGCACCCATTCCATTTGGTTTTCGGCTTTCAGCTGTTCGGTCACGCCGTACTGCTTTGCCAGTGACCGCACGATCAGCTCCATGCGGTTTCGTGCCGCTTCGTCAATCTCGGCGCAATGCTCAAAGAGCTTGTCGGATAGCACCAGCTCATTGAACAGTATCGGGCGGCGCATTTCCAAATATGCTTTGCGAAGTCTGCCGTAGTGTCCGAGGGGCTTTGTCTTGCGGATAACGATGTTTGGGATAAGATAATCGCCGTTCTGTGTGTAAGTGATATTCATGCTGTTTGTACTCCTTTCATCGGCTCTCTTTGCGGTAAACTGCTGACAGGGACGAACACGCCCTTTGCAATGTCCTCCGCACGAATGGCGGCTTTCTTGGCTTCGATTTCTGCTTTTTTTCTCCCCTTGATTTTGTCCTCGTATCGCTTCTGCGCTCCGCTGGCTTTCCGCTTCAAGTAGTTCTGATGAAGCCTGTCCTTGCGTTCCTCACGCTTGCGGATTTCTTCTAATTCTTCCGGGGTCAGCTCCACTTCTCCAAACGCCGGGGGAACGAATCGCCCAACAAAATTGAAGTAAATCTCGACCTCCTGTGTGGTCTGTATACTGCCTTTACGGTCACGCTCATGCACAAGGATTTTCTCGATAAACTCATTGAGCATGGCAATGGTCAGCTTGTCGAAGTTCTCATACTTATCAATCAGAGCGATAAAACGGTCAGCGTCCTTTTCGTGCTTTTCATAACTCCTGATAGCCTTTTCCAGAACAGAGATTTCAGCGGTAAGCTCGGACTGTTCCTTTTCGTATTGAGCGTCCAGAGTGGCGTATCTGCTGTCGGACAGCTTGCCTAAAATGTTGTCCTCATAGATTTTGCAGAGCAGGACTTCCAGCTCGGAAACTCTCTGCTTTGCTGTTGCAAGGCGTGTCCGCTGCTTCCTGACCTCTGCCGTCTGCTGGCTGGACTGCGCTTCCTGCACCACACGGAGAAACTCGGCTCTGTCATGCTTCGCATACTCGGCAATGGCTTTCAGCATTTCCGAGACAAGGGACAGTACCACATCTTCATTGATACGGTGCTGTGTCGTGCAGAGCTTTCCAACTGGGACTTTGCTGTATTGGGAACAGGTATATTGAGAAATACGCTTGCCGTTGTTGGTGCGGTGGACATACATCTTGCCGCCGCAATCGGCACAATAAAGCAAGCCTGTGAGGGGAGCTGCTTCGCCCCAGCCGTCCGGGTAGCGTCTGACATTCCCACGGATTTTCTGCACAAGGTCAAAGGTCTGCTGGTCAATAATGGCTTCGTGCGTATTCTCAAAAATCGTCCATTCGTCCTCCGGGACATAATGGCTTTTCTTGTCCTTGAAGTGCTTTCGGGTCTTGAAATTGATGGTGTGTCCCAGATATTCACGCTTTTCAAGAAGGTTGCAGATGGTGGAAGAACCCCAGCCGTACACATCTTTGAAAGTCTTATTCTTGTTCACGCCCTCGCCGTGCTGGGCAAGGTAAGCGGACGGAATGAGGACTTTTTCTTCTTTCAGCTTGCTGGCGATCTGATACGGACCGTAGCCCTCAATCGTCATGGCAAAGATGCGCTTGACCACATCAGCGGCTTCGGGGTCAACCAACCATTGGTCTCTGGCTTCGTTCCAGAGATAGCCGTAAATGACCGTGCCTGTGAGGTGCTTGCCGGACTTGCCTTTTGACTGGAAAGTGGAACGGATTTTACGGCTGGTGTCTCTGGCGTAATACTCGTTCATAATGTTGCGGAAAGGGGTAAAATCATCGTCCCCTCTGGCACTGTCCACGCCGTCATTGATGGCGATAAGGCGAACGCCACGCTGACGCAGGATTTCCATAATCTGACCGACTTTCAGATAGTCACGACCCATGCGACTCATGTCCTTGATACACAGGTACTCCACATTCCCGGCTTCAACCTCTTTCATCATTGCCAAAAATCCGGGACGGTCAAAGCAAGTACCACTAATGCCATCGTCCGTGAAATGGACAATGTTCGTAAACCCCTGCCGTGCGGCGAACTCCTCCAACATAGCCTTTTGATTGGAAATGGAATTGCTCTCACGCTGCTGGTCATCATCTTTGCCAAAGTCATCACGGCTCAGTCGTTCATACAGAGCAGTGATTTTCTCGTTTTTTCTCATAACTTGCGCTCCTTTCTTCGGTTTTAGGTTGTGTGTTCTAAGAGACTTCCCAACCGCTTGATTAAGAAGTCTTTTAGAGCATACAACACCGGCAGCGAGCTTATACGCCTTGAATTGTTTGAGTGCAAATGCACCCAAGCGCCGTTGTTCGGCATCGGGTTTTGTTTCAAAGATGTCACCGTAATCAGCCATGACTTCGGGATCTTCGTGCTTTGTGCCGTTCAGCCAGCACTCCACGATCTCAAACTCAATGTCTATCGCATTCTTGAATTCCTCATCGTCCTCACGGCATTCCGAAGCGTTTATCATGTCGATCAGCGTTTCAAAGTTCCATTGATCTTCGGGGTACATAGCGAAAATAAGTGCAATATACGCAGTATAGAGCAGTTTCTCCGCTTTCACCCAAAAGTCATCGCCGGACGGCTGCTGAGAGGAAGAAGTATTCTTGATAAGGACTTCCACGAATTTGAGAATATCCTTCTCACGGTTTTTCTTTGAAATGTAAGCAAACGGATTGTAGTGCATACTTTTCGCAAAGTCGATCGTGTTGAACACCTTGATCTTGTAAGGCTCATAGACAGGGATATATCTGCCTTTTTTGTCTTTGAGATAGTTGCCCTTATCGTCCCTGCGGTACACAACTTTTCCGTCAACTCGTTTCGGGCGGCCCCGTTCAAGCATTTTTCCGCATTCCACAAGCACCGTACCCTTCGGGTCGGTTACTACATAAGAGGAGTGCATCTGCATCAGGTTCGGCTTGACGAAAAATCGTGTCTTACCTGAGCCTGAACCGCCGATCACAAGAATGTTCTTGTTACGGGCGAACTTCGGTGCAGAGGGCTTGCCCATAGTCAGGGATTCCGTCTTTGTGAGTATCACATTGTTTTCAGGGCAGGATAAGTCCATATACGGCTCAATATCCTTTTCACCGCCCCATACGGCAGAACCGTACTCCTCGCCCTGGCGGAACTTCTTCTTGTTTTTCGACTTGACATAGAGGACTAACCTCATTACACCCGCAAGAACCAAGCCGAAAAGAAGATCAAACGGGTGTAAACTGGGAAAGATTCTTGCAAACGCCACACCGAGATTGCTCATGAAAGGCAGGATTTTTTCCTGAAATCCGTTGCCCTCAGCAGTACGGTACGCAAAGCCGATCAGGTTGCCCACATAAGAGAAAGCTACATAGGGAACAGCCTTGATGATCAGCTTTTTGAGTTTTCTCGTGTCGATCTGCAATTCGCAGACCTTTCCTTTCTGTTGGTATCGGCATCAAAAACCGCCGTAAAAACATCATCGCCCCTTGCCCGTGGAACGGGTGCAGGCTGGAAGTAGTTGTAGATCACCGTCTGTTCTCCCTTGTTTTCTCTCTCTGTTTCTGTTTGCGAGGTTTGCTCCTGAGCTTCTGAGCCTGCTGCTGCATCTGCTCACGGGTGAACTCCCCACGCTTCTGTGTCTTGCCCTGTCCCTTGCCGACATACTCCGAAAATGCTCTCTTGAAATCCTCTGTTTTGGCAGCGGAAAAGAAAACATGATAGGTAGGCGGTTCGGTGCTTTTATCTCTTTTCAGGGCAAAATCCACATCGTATTTTCGTGCGGTTTTCAGAAAATCCCCGATATTTCGGTCTGAAACCTCAATGCTGTCGAGCTTTGACGGGGACTTTGCCTGCAACTGCTTGTAGGTCATACGCCCCTTTTTCTCAGCTTTGCCCGACATAAACTCCTGCAATGCGGATTTCAGCACATCGGCGGTCATTTTCTCCGCCTTGATCGAAATGTCGATGGTTTTCTTCGCACCGTTCTCATAGTCGGACGGCATTACGCATCACCGCCTTCGTCTGCGGTTGGCATTTCAAAAGTGGAGAACGCTTCACTCTGGAGCCAACGGGTAATGTCACGCTGGACCTTCATCACTTCCTCATAGTCGGAGCTATGGTAAAGGAGAATTTCGCCGTTCTTTACGTCAGTGCCGATGATGCAGTATTCATCTTCCGAATGCTCCTCATCGAAACCAACAGCACGCTCCTCGACGCTGATTGCGACCAGATTGTTATAGTTGACAAGATCGCCGTCCTGCGTGATAATAGACTTAGCCATGATTTTTCACCTCTTTCCGTAAAAGCTCATGGAGCTTGTTGTGATATTCCTCCTGAAGCTCGTCAAAAGAAGAAAACACGGTGTCAAGAGTCTTTTTCTCTATCCTGTTACCGAGCATATCCATGACGATAGCTTCTAAATCGCTGTGAAAACTGTAAAACAGGTCGTTTACAGACTTTCAAGCGGCTTCGGAGTCTGTGTTCTGCTTCTCAGGGTTAGGATTGAAGTATCCGGTCTTGAGATACACAAGCCTGTCGGGGCAGTAATAGCGATGCTGATCGCCTTTACCGCAGGGAATCGCATAACCGAAGTCAACAGCTCCGGCAACAAGCCCCTTTTTCAGCGTAGCGATGCCGATACCACTTGCCTGAGAGATCTCAGACAGCGATACATTCCTGCCTGTAAATGCAGGAGTTACCGCCACATTCTTCTTTGCAGCCATAGAACCACCTCCTTTCTCTGTCAGACAGCCATACCATAACCGAGATCACGCCTGATCTGTTCGTCAATGTTACGGCTCTCACAACCTTCGTTGAAATGATATGTCAGAACCTCGTTGTAGAGGGAACTGATGAAATATCTGCGAAAATCCTTGATATTATCGACCTTTGCCATATTCTCAAGGACATTCTCTACCATGTAGATATTGGCTTTGAGCATCTTTGACTGAATAACTGCTCTGGGGAATGCCTGACCTCTGAGTGTGGTATATGGCAGAGGGGAACATATTTCGTCAACGATAAAGCCGACAATTTCATCAGCTTCTGCATAACCGTCCCGACTGTCCTGACAGAGCCAGTCACCAAGATGCCAGTAGTCGAGATTATCTCTGACAACTTCTGTGAAATACTCTACTTCTTCTGCGTTATATCCGTCAGTCACTCTCTCAGCAGATTTTTCAACACTCGGAATGTTGAAAGTTGGCTTTGCCACCGCAGGAATGATAGAGGATTTATCACACAGTAATTGATTTTTCTGTTTTGTATTGTTGTTATTATATTGTCCCTGATTTTCAGACAGCGGAGTTTCAGCAGGCGGAGTGTCCAGATACGGGTTTTCCACCTTCTGTTTTTCAGCCGATGAAGAAACAACGGCTTTCGCCTTGCCGCCCTCACGGATCGTAATAGCCTTGCGTCTGGTCTCAGCTTCAAGTTCGTCTGCTTCTTCCTTGCTGACGGGTACATCGAAAAAGCTGTAAACATATTCAAAATGATTGTTCATGATTTTGTCAATAAAACTTGACACATTGACCGCAAGGATTTGAAGTTAAGCAG
>NZ_JAJCLZ010000054.1 GCF_020559915.1 Ruminococcus sp. 210702-SL.1.03
AAAAAAGAGTTGACAAGAAGGAAAAAGAGTGATATAATAATAAAGCTGTCAGGGACGGCGGAACGAAAGGCACTGAAAAACAAGCGGCGGGAGCCGAGGAAAGTCAGAGGAGAGTAGTTCAGAGCAAAGTTCTAAAGAACAGCAGTTAACAGAGTGAGTATTACTTAACCGCTTAACAATTTGTTCAAAAACTTTTAAAACGAAGTTAATTGACAAATAAGTGATAAAGTGATATAATAAAATAGTTGACCCGCCACTAACGAGCGTAAGCGAAGTTAGTAAGGAATAAAGGTAAACGAACAAAATTATGAATAAAGCCTAAAACTTGTTCATAAAGAGTTTACAAAATAAAGGGTTGACAAACAAAAGAAAATGTGATATAATAGATAAGTGCTCTTCACGAGGAACTAAAAACCAAGTGAGAAAACAGAGAGCTGAATCGAAAAAGAACATTTTTGATTGTAAGGCATCTTGAAAATTGAACAATGACTAACGAATACAAAACCCTTGTAAATTACTTTGAGAAAAGTAAGAGAAGTCAAGTAAAGACTGAAAAATACAAGATTTAAAACGTCAGTGATTTCGCAAGAAATTGATATGGACGTACTGAGATCATAATTGTTGAGAGATCAACATTAGGATACAACTTTATTAAGAGTTTGATCCTGGCTCAGGACGAACGCTGGCGGCACGCTTAACACATGCAAGTCGAACGAAGTTATTTGAGCTTGCTTAGATGACTTAGTGGCGGACGGGTGAGTAACACGTGAGCAATCTGCCTTTCAGAGGGGGATACCGATTGGAAACGATCGTTAATACCGCATAACATAGTAAATTCGCATGTTTTTACTATCAAAGATTTATCGCTGAAAGATGAGCTCGCGTCTGATTAGGTAGTTGGTGAGGTAACGGCCCACCAAGCCGACGATCAGTAGCCGGACTGAGAGGTTGAACGGCCACATTGGGACTGAGACACGGCCCAGACTCCTACGGGAGGCAGCAGTGGGGAATATTGCACAATGGAGGAAACTCTGATGCAGCGATGCCGCGTGAGGGAAGAAGGTTTTCGGATTGTAAACCTCTGTGTACAGGGACGATAATGACGGTACCTGTTCAGAAAGCTCCGGCTAACTACGTGCCAGCAGCCGCGGTAATACGTAGGGAGCGAGCGTTGTCCGGAATTACTGGGTGTAAAGGGAGTGTAGGCGGGACGGCAAGTCAGATGTGAAATTTAGGGGCTCAACCCCTGACCTGCATTTGAAACTGCTGTTCTTGAGTGAAGTAGAGGTAAGCGGAATTCCTAGTGTAGCGGTGAAATGCGTAGATATTAGGAGGAACATCAGTGGCGAAGGCGGCTTACTGGGCTTTAACTGACGCTGAGGCTCGAAAGCGTGGGGAGCAAACAGGATTAGATACCCTGGTAGTCCACGCCGTAAACGATGATTACTAGGTGTGGGGGGACTGACCCCTTCCGTGCCGCAGTTAACACAATAAGTAATCCACCTGGGGAGTACGGTCGCAAGACTGAAACTCAAAGGAATTGACGGGGGCCCGCACAAGCAGTGGAGTATGTGGATTAATTCGAAGCAACGCGAAGAACCTTACCAGGTCTTGACATCGATCGAATCCGAAAGAGATTTTGGAGTGCCCTTCGGGGAACGTGAAGACAGGTGGTGCATGGTTGTCGTCAGCTCGTGTCGTGAGATGTTGGGTTAAGTCCCGCAACGAGCGCAACCCTTATGTTTAGTTGCTACGCAAGAGCACTCTAGACAGACTGCCGTTGACAAAACGGAGGAAGGTGGGGATGACGTCAAATCATCATGCCCCTTATGACCTGGGCCTCACACGTACTACAATGGCTGTAAACAGAGGGAAGCTAAGCAGTGATGTGGAGCAAATCCCCAAAAGCAGTCTTAGTTCGGATTGTAGGCTGCAACCCGCCTACATGAAGTCGGAATTGCTAGTAATCGCGGATCAGCATGCCGCGGTGAATACGTTCCCGGGCCTTGTACACACCGCCCGTCACACCATGGGAGTTGGTAACACCCGAAGTCAGTAGCCTAACCGCAAGGAGGGCGCTGCCGAAGGTGGGATCGATGACTGGGGTGAAGTCGTAACAAGGTAGCCGTATCGGAAGGTGCGGCTGGATCACCTCCTTTCTAAGGAGAAACAAACCGAAAGAAAAGGTTTGAAACTCCGGTCAGACAAGAGTTAAGCGTTGGAAGTTGTTCAATTTTGAGGGTGCCTAATAAGGTATCTTTACAAGAAGCACAAGGGAAAATCTCTGACATCCGGCATGGATGAAACCCTAAACGGGGGTGTAGCTCAGCTGGGAGAGCACCTGCCTTGCACGCAGGGGGTCAGGAGTTCGATCCTCCTCATCTCCACCAAAGGGGACAGAGAGAGGAAGAGCCAAAGAGGTTTAACCGAATGGGCGCATAGCTCAGGTGGTTAGAGCGCACGCCTGATAAGCGTGAGGTCGATGGTTCGAGTCCATTTGTGCCCACTAGTCCGAGAGGACGAAGACCGAGAAGGGAACAAGTTTCCTAAAAGGCAAGCAGCTTGAAAATTGAATAAGAAAACAAAGTAATGCAAATGAGGAAAATTAAACGACAAAAATCGAAAGATTTAAGTCGGGTGATAAAAAGAGATTTTTATCAAACTGCAATATTTGCTTAAAACAACTGTAGCAAGAAAATTGCTAGAGAGAATTCAAATCATAATTCAAATGGTTAAGCTAATAAGAGCGCAGGGAGAATGCCTTGGCATTGGGAGCCGAAGAAGGACGTGGTAAGCTGCGAAAAGCTGCGGGGATCAGCAAGCATGAATTGATCCGCAGATATCCGAATGGAGCAATCCGCATGAGTGAAGCTCATGCATCATACAGTGAATAAAATAGCTGTATGAGGGGAACCGCCTGAACTGAAACATCTAAGTAGGGCGAGGAAGAGAAATCAACCGAGATTCTGTGAGTAGTGGCGAGCGAAAGCGGAAGAGGCTAAACCGGAAGTAGCAATACATCCGGGGTTTTGGACGACATTTAGTATTCATTTGAGCGAGCTGAAATGTATGGGAAGACATACCGAAGAATGTGAGAGTCATGTAAGCGAAGTGAGAATGAGCGAGTCGGATCCGGAGTACCGCGGGACACGTGAAACCCCGTGGGAAGATAGGGGGACCACCCTCTAAGCCTAAATACTACCCAATGACCGATAGCGAATAGTACTGTGAAGGAACGGTGAAAAGAACCCCGGGAGGGGAGTGAAAAAGAACCTGAAACCCTGTGCTTACAAGCACCGAGAGCACATCAACGTGTGATCGGGTACCTATTGTAGAATGGTCCGGCGAGTTATTGTATGCGGCGAGGTTAAGAGCTTAAGGCTCGGAGCCGAAGCGAGAGCGAGTCTGAAAAGGGCGTTAAGTCGTATGCAATAGACCCGAAACCGTGTGACCTACCCATGTCCAGGCTGAAGTGGAGGTAAAACTCCATGGAGGGCCGAACGCACGTCCGTTGAAAAGGCCGGCGATGAGATGTGGGTAGCGGAGAAATTCCAATCGAACTCGGATATAGCTGGTTCTCTCCGAAATAGCTTTAGGGCTAGCCTCGTAATAGATTACCGGATGTAAAGCACTGAATAGGCTAGGGGTCGAGAGATTACTGAACCTTATCAAACTAAGAAGGCCGGATAATTGTTTTACGGGAGTCAGACAGCGTGAGATAAGTTTCGTTGTCGAAAGGGAAAGAGCCCAGATCTACAGCTAAGGTCCCTAAATACTGTTAAGTGGAAAAGGATGTGGAATTGCATAAACAACCAGGATGTTGGCTTAGAAGCAGCCATACATTAAAAGAGTGCGTAATAGCTCACTGGTCGAGTGACTCTGCGCCGAAAATTCAACGGGGCTAAACAGTATACCGAAGCTTAGGATTGTGTCTTATGACACAGTGGTAGGAGAGCGTTGTGTAAGGGGTGAAGTCAGAGCGGAAGCGCTGGTGGACTTTACAGAAGTGAGAATGCCGGAATGAGTAGCGAGAATTATGTGAGAATCATAATGGCCGAAAATCTAAGGTTTCCTGAGGAAGGTTCGTCCGCTCAGGGTAAGCCGGGAGCTAAGGTGAGGCTTAAATGCGTAGCCGATGCACATACGGTTGAAATTCCGTAGCCGCCGAAACTTAAATGCAGGGACGCTTTGAAAGGACTTGAGCCGGGCGATGGTTGACCCGGTCGAAAGGGACCGAAAATTAGTAGGGAAGCAAGTCTGGACGAAGACAAGAAAAGCTGCATGGTATGCTAAGGCGCCCGTACCGCAAACCGACACAGGTAGATAGGAAGAGGATTCTAAGGCCAACGGGAGAAGGGTTGTTAAGGAACTCGGCAAGTTGACCCCGTAACTTCGGAATAAGGGGTGCCTGCGAGAGCAGGTCGCAGAGAATAGGCCCAGGCAACTGTTTATCAAAAACACAGGTCTCTGCTAAATCGAAAGATGACGTATAGGGGCTGACACCTGCCCGGTGCCGGAAGGTTAAGAGGAGATGTGAGAGCATTGAATTGAAGCCCCGGTAAACGGCGGCCGTAACTATAACGGTCCTAAGGTAGCGAAATTCCTTGTCAGGTAAGTTCTGACCCGCACGAATGGTGTAATGATCTGGGCACTGTCTCAACAACCCGCCCGGCGAAATTGTAGTACCGGTGAAGATGCCGGTTACCCGCGACTAGACGGAAAGACCCCATGGAGCTTTACTGTAGCCTAATATTGGATTTCGGTATTTCATGTACAGGATAGGTGGGAGACTAGGAAGCATTGGCGTCAGCTGATGTGGAGTCGACCTTGGGATACCACTCTTGGAGTGCTGGAATTCTAACCTGCGGCTTTGAATCAAGTCGGGGGACATTGTTAGGTGGGCAGTTTGACTGGGGCGGTCGCCTCCTAAACAGTAACGGAGGCGCTCAAAGGTTCGCTCAGCATGGATGGAAACCATGCATCAGAGTGTAAACGCAAAAGCGAGCCTAACTGCGAGAATGACGGTTCGAGCAGTAACGAAAGTTGGAGTTAGTGATCCGGCGGTATGTGAGTGGAAATGCCGTCGCTCAACGGATAAAAGCTACCCTGGGGATAACAGGCTGATCTCCCCCAAGAGTCCACATCGACGGGGAGGTTTGGCACCTCGATGTCGGCTCATCGCATCCTGGGGCTGTATTCGGTCCCAAGGGTTTGGCTGTTCGCCAATTAAAGCGGTACGCGAGCTGGGTTCAGAACGTCGTGAGACAGTTCGGTCCCTATCTGTCGTGGGCGTAGGATATTTGCAAGGAGCTGTCCCTAGTACGAGAGGACCGGGATGGACGCACCTCTGGTGCACCAGTTGTCACGCCAGTGGCACAGCTGGGCAGCTATGTGCGGAACGGATAAACGCTGAAGGCATCTAAGCGTGAAGCCGCCCTTAAGATAAGATATCCCATCCTTAAAGGAGTAAGACCCCCGGAAGACTACCGGGTTGATAGGCTCAAAGTGTAAGTGTGGTAACACATTCAGCTAGCGAGTACTAATCGGTCGAGGGCTTAACCTTAGTTTATGATTTGAAAGAAGTTTTCTTATTCAATTTTGAGGCTGTTAAAACGGTCTTTAAAAAGTCGGTGATGATTGCGATGAGGTCCCACCTGTTCCCATGCCGAACACAGAAGTTAAGCTCATCTACGCCGAAAATACTTGCCTGGCAACGGGCTGGAAAGATAGGTA